>JAVBTG010000124.1:0-15817 GCA_031556275.1 Opitutales bacterium
ATCCCGTGGAAGGGCAATTATTCCTCGTGGCTGGAGCAAAAGCAAAAGCGATTGGCCGTGGAGGAAAAACAAGCCTCCGCCCGCCAAAAAACGCTCGAGCGCGAACTGGACTGGGTCCGCCAATCCCCCAAAGGCCGCCAAGCCAAGTCGAAGGCCCGCATCGCGGCTTATGAAAAATTGCTGGAGCAGGACGTGAAGGAAGTCGAACAGCGGCTCGAAATTTACATCCCGCCCGGCCCGCGCTTGGGCACGCTCGTCTTGAAGGCGGAGGGTCTGACAAAAGGCTACGGCGACCGCCTGTTGCTCGACAACGTTTCCTTCTCGCTGCCGGCGGGGGCCATCGTCGGCGTCATCGGTCCCAACGGCGCGGGCAAGACAACCTTGTTCCGCATGATCGCGGGGCTGGAAAAGCCGGACGCCGGCTCGCTCACCCTCGGCGAAACCGTAAAGCTCGCCTACGTCAACCAGTCGCGCGAATCGCTGCCCGACGAGGCGACCGTCTTCGAGGCCCTCACCGACAACCAGGAGTTTTTGCAGCTGGGCACCCAGCGCGTGAACGGCCGCGTCTACGCCTCCAAATTCGGCTTTGCCGGGCCCGACCAGCAAAAGAAAGTGGGCCTGCTTTCCGGCGGCGAGCGCAACCGCGTCCACTTGGGCCGCCTCTTGCGGCAGGGCGCGAATTTCATCCTGCTCGACGAACCGACCAACGACCTCGACGTGAACACGATCCGCGCCCTTGAGGAAGCTTTGGAAAACTTCGCGGGCTGCGCCGTCGTCGTCTCCCACGACCGCTGGTTCCTCGACCGCGTCGCCAGCCACATTCTGGCGTTCGAAGACGACAGCACGACGGTGTTTTACCCGGGCAACTATTCCGAATACGAGGCCGACCGCCGCCGCCGTCTCGGTCAGGCGGCCGACACCCCGCACCGTCCCAAATACCGCCGCCTGTCGCGCTGACAGCCTATATCGGTTAAAAATCCCGCGCTTGAGTCGGGGGCCGTTCTTTCATAGGATCGGCCCTCTCTCTTTTATCCTTTCCGCACGATGAGCCTGCTTGCCCTGTTCGCCCTCGCCGTGGCCTTGTCCATGGACGCCTTTGCCGTTTCGGTGGCCTCGGGCATCCGCCTGCGCAAAACACACGCTCGCGGCGGCACGCGCATGTCATTGGCGTTCGGTTTTTTTCAATTCCTGATGCCGCTGATCGGCTGGATGCTCGGGCTTGGCGTGCGGCGTTTCATTGAAAACTGGGATCACTGGGTGGCGTTCGGCCTGTTGACGCTCGTCGGCCTGAACATGCTTCGAGAGGCTTTTTCGCACGATGCTTGCGGGAAAGAAGACGCACAACCGCGCGATCCCTCAAAAGGCTGGACGCTCCTGCTCTTGGCGGTCGCCACGAGCATCGACGCCTTGGCCGTCGGCCTTTCCTTTTCGCTCGTCGAAATGCCTTTGCCCGTCTGGGCGGCGGCGGCGTTGATCGGGGTTGTCTGCACGCTCATCAGCGGCGGGGGCATCTGGCTCGGCCGCCTGCTCGCCAGCGCCTGCGTCATCGCCAAACGCGCGGAGATGCTCGGCGGAGTGATCCTGATCGTGATAGCCCTGCGCATCCTCGGCGAGCACGGCGTTTTTTAAACGCTCCCCATCCCTTACTTATCGTAGCGTGTCTGCGCGCGCGGCATCCCCAGCATCTGAGCGAGCGCGTCCGTCATCGGCTCGGGAATGCCCACGCCGGTGACCAACCCCACTTCCTCCAAATCCGTCTGCGTCAGCCGGTAGGCGTTGACGGTGTAGCCGATCTGGAAGTCGGGTTTGCGCAGCCGCAGCCATTGGCAGAGTTTGGCGAACCGCAGGTTGCCGTAACGCGCCAGCAACCCAAGGTTGGTGTTCAACAGTGCGTTGGCCCGCTGTTCCGCCGTGGCCTGCGCGGGAATCTGAATGTTCGCCGGGTTCTCGTTCGCCAACAGCTGCGCAAAATCCTGCGCCGAGCGCGCCCGCAACTGCCACGACTGCACCAGCAGCGTCAGCTGCCGCAACACATCGTCCGCCTGCGGCGACCACTCAATGGGCGCGTCCACATAAACGTTTTGCAACTGCGTCGCATGGATGAGGTAAAGCCCGCCTTCCAGCGGCGGCACCGAGATTTGGGCGACGGCCCCCGTCACGCGATAAGCGGGCAGGTAACGCGTTTTTAGCCCATAATGCTCCGGCCAGCCCGACCCGAACAACGCGTAATACATCGGTTCGCGGTCACCCTCGGCGCGGAGTTTTTCCACCGCTTTCACAACGGAAGGCACATCCTGCCCCCAGTCAAGCGAGCTGTCGATCAGCGCCTTGTATCCCTGCGAAGGCCCGCCCAGAATCGGGTTAAAATACGCCAAGAAATGCGGGCATATCCACAGGGCAACGGCGACATACCACACGAGCAACGCCCCAATCACCGCACCCCACAAAGCCTTCCAACGCATCCACGGGCGCAACATTCCGCCCAGCACAATAAACAACAGCGGATCCAGCGGCAAAATATGCCGATGTCCGATATTGAGATTCGTCATCACCGCCATCCCCCCATACACCAAAATGCCCGCCAAATAAGGCGTCAAATGATAAAGCCCCTCACCCAACAGCTTTCCCCTTTTCCCCTTGGGCGCCCGCCCAAGCCAGACGCCCCAAGCGACCACGCCCACCCCTATCAGCCCGAAAAGCGCCAGCGGGCTCTTGATGCCGAAAGTCACCAAAAAATAACTGCGCCAGCCGACGCTTGATCGCTCGCCCAGCAAAAACGCGCTGCGCTGCAAACTGTACGCGTACGTGTGCAAAAACCCGTGGACGTATGCCTCCGGCAACAACCGCCACTGGGCGACCTTTTGGATGAGCGCCGGCATGCCCTTCACATTTTTGACCGCCTCCTCCACGTCCGCGGGCGTGCGAAAATTCTCCTGCGCCTTGGGGTCCTTCATCACAATACAACGCACAATCAGATCGGTGTCGCTATTGCTGTAAGCAATGTTTTTCGCCCCCTCAGGCGCGCCGCTGAAACGAAAATCATAAAACCCCCACAAGACAACCCACGCCACCACCGCCGCCACCGCGAACGCGGCGCATTGGCACCCGAATTTTCCCAAGCGCCCCGTCAGAACCTTGGCATGCCGCAGCCCCGCCGTCACCGGCGCGTTTTTCACCAAACACGCACCCCACATGATCAGCGCCATCACCCCCACCAGCGGCGCGGAAAATTTCCCCACAGCCGTCAACCCCAACATAAGCCCCGTGCCGATCACAGTCCAAGCAGTCATGCGATGGAGCATCCCCCACACGCACGCAACGCTCGCCAGCATCAAAAAGGCAAACGTGGCGTCGGACGTGATCAGCCCCCCGTGCGCGAGCAAATCGGTGCTGAAAACCGCCAGCGTGAGCGCGATCAGTCCGCCCGTTGCGCCCCACTGCCGCCGCGCCAGCCACCATGTGAGCAGACATAGCCCCAATCCCATCGTGGAAAGCATCATGAGCCGCCCGTCCAAAATCATCGCCTCGGGATCATTGCCCGACTGCCACAAAAACTGCGCCGCCAAATCAAAATGGTTGCCGTTGGCCCGCGCGTACGTGTCGGGCAGAAGGGGCCTTTCCTTAAAAAACAACAGCGGCACGGCCCCCAGCCGCTGCGGCAAATTCCCGTTTTCGCTCTGATAGCGAAAATCCCCCTCCGTCCAATAGGCATACCCCGACACCAAGTGGAACCCCTCGTCGGCGGTGATGGTCGTCTGCCGCAACCCCGACGCGGCCATGCACCAATAAACCGCCAGCAACACCACGACGGCGATACCTTCGGCCCAGAGGGCGCGCTTCGTGCGAACAGGGGAGGGGGGCTGCTTCATAAGAAACGTATACGCCCCATTAAACCCTTTTCCCTAAACCCCTTCAACGAAACTTTTCAACGCGAGTTTTCCTTGCGTCGGCTGTCATGCGCCACTAAAACAGTGCCAGTTTTTATCACCCATCCCGCTGTTTATGAAACTGATTCCCGGCGTCTACCTCGCCCTCTGCTCGCTCACGTACGCCGTTTCCCTCGTCGCACAGCCGACCCCCGTGTCCGCGAACGCGCGCGAAATCGCGGGCCCGCTGACATTCCTGTACAGCAATGACACGAAGGGCATGCGCGGAGAAGTCGGTTATGTGATGGGCCAACTTTTCGAAACGGGCAAAACCCCCGAAAACAACACGGCTGTCGTGTTCGCATGGAAACCACATCAAGACGCGGCTCCCACAGCCAAAAAATTTTCCGCCACTACCACACCTGACAAAGCACTGGCCATCTTTTGCTATATGTGTGCCGTCGGCGACGGCAACGAAGACGCGCGGACACGTCTGTACGAGCTTGATTCTGAAGGAGGAAATCTCGAAGCATTGTGGGAGGCAGGCATAACTTTGGCGGATAAATGGATCTTGCGGGCGCAAGTTTCCGCATGGGATACGCCCTCGGAAGATTTCACACCCCGAGAGGCGGCGCAGTTGCTCAAATACAGACTCATGCCGGAATACCTGACGGCACGCGAATTGGCGTGGATGCTTCGCGAGAGGGATGTGCCCCAATTATACGCCGAAAAGAAGTGGCCTCGATTGCTCGCAACCGCAGCTGTTGTTTTCCGCAATTTTGAATCACGCGAAGAAATTGGATTTTCAAAGGAGTCTCGCGAGGTCGCGGCCGTTGCGTCTGGCTCTCAACGCATCCCCCTGTCTGCCGCGCGGCCGCCTGAACGTATGCGTTCAGAACTGGCCTTGGCGAAGCAAGCAGCGGTGATGCCTCTGGATCTTTCGCTGGCCGTTTACCTGTACGACCAGGCGGCGCTGGAAGGGGATGGCCGTGCCAAGATAGAGCTGGAAATCATGATCAAGGAAGGAGCCGACATCGAATACTTGAAAAAGGATGGCGAACAAAAGGCAACGATGTTGTTGAAAAAATATCCCGCACCGCCTCGCGGACCGCTTGCCGCTCAAGCTGGCCGTTGAGGTCTGATCTTTGTCCGCCGTTCAATCTTTCCGGCAAACGCACGCCGGGTCCGCGCACGAAAACACCTCCACGTTCACATGCGCCAGCCCGGGGAAGTTTTCAAACCGCTCGCGGTATTCCCGCGCAGCTCGCCCCTGTCCGCTGATGACGGAGAGCACCATGGCCGAGCTCCCGGGCCCGATGCTCCAGACATGCGCGTCGGCCACGCGCGTGTCGCCGTCCGACTGGGCGATCTCAACGGCCTTGTGCACGAGGTCGCGCTGTCCGGCGTCCAATAACGTGGCGGCGGTCGCCTTGAGCAGCCCGTAAGACCAGCGGGCGATCAACGCGCCGCCGAGCAACCCGATGACAGGATCCATGAACGCCCACCCCAAAAACTTCCCCGAAAACAGGGCAGCCAATGCCATGACAGAGGTCAGCGCGTCCGTCAACACGTGCAGATAAGCGGCCTTGTAGTTATGATCTTCGCCGCGCTTTTCCTGCGCGTGGCCATGCCCGTCTTCGCAAGCCTCCACATGCGCATGTTCATGCTCGTGCCCATGCCCGTCGTTCAAAATAAGCAGGCTCACGGCGTTGACGAGTAGCCCCAAAACCGCCACCACAATCGCCTCCGTGTACGCAATCGGCACGGGCGAAAACACCCGCACGGCGGACTCCCAGATAATCCATGCCCCCGCCAGCCCCAAAAGCAGGGCGTTGGTGTACCCCGCCAGCACGCCGAATTTTCCGGTGCCGAAGGAAAACACAGGATTGTTCCCAAACGCGCGCGCCAGCCGGTAGGCCGCGTAACTGATACCGAGCGCCAGCGCGTGCGTGCCCATGTGCCAGCCGTCGGCCAACAGGGCCATCGAACCGCTCCACCAACCCGCGGCCACCTCGACGAACATCGTGACGAGCGTCAAAATCACCACGCGCAGGGTGTTTTTTTCGCCGCGCATATCGACCCCGCCGCCCAGATGGGGGTGGGAAAACTTTTCAAACGTTTTTGCGTGCAAATCCATGATTATTTCGCCTTTTGCAGAAATTCAACCAGCTCGTCGACGAGCGGCTTTTCGTCGCGCACGACGGCCCCCGCGATGCACCCGCGCAAATGGTCACTGAGCACCTGCGTCCACAGCCCGCGCACGGCCCCCGAAACAGAGGATATCTGGCGCAGCACCTCCATGCAGGGGGCCTCGGCCTCCACCATTTTGTGGATCCCCCGCAGCTGCCCCTCCATTCGCGTGAGGCGGTCGAGCACGCGCTTTTTTTCGCCGTCCGTCTCCGCATAGCAATGCACGGCGCTTTTTTGTTTTCGAGTGGTCGTCTTTTTCATAAATAGGTTATAGAGGTATATCCTATATAAAAACGCGACGATTGTCAACCTGTCATCACCCCAAGAAAATCCTCAGCGCAGCTTCCCCCACACCCACTGCGCGAATTTTTCCGCCGGAATCTCCACGAGCCGGTAAAACGCCCACGTCGCCAAAAACAGCACCGGCATGGACGCACCCCACGAAACGGCCGTCGCCCCCGCAAATCCCCATCCCTTTTCCTTGAGGCAGACAAACACCCACGCCGAAAATGACATCATGACAGGGAAGTGCACCAGCACCAAAGAAAACGACCATTTCCCCGCCGCGCAAAGCCATTGGGCGCTGATCGCCTTTTGCGCGGGGGCGCTCAGCCCAAACCCCCAAAGCAGCAAAAAAGCCCCCAGCGCGTAGGCAAACGGCAACGGAATCCACGAAGGCAGCCACACGGGCGGAAAATTCCCCGCCACAAGCCCAAGCGCGATCAACGCCACGCCGCCGCCGTTGGAAATTTTTTGCGCAGGAAAATTCGCCAAAATATCGGCGGCGACAATCCCCGCCAAAAACGCCGCATAATCCGGCGCGGCAAAACTCAGTCCCAAGAGCGCCGCATAGAAAAACCACCGCCCGCGGCACCCGCCAAAAAGCAGCAGCGTCATATACGTCAGATACGAGCCGATAAAAATAAGATTCATGCACCACAGCACGCTGCAATAGCCACCGTCTCCGTATATGAAGGCGGTGTACAAGCCCGAGCCGACGGCGCCCCAAAACGACAGATCATTCCCGTAAAACACACCCGCCCAATTCGAAGGCGCAAGCGCCCCCAGCTCCTTGTTAAACATCAGCCCATCAACCGCCAGCGTATAACAAATAAGCGTGCAAGCCAGCACGGGCGGCATGAGCCTAAAATAGCGTTTTATTCCCTGCTTTTTAATCGACCCCTCGTCCCTGTTTTTAAAATAGACCGTCGCCGTGATAAAGCTGGCCAGCGCGAAAAACACATACAGCGGGAACGACCCGTTGGCCAAAATCGAAAACGGGAAATATTCGAAATAAAAAGCCTTCTTATCCGCCTCCGCGACGCCGCACTCCCACCCGACATACCCCAGCGGCATGAACGCCAAAATGTAATGAAACAGGCATATCCAAATGCCCGAAATTCCCTTGAGCGCGTCAATACAGCGGTTGCGTTTTTCCATGGGGGTGTCTCTTTTCAAAATAAAACGACCTCCACGGGAAAGCCATTCAGTTCTTTGCCAAAGAGAAATAAAATTCACTTTATTGGATTTCTAATATACGTTCGCTTCGGGTAATTCCGGGTTTGAAACACATGAATCCTATCATCAACTTTTTAAGGGACAATATAGAGCCATTGGAAGATGGCATATATGGCACGGGCTATATGGCGTCCGCCTATTTGAAAGACGGAACTTTTCTGCCCTGCGTCCTTTTCAGGAACCCGAAAAGGATGGTGGCGTTGGCGATTGAGAGATTCACGCAAACCCGATCCCAAGAAAATCAATCTTCAACGACCGAATATGTTAGTGTGGTCAAGTCGTTTGTCGTCGGCGGAAACCGCGTTAACGACCACGACATACGCCGGGTCGAAAAGAGCGATTTTGCTTTTCCTCCCCGCATATTGGGGAGCATAAAAAGCGAAACTTCCATGGATTGGACGGGATTTGTCGCCAAAATGAAAAGACGGCAAATGTTTTTCATTTGGAAGCGGTTTTCATCTGAATTTTTTTCACATGCCCGCAGGGTATGTTGCCGAAGACATTGAGGAAATAATAAATCACAGCTACGTTTTGACTGGTGGGCAAATCTGCTCCCTAAGTGATCATTCAAACGATGGGCAATGCAAATATGATCCCGCAACGGTTTACAGGGAACGTCCGCACTTTGAATGTTATGTGGATGGTTTGTGGGAGGGGTCCTCTTTGGAACCCTGCAAAAAAGCCCGTCTTCATCGCTGAAAACGGGCTTTAAATGATGGAGTAGTGTCGGTTTGTAACAGTTGTTCGTGGGTATCCGTGAAGTTTTGAATTCCCATTCAGTTTTCACACCAAGATAGACATATGTCATAAATAGAGAAAACGGCGAAAACGCGCTTCTCTCAATTATCTGACTATTTTCCCCTTTGAAAATTTTCAACACGATGCCGCGGTGTTCGTAGGAGATGATTGCCTGAGGGGACTCTGCGCCTTGGCCGCGCGCGATGCGCGGTTGCCGTCGACGATGTGGACGCCGCCTTGCGGTGCCAGTCTTTGGGGGCGCAGGGGAGCCTCTTGCCGTGTGTGTAGGGTTATTCGTTTTGCTCGGGCGCAAAAAATCCGCATCGTTTTGCGATGCTTGTTTTTTGCATGGCGAATTTCCGCTTAAGCGGTGTGGCGGTGTTTTCGACTTGCGCCAAGGTGTAAAGCGCCAGTGAATTTTTGTCGTAGAGAGCCACGGTCGAGTTCGTCAGCGTGTGAACGTCATTTGCCGGCGCTGGCGCAACGTGCTTCCCGGGTTCCATGTGCCGGGGATCGTGTGGGCGATGGGCAGGGCGGGCGCGCCGGTCTCGTTGCGTTCGATTTGGGCGATGAGCTGGTCGACGGCCACGGAGCCGATGAGTTCGCCGTTTTGCACGATGCCGCTGAGGGCGTCCCCAAATCGGGGTACCAAAAGCCCGGCCATGCCTATTTTTTCAGGGACGGTGTAGGGGCTGGCACGGATGATCTGTTCTAGCTTTCCTAGAACGGGGCCGATCACGCAGTCGGGGCGTTCGGCGCGTAACCATTTCAACACGCGGGGCGACGTCCATTCGTCCGCCACGATCGGCGCGGGCAATGCGCGTTCCTGCGCGCCGAAAAGGCGCGCCGAGACTAGGCGGTAGGCGGCCTCCCAGCGGTATTCCATGCGCTCGTTGGTCTGCCTGCGCACGGCGAACCCCGGGCGACGATAGCCGCATCGGGCGATGTGCTCGAGCGCCAGCGACATGCCTTGGTAATAGTCGGTTGTCACGCGGTGAAAAGCGTTGCCTGATGTGGCTAGCCCGAGCGCGACGACCGAAAAGTCGGCCCAGCGTGGCGCGGGTTCGGCGCGCGCGTCGGGTGTCGGGGCCGCGAGCACCCCGCGGATCCCGCGGGCGCGCAGCATTTGCTCGAAGCGCTCCGCGCGCATGCCGCCTTGGTGCAGCCAAAAATGTTCCAGACGGTAGCTGCGCTCCAGCGCGCGCGTTCTGGCCCCCTCGAACATTTGGCGGAAAACGGGGGAGTCGTGTTTGCGCCAGCCGTCCGCCGTCGGGAAGGCGCTGACAAAGGCCAGCACCAAGCCGGAGGGTTTTTCGTTGCCGCGCCTGCGCCGCACGCGCATCAAGGCCGAGACAAGCGGGTTCGGCCGGTAGTTCATTTCCCGGCAGATGGCCGCGACTTTTTCGCGCGTGCCAACGGACACGTCGCGCTTGCCGGAGAGGCATTTTGACACCGTCGAGGCGGACACGCCCGCCTTCGCGGCGATGTCGCGCATGGTGGGCTGTTCGGCGGCGGGTGGCATGGGTGCGGTTGTTTGGAGGTTTTTTCCGGGTGTTAAGTCGGGCCTGTTTCATTAAAATTGCCTGCGGGCCCTGTTTACGCAACGATATTCGTAATGTGTTTCTTTTAAAAGAAAGCCGCCGGATTAAGCTGGGTGTGTCTTCGAATTCGAAACACATCGGCTGCTCGGCCAGTTTTGGCCCCTTGTTTGTTTCCTCGCCTCGACGATGCGCTGCATCGCCTCGGCTCGAAGCCCAAAAAAGTGGCTCAAAACTGTCTGTCGCATCCTTGGTTTGAATTTGAAGACACACCCCAGGTGTGTTTTCAAATTAAGCAGGGCGTTGAACGTTTCGGACAACTCTTTTTGAGTTCGCTATTTTGCCGACGCCCCGCCCATTTTATTTTCACAACAAATTCCGCATTTTCCCATACCCCCATGCGACATATAAAAATGGCCCTTTTGGCCGGCATCGCCGGTTGCGTGGCCGCCTTCCTTCTCACATGGGCGCTCGGGCACGCCGTCTACGGCGGCGCGTTGCTGGTGGCGGCATTTCTTTTGGGCTCCTTTCTTTTCACGAAAGTCGAGGCCCTGCGCAGCCTGAGTTACACGATGGTGATCCTGTCGCTGGTGTGTCTGGCGATGTTTTATCCCAAACCCCTGCAGGCGTGGGGAGACTTTCGCTACGTCACGGCGATTCCGCTGCTGTTGCAACTGATCATGTTCGGCGTCGGCTCGCAGATGAGCCTGAAGGATTTTGAAGGGGTCATCCGCATGCCCAAGGCCGTCGTCATCGGCCTTCTCTCGCAGTTCATGGTGATGCCGTTTTTGGGGTACGCGCTTTCGCGCCTTTTTACGTTTGACGGGGCGACGATCGCGCTGGCCTTGGGGCTGGCGCGGCCCGGGGAGATCGATCCTACTCAGGCGGCCGCGCTTTCGGGCGGCATCGCCGCGGGCATCGTGCTGATCGGCTGCTCGCCCAGCGGGCTGGCCTCCAACGTCATGTGTTTTCTGGCCCGCGGGAATCTCGCGCTGTCCGTGACGATAGCGGCCTGCGCGACGATGATGGCCCCCGTCATGACGCCCGTGCTGATGAAGCTGCTGGCAGGGACGCTGGTGGAAGTGAGCGTCATATCCATGATGGCGGAGGTGATCCGCATGCTCGTCTACCCAATCATGGCGGGCTTGCTTTTTAACGCCGCCGCCACAGCCAAGCCGTGGAAGCGCATGCGCGTGGAATATTTCTGCTTCGCGGCGCTGATCGTGGCGTTTCAGACCGCCATCGGGCTGCTGCGCGGCGCGGCGCCCTCCGACATCGCCTGCTCCGCGGAGGCGACATTGGGGTGCGTCGTCGTGGCGGCTCCTTTGCTGGGGCTCGTGCTGCGCGCCTTCACCGGAGGGAGCGCGGAAGTTGTCAAGCGCATGATGGCCTATTTCTCGATGTTTTCCATCTGCGTGATCCTCACGGTGATCACGGCGGCCAATCGCGAAAGCCTGCTCAAAATCGGGCTGCTGATGATTTTCGTGATGTTCCTGCACAATATCGGCGGATACGTGTTCGGCTACGTCATCGCGCGCGCCTGCCGTTTGGACGACCGCTCCTGCCGCACGCTGGCGATCGAGCTTGGGCAGCAAAACGGCGGGCTGGCCAACGGGTTGGCGGCGAGCCTGCCGCTGGACGCCTCGATCAAGGCCCTGATGGGGATCGCCCCCGCCGTGTTCGGCGCGATGCAAAACATCACGGGTTCGGCGCTGGCCACTTGGTGGCGGCGCATCCCTTACCGCGACGGTGAAATTTCAAAGCAATGAACCGTTCGCCCGCAGAAAAAACCGCGTCCGACTCCCAAGTGCGCCGGGATATTTATTATTGGAAGTGCGACCGCCCGATGGCGTTCCACGGAACCGACCAGCGGCGCCCGCGCGGGGAAAACGAGCCGGAAACGCGCGAGCAGGTGGCCGAGCTGTTGCGCCGCCGTTTTGACGGGGCGAGCTTGGACGCGCGCGGCGGAGGCGCCCAAGGCAACCACTTGGTTTTTCGCGCCCGCGTGGACGGGCGCGACTGCATCGTGCGCATCGAGGACGGGCCGGAGCGCGACGATTATATGGAGGTGGAGGCCCATGTGATGGGCTTGGCGAAAAAACAGGGCGTCCCCGGCTGGAATTTTCTGGGGGTGGACGCCTCGCGCCGCGAATTCCCGTTCGCTTGGCAGGTCATCGAATGGGTGCCCGGACAAGATTTGAACGGACTGCTCTCCGACGGGACACTCGATTTGCCGGAGGCGGCGCGCAAGATCGGCGCGCTGGCGGCCCGCTGGCAAAACGTGCCGGTGAGCGGCTTCGGGCCTTTCCAGCCGCAGGTGTTGCGCGAGCGCGGCGCTTTGGAAGGTTTCCACGGCCGCTACGAGGATTATTTTCACACGCGTTTGCGCGCGCACGCGTCTTATCTGGGCGAAGCGAAATTCCTCGGGGCCGACGAGGCTTCGCAGATACTCCGCGCCATCGACGCCCACGCCGACCTGCTCGCGCTGACCACGGACGAAGGCCCCGTGCTCACTCACAAGGATCTGGCCTTGTGGAACGTCGTCGGCGAACCCCCCTCGCATATCGGCGCGGTCATCGACTGGGACGATTGCGTCGGCGGGGATCCCGTGGACGACATCTCCCTGCTGGGATGTTTTTATGACGGACATATCGTGACGCGCGCCGTCGACGGCTATGCCGCGATGAAAGCGCTGCCCGAAAGATTTTTGGCCCGCTTTTGGCTGCATCTTTTGCGCAACATGCTGTGGAAATCCGTCATTCGGGTAGGCGCAGGCTATTTCGAGGTCAAGGACACGGCGAATTTCTTTCTCACCCGCGCCGACGGGCAAAACGCGGCGAAGTTCCGCGATTTCACGCGCGCGCGCATTCAAAAGGCCCTTCACGGGCTGTCGCACAACGAACCGCTTTCATTTCTATAAACACCATGCTGCACGATCTGCAAATATTCAGAAGCTCGCAAAACACGATAGGGACTTGGTTTTCGCTGGGGTCCTCCATCATCGCCGAAATGGCCGCGGTGTCGGGGGTACAATGGGGCCTGTTCGACCACGAGCAGGGCAGCGCGCCCGAATCCGTGCTGCCGGAAAACCTGCGGGCCGTCGGCGCGGGCAAGCTGATTCCCCTCGTGCGCATAGGGAGGCGCTCGGCGGAGGCCGTCACGCGCGCGCTCAACTGGGGGGCGGCGGGCATCATGTACCCGCACGTGGAAAACGCCGAGGACGCGCAGAGGTGCGTGCAAATGGCGCATTATCCCCCGCGCGGTGTGCGCGGGATTTCCCGTTCCACCCGCGCCACGGCCTACGGGGCGGGGCACTGCGATGTCAAAAACAACCCGCCCGCGCCGCTGGTCGTCGTGCAGATCGAGAGCCTAGAGGGCGTGCGCAACGTTTCCTCCATCGCGGCGGTCGAGGGGGTGGACATGCTCTTTGTGGGCCCGGCCGACCTGAGTTTCGACCTGAGCGTCTCCACCGACGAGGGGAAACTGACATACGAACAGTGTCTGGAAGCCACCGTGCGGGCCGCGCGCGCGCACGGGAAATCCGCGGGCATTTTGGTGAGAAACCCCTCCGATATCCCGCAACTGCGCGCGTTGGGCTTTAACCATCTGGCGATCGACTCGGACATGGGCATCTTGCGCCGCCGCTACGCCGAGTTGGCGGAAATGTCGCGTAAAAACTAAGAAAGTAACTTTTATGAAAAAACAAAAAAAACACGGTTTTCTCTCGCTTTGCGCCTGCCTTTTTTTGGCGTCGTCATGGGTCGCCCACGCCGCCGCGGGGCCGGAACCCCTTGTCAACGAGGCAGCCACCCCCAAGACCACCCAACTGACACGCGAAATCGCGGATTTCGCGTTGGCGACCCCGGTGATCAACACCCGTCCCCAGCCCAAATACACGCGCGAAAATATCGACTACGGTATGACGGCCGGTATGGAGCGCAGCCCCGGCGGTCGTCTTTGGGCGGCCTGGTTTGGCGGAGGGGACAACGCCCACGCTTTTGTCGCCGTCGCCAGCAGCGACGACGAGGGACGGACGTGGTCTCAGCCGCGCGTGGTCATCGATCCGCACGACCCCGCCTTGCCTTACCCGCGCTCATGCGTGGTGGCAAACCTGTGGACGGATCCACAGGGGCGTCTGTGGCTGTTTTTCAACCAGTCCATGGGGCATTACGACGGCCGGTCGGGCCTATGGGCCGCCCATACCGAAAATCCGGACGCGGAAAATCCCGTGTGGTCCGAGCCGGTGCGCATTTGGGACGGCGTGGCCTTGCAAAAGCCCACCGTGCTTTCCAACGGCGATTGGGCGTTGCCGGTCGTTCTGTGGTGGAAGACGGCGCTGTTCGCCGACCTTGACCCCTTCCGCGGCTCCAACGTTTTTGTGTCGAGCGACCAGGGGAAAACATGGCAGCGGCGCGGGATGGCCACGTTTCCTCATTCCGATTTTCAGGAACCGATGATCGTGGAGCGCCGGGACGGCTCGCTGTGGATGACGGCGCGCACCAAAAAAAATATATGGGAGAGCTTCTCGACGGACGGCGGACGCACGTGGAGCCCGGCGCAGTTCAGCGGCATCGCAAACGCCTCATCACGCCATTTCATCCGCAGGCTCTCCTCCGGCAATCTTTTGCTGGTGAAACATGGAAAGATTATTGATCAAACCCCGCAGCGAAAAGAGGGGCGCAAGGATACCAGCCGTTCGGAATTGACGGCCTTTCTCTCCGACGACGACGGGAAAACTTGGAAGGGCGGCCTCGTGCTGGATGAGCGCGCGGACATCAGCTATCCTGACGGGGTTCAGGCCCCGGACGGCAGCATATTCATATCTTACGACCACGACCGCGGCGGGGAAGGGGATATTCTGATGGCCCGCTTCACCGAAGCGGATATCCTCGCAGGGGATTTTGTCTCGCCGCAGGCCAAGGCGCGCCAGCTTATTTTCAAGCCCACGCGCGAGGCCGTGAAAGCCCGGCATGATCGGGAGGCCAAGGCCAAGTCGAATTCCAAGCCTTGAGCGTTTCGCCAAAATTTCGGCCGTTTGCCCGTGTCATTTTCCTTTGGAAACTCTGAGCGTGAGCCCCCTGTTCTCATAGGAGATGGTTGCCTGGTAGGGCGGTGAGAAGCCCGCGGTTTCCAGATTTACCGTACCCGACCGCGAGAGGGCGGGCGTTTCGACAAGCAGGATGGTCTTGGTCGGCCCGTTGTATTTGGCCCCGTTCACGCGGATAGTGGCGCCGTGCTGCAGCCGCAATGAGCTTTTGCGCAGATCCAGGGAGGCCACGCCGGCTTCATCGAGGATGAATTCGAGCGTGCCGGTTTTTCGCACTTCGACGCGGTTATCGCTTTTGCCGAGTGTCGTGAAATGCGGGAGCGAACCCTCGACGGAGAACGTGCCGACGTTGGAGCCGGACAGGGTGCCCCCGATAAGCAGCCGCGCGGCGAGCGTGCCGTCGGAAAATATGAAGTGGCCCGTTCCCGAGACCGTGCCGCCCGCGCCGACGAAGAGGGAGCCGTTGTGGTCGGCCTCCTTCAGGTTCCCGACGGAGAGTTCGCCGCCCGTCATGCGCACTTCGCCCGCGCTGTCGGTGGCGTAGGCGTCCGGTATGAGGAGCGCCCCGGCGGAAAGGACCGCGCCCTGTTTCAGGAGTAACAAACTTTTTTTATCGTTCTCGCAACCCACAAACAGTCTGCTCAAGGGGGCGGGGTAAGGCCCGTCGAGCGTGGCGACGGCGCCGCCGGGGATGTTGCAGCGCGGGAATCCCTCCGTCGGCAGCTTCTCGCCGTTCCAGTCTCTGGCCTTGTCGAGATTTCCCTTTTTGGCTTTGAATGTGAAATTTTGATAAACCCAATCTCCCAGCCTGTCTTTGTAAGGGTAGGTCTTTTCCGCCGCAAAGACCGCGCAGGCGAGGGCAAAAAACGAGACGGCGATAAAAAGTACTTTTTTCATGGGCGCGGGGGTTTGGGATATTT
>JAVBTG010000140.1:0-8012 GCA_031556275.1 Opitutales bacterium
AAAACCCCACCGCCATCGCCAACCGCGTCGTCACCGAGCTGTTGCGCTATCTGGCCGCGGCGGGCCGCGGCCACGAGGGGGCATTACCCTTGTGCGAAAGCAAGATCACGCCGCAGATGCTGGCCGACCTCGTGCGCCTGACGGACGAGGGCGTCATCACCAAGCACGCGGGCAAGGAGGTATTCGCCGAGATGTTCGCCACGGGCGAGGCTCCCTTAGGCATCATCGAGCGCAAGGATCTCAAACAGGAACCCTCCGACGCGGGCGAATTGGAGGCCATAGTAGCCCAAGCGATCGCCGACAACCCGAAGGCCGTCGAGCAGTTCAAAGGCGGCAACGCCAAAGCCATCAACGCCATCAAGGGCACCGTCATGAAGGCCACCAAGGGCAGGGCAAACCCGCAGGAAATCGACGCGATGATCCAAAAACTCATCGGATAATCTATCCCTCGTCACACAAAAAAGCCGCCCGAAAACGGGCGGCTTTTTTGCGCGCTACTACTGTTTTTCCCCGTAAATAATATTGTCGAACCGGTAGGTGTCGGCTTTGGCCGTTCCGGAAGAATAGGTTGACGGGATCACACCCGTCAGCTGCATGTTAAACCCTTGCGCCGTGGGAAGGTTAACCAGAACCGTGCGGGCCTCCGTCAACGTCGCGTCCGGCCCCATGCTCATCAGAAGAAAACCGGGACGCAGCCAGCTACAATACCATGCCTTGTTTGTGCTGTTGTAGGTAAAACCGTTTTTGTAGCGATAAATATAAGGATTGTTCCACGGGTCGACGATGGAGAGAGAGGCGTTGCTGGCATTGTAAAGGTTTGTGCCGGAGCTGTAGCGGAAGACGGCAGGGTCGACAAAGGCTCTGCGTTCGGGATTGGTCGCTGCGGAATTGGAGTTGCTGGCCCCTGGAGTGATCACAGAGCCTCCCCCGGGAGGGAGAATGACGTACCAGTCGCCCATCAGCGCGCGGACAAGGTATCGCTCAAAGTCAGTGGATGTGCGCAGATCGGCCGTGGCGCTGGTGGTGTTTCTGAAAAGCAGATAGTCCCCGTAGGCGGCTTTATAAGCCTCCAGCCCGCCGGCGATGGCTGACATGTCGCCTTGCACGCGGGCCTGCGCTTGCCGCGAGCTCACGCCTTTGGATATGTTGAGCGTCAAGGTCGCCAAAATGGCGATGATGGCCACGACGGCGAGGACTTCCACCAGCGTGAATCCCTTTTTTACGGATCGCGCCAGTTTGCGCAGCAAAGAAACGGGGGTATCTTTCATATAGTATCTAGGGTAAATGTTGGGGTGGGCAGGTCAATGCTAGAAAATCCGAAGCACGTGTTTTAGACACCGCCGTTTCGCCTGTGTTGCATAAAACCGTTGCGGGACGCTTCGGCACCACTTTACACTTGAGCGTGTTTGAAAAATTCAAACACACACTTAACATGAGTTCGCGCAACATCGACGAGGCACTGGATCTGGTTTGCCGGGAGGACCCCCGCTACGCGAAAAACGCCTATTTGTTCTTGTACAAGGCGTTGGACTTCACCGTCAAACTGTGCAAACGCCAGAACAACCAGGGCGTGGAGCGCCATGTGAGCGGGCAGGAGCTGTTGGAGGGGATCCGCCAATACGCGCTTGACCAATTCGGACCCTTGGCGCGCACCGTGTTGGAAAACTGGGGTGTTTACGCCTGCGAGGATTTCGGGGCGATGGTCTTCAATTTGGTGAAATTTGAGCTGCTCAAGCGCACGGACCGGGACCGCTTGGAAGACTTTTCCGGCGGCTACGATTTTTACGTCGCCTTCGAATTGCCCTTCAAGTCCTCAAAGCCCGCCCCGCGCCCGGCCCTTTCTTATTTTTGACAGTATGCTCCCCGGTGATTACCTGAAGCAGATCTTAGACGCCCCCGTTTCGCGCACGGTTTTGGATAACGGCCTGACGGTCGTCTTTCAGCAGACGCAGGGCCCCAAAGTCGCCAGCGCGCAACTGTGGGTGAAAACCGGGTCTATCCACGAGGGCGCGCGTTTGGGCTGCGGCCTCTCGCACGCCTTGGAGCACATGGTCTTCAAACGCGCGGGCGGGCGCGACGCCGCGGAGATTTCGCGCGCGATGCAGTCCGTGGGGGGGCTGCTCAACGCCTACACGACCTTTGACCGCACGGTCTACCACGCGGATCTGCCCGTGGAAGGTTTGTCCACGGGCCTCGGTATTCTGGCCGATCTGGCCTTCCGCCCCGAATTCACGCAGGCGGACTGGGGCTTGGAACGCTCCGTCATTTTGCGCGAGCTTTCCATGACGCAGGACGACCCCGACGACCGCCGCGGCCGCCTCCTGATGGAGAGCGTCTTTCGCAAGCACCCCTACCGCCATCCCGTCATCGGGCATTTGCCGCTGTTTGAGTCGCTCACATTCGAGGATCTTTGGCAATACCACGCGCAGCGCTACGCCCCCAATAACGCAATCCTCGTCCTGACGGGATCGCTCCCGCTTTCCGCCGCCTTAAAACAAATTCAACGCGCATTTGGCAAAATCCGCATGGGCGCCATCACCCCCGCGCCCGTCGAGGAGGAACCCCCGCAACTTTCCCTGCGCACCGGCCGCGTGTATGACGACGTGCACCTGACGCGCGGCGGGGCCGCTTATGCCGTCCCGGGCTTGGGGCATCCGCACGCCCCTGCGCTGGCCGCGTTGGCATCGCTGGCAGGGGTGGGCATGAGCTCCGTGTTATGGCAGGCCCTGCGCCAAAAAAAAGGATGGGTGCACGACATCGAGGCCAGTCTGTGGAGCCCTGGCAATCGCGGGCTTTTGGGCATCTCATATAGTTGCGAGGCCGCCCGCCGCGCAAAGGTGGAAACGGCGATCCGCGAACTGCTGGAAAATTTTTCTGAAAAAGACATCCACGAAGCGGCGCTGGCGAAAATCGTGCGCACCGCGCAAATGGGTGAGATCAACGCCCGCCGCAGCGCCTCCACATTGGCATCCCGCCTCGGCACGGCGGAAGTGACGATAGGAGACATCGGTTTTTCCCGCGAATATTTTAAACGTTTGGCAAACCTCACGCCGACGGACGTGCTGGCCGCCGCCCAAACGCATCTGACCGGGCGCAACCTCTCGCTCGTTTCCGTCGAGCCGCGTTCGGCCGCCCGCGCGACGCGCGCCCAAAAAACATCAGCCCGCGGCCTGCCCGCGTTTTCACAAATCACGCTCCCCAACGGCGTGCGATTGCTGCTGCAACCCCAGACGGGCTACCCGAAAATCCATTTCAAAACGGCATCGCTGGGGGGATCCCTTTTTGAAGCAAACGGCCTCTACGGGGCGACGGCCCTCGGCGCCACTTTGCTTGCCCGCGACACGCGCACCCGCACAGCGGCGGAGATCGCGACGCACGCCGAATCGCTGGGCATTTACTTTTCGGAATACGCGGGCACCAACAGTTTCGGACTCGCCGCCGAATGCCTGCCGTGCGACCTCGACGCGACGGTCCGCCTGCTCGGCGAAGCCCTGACGGAGTCGGCCTTCCTCCCCCAAACATTCGCCTTGGAACGCAAGGGCCAGCTCGACGACCTGCACGGGCGCGACGACGAGATCACGGAATTCGGCCGCTACCGCCTGCGCGCCGACTTTTTCAAAGAACATCCGTACGCCATGGAAAACCTGGGCGCCCCCGCCGACCTGCGCGGCCTGACCGCGGAGAAAGTCCATGCGCACATGACCCGTTTGCTCTGCGCAAAAAATCTGGTCGTGGCTGTCAGCGGCGATTTCCACCCGGCCCAACTCGTAAAAAAATTGCGCCCGTGGCTGAACCGCCTGCCCGCGAAAAAGTTTTCCCTTCCCAGAAAAGCGTTCGCGGGCCCGCAACCCTCGTCGCGCACGATAAAGATGCCGTTCGAGCAGGCGCTCCTCATGGACGCCTATCCCGACTGCGGCGTGCGCGGAAAAAACTTTATGGCCTTCGAGCTGCTGGACGAGATCGTTGGCGGGTTGTCGAGCCGCCTTTATCGCCGTGTGCGCGAGGATAACGCGCTGGCCTATTTTATCGGCTCCGAACGCGTGCTCGGGTTGGACACAGGCATGTTTGTCTTTTTCGCGGGCACGGCCCCCGAACACATTTCCCACGTGCAGTCCGAAATCTCCGCCGAGATCGCCCGCCTGCGCGACGGCGCGTTTGAGGAAGGAGAACTCGACCGCTGCAAAGCCCGCCTCAAAGCGGGCCGCCGCATGGCCTTGCAAACGCCCGCATCCCGCACCGGCAACGCGTCGCTCAACGCGCTCTACGGCCAAGACCCCAACGACTGGCAAACCTACGACGCGCGGATAGAAGCCCTCACGGCGGATCAAGTGGCGTCCGCCGCCCGCCGCAGTTTTTGCACGAAAAACCGAGTGGCCCTAATCGTACAACCTAGGTAGTGTTTGAAAAATCAAACACATCGGCTGCTCCGCCGGATTTTGGCCTCTTTTTCGGTTCCTCGCCTCGACGATACTCTGTATCGCCTCGGCTTGAAGCCCAAAAAATTGGCTCAAAACCGCCTGTCGCATCCTCGGCTTCAATTTTCAAACACAACCTAAGGCTTAAAGGGCATCGCCCCCCGCGCCTCAATCGCCTTGCGCACGGCCGTCATGTCGAGGCGCTGCCCGGCCTTCACGCCGTTTTGCGCAAACCACCCTTGCTGCATTTCGAGGCAAAACGCGATATCGTCGCGCGCCGATTCCACCGCATCGAGCACAAACGGATGCAGCTGGCGCACCTCGTGCAAAATCCCGTCGCGCGTGAAAAACCCGATGTCGAGCGGCACCTGCGTGTTCTTCATCCAAAACGACTGGCGGACCGGCCTTTCAAACACAAAAAGCATGCCGGTATCTGGCGCGAGGGCGGTGCGAAACATCAGCCCCTTTGCCCGTTCAAGGTCGGAAACGGCCACCTCGGCATGAAACGCCTTTTCCCCGATCGTCATCGCAAAGGCAGTGTCCGCCGAAGCCGTCGGGGCGGGGCGCGCGTTCGCCTTTTCCGGCGCACACCCCGCCAGCGTAGCCCAAAGGGCGGCGCCCGTCACGGCGATTGCGAGCTTGCGTGCGAATGCTCTCATGGGGCTAAATTATCGTAAACATTCCGCCATGGCGTCAAATCTTCCCAACCTCATCTTTTACGACACGCCCGAACGCAACGCCGACCTGCGCTATTTCGGAAAATTTTTCGCCCCCGACGCCTTTTTGGCCCTGCGCATAAAGGGCAAGTCCTGCGGCATATTCCACGCGCTGGAATATGCCCGCGCCCGCCGCCAATCCGGCTTCGAGGAAGTGCTGAGTTTGGAATCCCTCTTGGAATCTTGCACCCCGCACGCGGGCATCGCCGATATCGCCCGCCTGCTCGCCCGCCGCCACGGCGTCAAAAAATTCACCGTCGGGGCGGACTTTCCGTTAAAACTCGCCCGCGAATTGGAGCAACGCGGCCTGACTCTGGCCGTCTCTCAAAAACCGCTGTTCCCGCAACGCGCCATAAAAACACCGCAGGAAGCGGCCGCGATCCGCCAATCCAACGCGTGCGTCTCGGCGGCCTTTTCGGAAGTGGAGCGCGTCTTGGCGCGTAGCGTCATTAAAAAAGGTTCTTTATATTTCGAGGGCAAAAAGCTCACCAGCGAGACGCTGCGCCGCCATATCGACATGACGTGCCTCGCGCGCGGCGCGTTCGCCCGCGACACGATCGCCGCGGGCGGCGACCAAGCCTGCGACCCGCACGAGGCGGGCACGGGCCCTCTGCGCGCGGGGGAGCTGATCGTGGTGGATATTTTCCCCAAAGGCCCCTCCGGCTATTACGGCGACATGACG
This sequence comes from Opitutales bacterium, assembly GCA_031556275.1. Lineage (GTDB taxonomy): Bacteria > Verrucomicrobiota > Verrucomicrobiia > Opitutales > JAKPNF01 > JAKPNF01. Next base: position 5,814 of record JAVBTG010000140.1, read on the forward strand.
CGCACCTATCTGAAAGGCCGCCCCACGGAGGCGCAATGCGCCCTGGTCGACACCGTGCGCACCGCGCAAAAAAAAGCCATAAAGGATTTGCAGGCAGGGGTTAAGGGCGCGGCGGTGCACAAGGTCGTGGAGGAATTTTTCGCCTCGCGCGGGTTTAAAACCACCTGCGACAAGCGCGGCTACAGCGGGTTTTTCCACGGCACGGGCCACGGGGTCGGCCTCGAGATACACGAGGCCCCGCGCGTCTCCGCCAAAGGGGGCGTTTTAGAGGAGGGGACGGTCGTCACCGTCGAGCCGGGCCTTTATTATCGGGGCATCGGCGGATGCCGGATAGAGGATGTCGTGCAGGTGACCAAAACTGGCGTCAAAATGCTTTCGAAACACCACTATCGGTGGCAAATTGATTAACGTTTTTGAACAAAAGTGAACAGTTTTTGAACACAAAAAAACCCTTTCCAGCAGAGGAAAGGGTTTTTTGCGTGAAGTTTTTGAAATTAGGCTTCGGGCTTGGTTTTGCGCAGGCCGACCACGCGGTCGCCTTTGGTCCACTGGCCGCGTTTCGCCAGCAGCTCGACGCGCTCAAAGCGCTTCAGGACGTTGCGTTTCTTGCCGGCTGAACCGGTTCCCTTTTTGTAGCTGTTGTGCTGAGACATGGATGTGAAATAGATTAAAGGTATTATCAAAACGAAATACCCGTCAAGACACAACCAAAAAATTCCGCCCTATTCGGAAGACTTGGCCCAGCGCAGGTAGGCTTCGCCCACATGGGCGGCGTTGACGGCCAGCCATTCGGGGGTTTCGTAGGGATGGGATCTGAGGATAAAGGACTCGAGTTTGGGAAAGGCGGCGTCCGTGCATTTGAACGTCAGGCGCCATTCGGACGCCGTCTCGATTTTGCCTTTCCAGCGGTAAACGGACTCGACGGGGCCTGATATCTGCACGCAGGCGGCCAGTCCCTGCTCAATGGTTGCGCTGGCCAGTTCCCGGGCTTGGCCGGGGGTTTCCACGGTCGTCCATGCGATCTTCATGCTGTGTAGGTAATCCCGGCGCGCCTCGGGGGCAAGCGAAATAATGTTGCCAAACGGGGGGCATTTCTTAAAAATCATCCTTTCACCACTGTTTGCGCACCCATTTCATTTCACGGAGGCCGCTTTGAGAACCGAATATTTACAGCAAGCCCAGAAGATCATCACCGATCCGAACATTCTGATCAACGTGGTTTCCCGCCGCGTCAAGCAGCTCAAGACCGGCATGAAACCCCTCGTGGAATCGCTCGAAAAGCTCGAGCCCGAGGATGTGGCGTTGCGCGAGATCATCGAAGGCAAGATCACCTACGAGTTGTGGGATCCCTCCCAAGAGGCTTAAGCTTGCCCATTTAGGTTTTTTTGGCCGTCGAGGATGCCCCCGTGCCTCTTGCGACGGCCTTTTTCTTCCCCATGTGCGCCCAAAAGACAGACACCGACCGCGTGCGCGAGATCCGCAACGCCAAGGTCAGGCACCATTACTTCGTGGGAGACACCTACGAGGCGGGGATCCAATTGAAGGGCACGGAGATCAAGTCGATCCGGCTGGGCAAGGCGCAGATCAACGAATCGTTCGTGCGCTTTGACAAGGGCGCCCCTTACGTCTATCAGGCGCATATCGAGGAGTACGCCTTTGGCAACATCCACAACCACAACCCCGTGCGCCCGCGAAAGCTGCTGCTGCACGCGCGTGAAAACGAGCGTATCCGCCATGCGATGGAGGCGGACGGCATGGCCGTCATCCCCACGCGCATTTATTTCAAGGGCGGGCTGATCAAAATAGAGATCGCGCTGTGCAAGGGCAAAAAGCTCTACGACAAGCGCGAGGACGTGAAAAAGAAAGAGGCCCAGCGCGAGACCGACCGGGCCATGAATTTCCGCCGCGCCTGATTTTCCGCGCCATGCTGCACGTCGTTTTGTTTGAGCCGGAAATCCCGCAGAACACGGGGAATATCGGACGGCTGTGCGCGGTGACGAAGTCGCGGCTGCATTTGATTCACCCGCTCGGTTTTACGATCACCGACCGGCACCTCAAGCGCAGCGGGATGGATTATTGGAAGTCGCTCGACGTGCACCACCATGAGAATTGGGACGCCTTTTGTGCCAGCCCCGCGCGGCCCGCGCGTGTGTTCATGCTCAGCACGAAGGCGGAAAAACTCCACTGGGACGCCACCTT
>JAVBTG010000083.1:0-22444 GCA_031556275.1 Opitutales bacterium
GCCGAGGCAGGTGATCGTCACCTTGACGGGGTCGAGCATGCAGTCGGTTCCGGCGATGTCTTCTTTGGAAAAACCGTGCCAGTCGTCGTTCTCGCCGAGCGTCCAGCATGCGGGCGTGGAGCTGAGCAGTTCGATCGGCGCGTCCTCGAAGCGGTAGCGTTTTTTGGTCTTCGGGTCTTTGACCTCGCGCGGCTGGAGCACGTCGAAGAACCAGCCGTCCTTGCCGCGCTCCTGCTTCAGGCGGCGGCCGACGGACACGACCGCTTTGCGGAATCCGATGGCGTCGCGGATGGAGTCCTCCATCAGATTTCTGCCCGCCTCGCCCTCCATCATCGCGACGGCCACGTCGATCGAGGCGATGATCGGATAGAAGGGCGACGTCGTCCCGTGCATCATGAAGGCGTCGTTGAAGTCGTGGTACGTCAGCGGCGCGCGCGGGCTGTTGCGCACGTGGATCATCGAGGCCATCGACATCGACGGCAGCATCTTGTGCGTGGACTGCACCGCGAAGATGGCGGGCTGGTTCGGCAGCTTGGGGTCGACCCCCATCGCGAAACGCCCCGCGTAGAGCGGGTGGAATTTGGCGTAGGCGTACCACGCCTCGTCGAAATGCAGGCGCGGGGCGCTTTTCCCCAAAGCCTCGACCACCTTGTTCACGTTGTAGCAAAAGCCGTCGTAGGTGCAGTTGGTGACGACCGCGTAGGTCGGTTTCGGCGAGGCCGCGCCCTTGGCCAGCGCGCTCTTTTTGACCAGCTCGTTGACGTGCTCGGCGCTCAGGCGCTTGGCGGGGATCGGCCCGATCATGCCGTAGCCGTTGCGCGTGGGTTTCAGATAGACGGGGCGCGCCTGGCTGAGCGTCAGGCCGTGGTTGAGCGACTTGTGGCAGTTACGGTCGACGACGGCGATGTCGTTGGCCCCGATGATGCCCTGTGTGACGATGCGGTTTGACGCGGACGAGCCGCCCACGACGTAAAACGTCCAGTCCGCGCCGAAGACTTGCGCGGCCTTGTTTTCCGAGGCCTTCGGCGGGCCCGCGTGCTCGAGGTAGTCGCCCATCTCGCTCGTGGCGATGCCGATGTCGGCGCGCATGATGTTTTCGCCGAAAAAGTTGATGAACTCCACGCCGACGGGGTGTTTTAGATAGGCCATGCCGCCCATGTGCCCCGGGCAGTCCCAGTAATAGTCGCCGCTTTCGGCGAAGTTTTTGAGGGCTTTAAAATACGGGGGGAGCAGCTGGGCGTAGTACTGTTCGACGGCCGTGCCGATGCGCTCCGCGATGAAGGGCGGGGTCTCGGAAAACAGGTAGACATATTCCGTCACCACCTCGAGCAATTCGAGCGGCAGCGACAGGGCCGTCTCCTTTTCCGAAACCAAAAAGACGGGCATTTTCAGGCCTCTGGCGCGGATCAGCGCGGCCAGCTCGGAGGCCTCTTTTTTGGCCGCCGCGTCGTCGCGCCCCCAGTGGAGCACCAGGCCGCTGAAATGTGGGCTAGCCCTTAGGTATGTGAGCGCGTCCGTTAAAACGGGGGCCGTGTGAACGTTGAAGTTGAGCGCTGCGACCGCCTTGCCCAATTCCTTGAGCGTGGCGAAGGCGGGTGCGTCATCACGCAACGACGGGACGTTGGTGGTGAACAGTACGTTTGGGTTGATTTTCATGGATCATGCGTGCTTGGGGTTTTTGGATAATACTGCCCTGGGCGAACACCGGGGAGGGATCGCGTTTTTCCGGATGCGGAAAACTCGTGCACGAAGCATGCCCATAGAACGTTATAGGTGAAACTGATGGTCAACGTATGTCTCGTTCCGTTAAAAATCAAATGACGCCAAAAAAAACCATATCTGGTGCGGCGTTTTTACGGGGCATGGGAATGCGTCGGCGTGTTCATGCCGGGAAATTCCACGGCTTTCTTGACATGGCGGCGTTACGCGTTTATTCAAATAACGGACAATCCCATTGCCTTGATAAAGGGACGGCCCCCCGAGCCATGGAAAAGAGATTTAGAGCGCTTTTGATCTATCCGGAGTTTCCTGTCACTTACTGGAGCTTTAAGTACGCGCTTAAATTCATCGGCAAAAGGGCCAGCCTTCCGCCGCTGGGCCTTGCGACGATAGCGGGGATGCTTCCGCCCCACTGGGAAATTAGGCTTGTGGACATGAACGTCGAGCGCCTGAAAACCCGCGACATAGAAAATTGCGACATGGTTTTCCTAAGCGCGATGTCGGTGCAGCAGGACAGCGCGCAAAAGACAATCCGGTTGTGCCAGCGCATGGGCAAAAAAGTCGTCTGCGGCGGCCCCATGTTCTCCTGCGAGCCGGAAAAATATTTTTTTGCCGACACCCTTGTCCTCAACGAGGCCGAGACGAATCTGCCCGATTTCCTCGCCGATTTGGAAAGGGGAGGCGTCAAAAAAGTTTACGACAAGAAGGACTATCCCGGCATGGCGCACACGCCCATTCCCCGATGGGATTTGGTCAAAGTGAAAAAGTACGCCTCGATGAGCGTGCAGTTCTCGCGCGGCTGTCCTTTTGACTGCGATTTTTGCAACGTGACCTCGCTGTTCGGCCGCGCCCCGCGCGTCAAAGACGCCGGGCAGATCATCGCCGAGCTGGACGCGCTCATGGCGCGGGGCTGGAAGGGGAACGTCTTTTTCGTGGACGACAATTTTATCGGAAACAAGGCCTTTTTAAAAAGCACACTGCTGCCGGAACTGATCAAATGGCAGCAATCGCGCAGGGTGAAGATTCCCTTCTTCACGGAAGCTTCCATCAACCTCGCGGACGACGACGCGCTGATGGCGATGATGCGCGTCGCCGGGTTCGACTCGGTCTTCATCGGCATCGAGACGCCGAACGAGGCGTCGCTGGCCTGCTGCAACAAAAAGCACAACCAAAACCGGGACCTTGTGGCGTGCGTCAAAAAAATCCAGCGCTACGGGATGCAGGTGCAGGGCGGGTTTATCGTGGGCTTCGATTCCGACACGGAGAGCATTTTTGAGCGGCAGGTGAGCTTTATCAAAAACAGCGGAATCGTGATCGCGATGGTCGGCATCCTGCAGGCGCCCATGGGCACGAAGCTGTACAATAAGATGAAAGAGGCCGGACGCATCGCCAGCGACTGGTCGGGCAACAACGTCGCCGCCGCCACGAACATCGTCACCAAAATGAACATGCAGACCCTCGGCGAGGGCTACCGCATGATATTGGAAAAAATTTACTCGCCCAAAAACTACTACCGGCGCATACGCGAGTTTTTGTCGTCTTACCAGAAGCCCGAAATACGGGGCCGCGTGAGCTTTTCAGAACTGATGGCGTTTTTCAGGGCGGGGTTGCGGCTGGGCGTTTTCAGCTCAGGGCGCTGCGGCTATTGGGGTCTGCTGTGGTGGGTGATGCTCAAAAAACGGGCCTGCCTGCCGGAGGCCGTGCGCCTGTCGATCATGGGCCTGCATTTCAGGAAAATCACCGCGCGCGTTTACACGGGTGGGTGATTAAGGGTGTCTTTCAATTCCTAGTTCGCCCGCGATATTTTTAGCTGGAGGATCGCTTTCTTGTCGCCGCGCGTGGTGAAGGCGGCCTTCGCGTCGTATTGGGAAGGGAAGTTGACAACCTCGATTTTGGCGTCCTTTGATTTTATCGTGTCGGCCTCGACGAGCGTGAGGGTTTTGGGCGGGCCTTTGTAGGCTTTTCCGTCGATGCGGATGAGGCTTTGGGGCGCGAAAATGGCGGTGTTGCCCTTCCAGTTGAGGGTGGAGACGCCCTCATCGTCCAATTCGAATATCAGGGTTCCGCTGGGGCGGAAATCCAGTTTGTTGGTGTTGGGAGAGTTGGCGGAAATATTGGCTTTGCTCCCCTTGATTACGAGCGTGCCCACTTGCGTGTTCGGATGAATACCTCCGACGATGATGCCGCCAGCGAATTTTCCGCCGCTGATTTCAAAACGCCCCGTGCCCGAATGTGTGGCAGCGTCGGCGATCAGCAGGAAGCCAGAGTTGGTGGGGTTTTGCATGATCAGCTCTCCTCCCGTGAGGTAGCCTTCGGCAGTGGAGTTGACTTGCCATCCGGCCCCTATCGTGATGACGGAAAACTTTGCCTTAGCCCCGTCCTCAATGCGGATCGTGGCCAGCTTTTCGCCGCGCGTGCCGAGGGAAAGTTTTACGGTGTTATCGGCTTTTCCACGGATCGTCAGCGTGTCGCCCGCACACACGTAGGCACGCACAAACCCGTCGGGCACTTGCCCCGTGGACCAATCGCGCGCGCGGTTCCAGTCGGTGGCGCGGGTTTTGGTGAACATCATGGGGGCCTCCTCGTAATTGACGGGGGCGGCGTGGATAGCAGCCGTCGCGCCGAGAAGGAGAACTCCGCGCAGCAGGGTGCTTGCGCGGAAAATGTGCGGGAAGGGCTTATTCATAAATGCTCTTCATTTGCCAGAGCTCGAGCGATTTCAGCGCGGCGTCGGCCCCCTGCGAGCGCAACGAGATGCCCACGCTGTCTTTGCGGCCCGGATAAACGCGCAGGGACACGCACTGTTTGCCGTTGGCGAAAACTTCAACGACGCTCTTGTCGATGAACACGCGCAGTTTTAACAGTTCCCCGTCCTTCAGATAAAGGGGCGCTGTTTCCGGCGCGCGCGATTGCGCGTCGGGGAGGGTGGAGGAGCGCCCCGTGTCGATGCTCAGCAGGCCGTCGCGCTGCAGGCCGCGGTTGTCCATGTATTCCCTGTGGGCGAACCCGCGCTTGGGGTAAAAGACGATGCGGGTGACTTCCTCGCTGTCGGGGGATTTTAGCACGTTAAATTCGAGCATCTGCGCTTGGGCGCAGTCGATCTCGGCGGAGAGTTCGACGGCGTTGCCCGAAAATCCCTCGAGGACGACTTCGGTGTTGGCGGGCAGGGCGACGGAGGCCGTCGACTGGCGGTTGTAACGCAGCGAGTCGGTGTCGCCGCACGGCTCCACGCGCAGTTGGGAGATGGTGTCCGTCTCGTCCAAGGCCAGGCGGCGCGGCAGCGACATGATGCCGTTCCAGCCCACGGGCTTGATGCCCTCGTTCATGTTGAAGATGGCGATGATGCCGCCCTTGCCGTCCGGAGCCGCCGAGGGGGCGTGCAGGCCGCCCGGGTTCATGGAACCGAAATTGAAATTGCCGCCGTCGGTGATCTCGAACTTTTGACGCTGCGTGTTGTAATTGCCGATCATGTATTTGCCGCCCGACATGTGGCTGAAGTGCAGGAGCATGTACTTGCCGCCGATCGGCCAGAAATAGGGGCAGGCCCCGTCGTCGCCTGTCAGGCCGTAAAAATCGCCCTCGAGGAAGGAGTGCAGGTATTCCCAATTCACCAAGTCTTTGGAGCGGTGCAACCACTCTTTGCGGATGCGCTTTTTGCCCGGGCCTTCGGGACGGCTGCCCGCTGTGAGGGCGTAATAATAGTCCCCCTCTTTCCAGATGCAGGGATCGAACACGTTGTAGGGGAGCGTCTCGCCGGGTTTGGGCAGGGGAATGACGGTTTTGTTGGTGAGCTTTTCCCAATTAAGCAACAGGGGATCGTTCGAGACGGCCACCATGCTGCCGACTTTGGTGCCGTGGTACATGGCGATGACGCGGTCTTTTTCCACCAGCGCGGAGCCGGAGAAAACGGCGTGCTCCGGGTCGGGATAAATGGCGTAGGGCAGGTCGCGCCAGTGGATTAGGTCTTTGCTGACGGCGTGGCCCCAGTGCTGGCGCGGGTCGGCGGGCGGGTAGGCTTGGTAAAACAGATGCCATTCGCCGTTCCAATAGCTCAGGCCGTTCGGGTCGTTGGTGCGTCCCGCCGGGCTGGTGAAATGGTAGAGCGGCAGGTGAGGGTCGCCCTTGCGGGCGTCGCGCGATTCGCGGAAGGAGGCCACAATGGGGTTGTCTTTGAGCTGCGCCTCCTGGTCTTCCCGCGTGCCGGAAAATGTGTAGTGCGGGATCAGGGATTTGTGGCCGAGGTCGGCGAAGGGTGGGATGTTGGCGTCGTTCGTCTGGATGATATCGTCGACAAGGATATGGCCCCAGATCGTTTTGTGGCTGTCGACGATGCGCAGGGTCGCCTGCTTGCCCTTGAGCTCGCGCACGTCCCAGTTTTTCCATTCCAAAATCTCGCGGCCCGCGCTGTCTTTGCGCTGGGAGCCGACCGCCGTGCGGACGACCTTGCCGTCCACGAGCAAATTCATGCAGGTTTGCCCCGCGTGCGCGCCGCCGCCGATCAGGAATTTGATAAAATCGCGCTCGATAGTGAAGGCGGGAGACGTGAGCGTGCCGACGGCCCCGTCGTTGGGCAAGTAGGTGTTGACGAGCCGCGCTCCCTGAAAACCCACCACCTTGTTGGGGGGCGGCGGGATATTCGCCTTTGCGGGGGCTTGGCCGAAGGCCGCGCCCTCGATCGTCCAGTCGCCATAGGTGCCGCCCTCGAAGTCCGCGACGAGGATGTCTTGGCCCGGGGCGCTTTGGGCGAAAGCGGCGGGCGAGGCGGTCAGGCACAGAAGCGTCGCGCAGACGCCGGACAAAGCAGGAAAAATGGAGTTTTTCTTTGAGTGGGACATGGGGAATTTTGATGTGCGGGCTATTCGAGCCGAATTATATGGCGGCGGCCCTCCGAGTAACTATGAACTATTTTGCGCTTTTCCTGTCAATTAATTAATCGAGAATAAATATTCTAAAAACGGGCCGCATGACGGTCCCGCGGCGGACGGGGATCGTTGGATGATCGCTTTGCCATTCAAATACCGGCTGAATGGGCGTGCAATACTTTCATTGAAAATTGACTTGGATTGGGCGTGGTATGGCGTTATTATTCCGAATAAATATTCATTTTCTTATGGACAAAAATGCCATCGAACCCGAACTCGTCACGCGTGTGGCGCGCCTGTATTACGTCGATAATTTGCCGCAGACGGAGATCGCGCGCATCATATCGGGCTCGCAGGCCAAGGTCTGCCGGTTGCTGCGCACGGCGCGCGAATTGGGCGTGGTGCGCATTTCCGTGGACGAGTTTCCCTCGCGCGTGACCGAGCTGGAGGAGGAGCTGTGCAAGGTGCTGCCGTTGAAACGCGCCGTCGTCATCCGCAATTTTCCCAAAGAGGCCGCGTTTCCTTCCGGCCTGACGGCGGGTCCCTCCCTTCAGGTCGTCTATTTCGGCGCGCCCGTCTTGGCGGAAATGATCAAGCCCGGCGATGTGATCGGCCTGACCAGCAGCCGCACGCTGGCCGAATTGGTGCGGAATTTGCGCACGTTTTGCAATCCGAGGGGCTTGCATGTGGTGCAGCTGATGGGGTGCTTGGGTGAAACGCCGCGCGAAAACGACGCCTTTGAATTGAGCCGCCAAGTCGCCTCCACTTTTAACGGGACGCTGTACGCGCTGAACGCGCCCGTTTTGATGGACACGCCGCAGCTGTGCCGCAGCCTCTTGGAGATGGACTTGTTGAAATCCGTATGGCGGATGTTCGACGAGATGGACGTCGCCTTGGTGGGGGTCGGCTGCCTCGAGCACTCGACGCTGTTCGACCGCAAAATTTTGGACGCCAATTACCTTAAAAAGCTGCGCAAGATGGGCGGGGTAGGGGAAATGTGCGGACGGTTCTTCGACGCCAAGGGGCAGGAGTTTGATAAAAGCCTGAGTGAGCGCACGATCAGCATGCCGCTGGAAAAGTTGCGCAAAATCCCGCTGGTGGTCGCGGCCACGGCCGGCGCCGAGCGAGCCGAGGCGGTGACGGTGGCGGCACGCACGGGATTGATCAACATGCTCATCATCGACGAGGCGGGGGCGCGGGCGGCCGTGGAGTTTGCGCGCACCTCGAAGAAGTAGGGGTGTTTCGGAGCGCGGCGGGGTTGGCGTGTGCGGGATGCCTTAATTGAATAAATATTCCCGGTTAAATATTTGACTTAAGGCGATCCGGTTCATTGAATAGACCTGTTTTTGCGCGCGCCTTCGGGCGCCTTTTTTCGACAACCCCCCATTTGATTATCGCCGTATGAAATTATTGAAATGTCTGGCGTCGTTTTCATGCCTGCTTTTGGGCTGCGTGGCCTGCGGCGGCGCCCAATCCGCCGCGCCGGACGCGGGGCAGGGCGAAAAGGTGCGCGTGATGACGTTCAACATCCGCTACCATCGTGCGCCCAACGACGGGCCGAACGCGTGGGAATTCCGCCGCGACATGGTGGCGGATTTGATCAGGCGAACCGGCGCGGACACCGTCGGGTTGCAGGAGGCCGAGCTTCCGCAGGTGGAGTATTTGCGTGGCAAACTGAAGGACGAGTATGAGTTTATCGTGATGTATTCGGACGGAAAAACCGGCAAACACTCCAATGCCCTGTTGTACCGCAAAAAACGCTGGAAGCTCGACCAAAGCGGTTCTTTTTGGCTGTCCGACAAGCCGGATGTCCCGGACAGCAAGGGCTGGGGCAACAAGAGCCCGCGCCTGTGCACGTGGGGGCGGTTTGTGGACAAGAAAACGGGAAAGGCTTTTTACCACTACAACACGCATTTCGACCACGAGTCGCCCGACGCGCGCATACGCTCCGCGATGCTGATCGCCAACCGTGTCGCGGACCGCACGCACAAGGACCCGTTTTTTGTGACGGGGGATTTGAATGCGCGCGAGGACACCCCCGCCATGCGCTTTTTCAAGGGTGAGAAAATTTCCTATGAGGGCGTTGACCGCGGGAGCCCTGTTCCCATGACGGACACTTTCCGCGCCGTGCACCCGGACGCCACGCAGATAGCGACGTACAACGGTTTCGACCCCACCAAGACGTTCGCGAAAATCGACTATATTTTCTTCGGCGGCGCGGGCAAAATTTTGGACGCGCAGATCGACCGCTATAGCAGGGACGGGCGCTATCCCTCGGACCATTTCCCCATGACGGTCGACGTGTGCTTGAACCCGAAGCCCGCCGCGCCCTGATCGCCCGCAGAGATAGGTGAGGCTTTTCCCGATGTTCGTCGCTGTCCGAAAATTTTTCCGCTCCGCCCCGCACCGTCCGCCTTTGCCCGCGGACAAGGTGGCGCATGCCTATCGCATGTGCCGTTTCAACGTGTTTCAGGCGTCGTTTTTCGGGTACTGCGCCTCGTATTTGTGCCGCAGCAATTTGGCCGTCGTGGCCAAGGAGATGCAAGGCACCCTGCACTACACGGCCGACATGATCGGCAATATCATGGCGGTGACGGCCATCGCGTACGGGTTGTCGAAGTTTTTGATGGGCGGCGTGTCGGACCGCTGTAACCCCCGCAAATTCATGGCGGCCTCGCTGTTTTTCACGGCGCTGGCCAACTTCGCCTTCGGGGCTTCCGACAATTACCACACGCACTTGGTGCTCTGGGGGCTCAACGGCGTGGCGCAGGGGATGTGCGGGCCGCCCTTCTCGCGCATTCTCACCCACTGGTTCAGCCCGCGCGAGCGCGGCACGGTGTCCGGGACGTGGAATATCAGCCACAATATAGGAGGCGGCTTGGCCGGGGTGATCGCGGCCTTCGCGGCGGGGCATTGGGGATGGTCCGGGGCGTTCTTTGTGCCTGGTGTCATTAACCTAATCTTCACTTTTTATCTGCTGTATTTTTTGCGCGACACCCCGCAGTCGGAGGGTTTGCCCCCCGTCGAGGAATACCGCAACGACTACACCGACTACGAATTGCAGCACGGCAAGCAAACGCGCGAGGAGGAGCTCGGCACGCGGGACTTGTTTGTGAACTACATTTTTAAGAACAAGCTGCTATGGCTGTTCGCGGCGGCGAATTTTTTTGTGTACGTGGTGCGCTACGGCATGCTTGATTGGGCCCCTTTGTATCTCTCCGCCGTCAAGGGCGCGAATCTGACGGGGGGAGGCGTCGCGCTGCTGGTGCTGGAATTCGGCGGCATTCCCTCGACGCTTTTAATGGGCTGGCTCTCCGACAAGATAGGCGGGCGGCGCGGGCTGTTGTCCTTTTTGTGCATGTGGCCGATCGTCATCGCCTTTTTGATCCTCATTTTCAACCCGCCCGGGTATCTGTGGATAGATATGGGGGCGCTGATGATGATCGGGTGTTTTATTTATCCGCCCGTGTTGCTGCTGACGCTCTCCGCCATTGACTCGGCCTCCAAAAAGGCAGCAGGGGCCGCGGCCGGGTTCATCGGGCTGTGGGGCTACATCGGGCGCACGGCTCAGGCCAAGGGCTTTGGCGAGCTGGTGGCCCATTATTCGGAGGCCAAAGGCGCGGTCTTCGCGTGGGAATGCGTGCTGTGGATCATCGTTGGGTGCGCGCTCGTCGGCATGACGCTGCTTTTCTTCACCCGTAACATCCGCCCCAAGGCGTAAAATTTTTTTCAAACGGCAGAAATCCCTAATGGCTTTTTTTCGCATTTTAAGAATATATATTTATGAATAGAACTATGAGCGCGGTGCCATCCACTCCGAGAAAATCGGCGAAAAAACCCGCCGAGGATCCCTCGGGCATGATTTGCATGGACACCCCGAACAGCTCGCTTGTCTTCCTCGTGGACAAGGACGGGTTTTTGTACCACCGCTATTTTGGAAAGATGCTCGATACGCCCGCGAGAATTAGGGACTTTGTGTTCGAGGACGAGCGGCGCTACGCGACCTTCGAGATGCCCTCGGTTTTCGGAGGGTATTACGGCGGCGATCCCGCCGTCGCCGTCACCCACGCCGACGGCAACATGAGCAGCGATTTTCGCTACGTGCGGCACGAGCGCGTCCGCGTGGACGACAATATCATCGAGACGCGCATCCGCCTGAAGGACTCGGCGTATGATTTTCACATCACCATCTGCTGCCGCGCGTATCAGGCCGAGGACATGTTCGCCTGCCGCATGCTGTTTGAAAACGGCGAGGGCGTGCCCGTTGTGTTGACGCGTTTCGCCTCGTTTGAGCTGAATCTGACGCAGTCGCCGACGTGGTGGCTGAGCCATTTTTACGGCGACTGGTCCACGGAGATGAAGCTCGAGGAGGAAAGGCTCGGACACGGTCTGCGCATCATCGACAGCAAAAAAGGCGTGCGCACCTCGCAGCACAGCAACGCTTCCTTCATGCTCTCGATGGGGGGGCCTGCCGCCGAGGAGACGGGCGAGGTGGTGGGCGGCGTTTTGGCGTGGTCGGGCAATTACCGTCTGTGCTTTGAATTGGACGGGCGCAACATTTTGCATGTCAACGCGGGGATCAACCCCTTTGCCTCCGCTTATCATTTAGATAGCGGTGAGCAGTTTGAGACGCCGGAGTTTATCTTCACTCACAGCGCGAACGGCAAGGGCGCGGTCAGCCGCCGTTTTCACGCGTGGGCGCGCCGCTATGCCTTGAGGGATGGCGACACGCCGCGCCCGGTCGTGTTCAACAGCTGGGAGGGCGCGTATTTTGACTTTGATGAAAAGAAGCTGCTGCGGATGATGGCCGACGCCGCCGCGCTCGGCGTGGAATTGTTTGTGCTCGACGACGGCTGGTTCGGCAACAAGCACCCGCGCAACAGCACCGGCGCGGGGCTGGGTGATTGGCAGGTGAACGTGCGCAAGTTGCCCAAGGGGCTGGATCATCTCATCGACCGCGCCGAGGCGATGGGCATGCGTTTCGGGATCTGGGTGGAGCCGGAAATGGTCAACCCGCAAAGCGAGCTGGCGGAAACGCACCCCGACTGGATGCTTGGTAGCCCCGCGCACGAGCGGATTTTGGTGCGCAACCAGCTGCTGCTCGATCTGTGCAACCCTGCCGTGCAGCAATTCGTGTTCGAGGCGGTGGACAGCCTGCTGACGAAACACCCGCGCATCTCTTATGTGAAGTGGGATTGCAACCGCCACATGGCGAGCTTTGGCTCCGCATGGCTTGCGGCCGACAAGCAGAGCCATCTGTGGATCGCCTACACGCGCGGCCTTTACGCGGTGTATGAGAAACTGGCCAAGCGGCACCCGAATGTCATTTTTCAGGCGTGCGGCAGCGGCGGGGGCAGGGTGGATTACGGGTTGATGCCCTATCATCACGAGTTCTGGCCCAGCGACGTCACGGACGCGCTTGAGCGCGTGTTTGTCCAGTGGGGTACCAGTCATTTTTATCCCGCGATCGGCATGGCCGCGCATGTTTCCGCCGTGCCCAACCACCAGACGGGGGCCGTGCTGCCGCTAAAATTCCGCTTTGACGTGGCTTCCAGCGGGCGGCTGGGGTGCGAGCTGCAACCCAAAGATTTGACGGAGAGCGAGCTGGAGTTCGCCAAGCGCGCCATCGCCAACTACAAGCGCATGCGCGATGTGGTCGCCACGGGGGATTTGTACCGCCTGAATTCGCCGTACGAGACGGACAACACCTCGTCGCTGATGTACGTGCTGCCGGACAAAAACCGCGCGGTTGTTTTCCTGTATTTGTTGCGCTATCGGGCGCGGTTCGATTACCCGGTGCTGCGGCTGCGCGGGCTTGATCCCGACAAAAAATACCGCCTGCGCGAAGTGAACAAGGCATCCCCCTGCGGCTGCTGCGCGGGCGACGGCAAGGTGTTTAACGGCAATTTTTTGATGAACCACGGCGTGCGGGTGGAGGTGAAACGGCCGTATGACAGCGTTGTGCTGGAGCTCGCCTGTGAGGATGTCTAAAAATTGAATATATATTCATGAAATTAAAATCACTTTAATATTGAGTTCACTCCAAAATTCGGTGATTTTTATCTGAGAAACATTAAGGGAAAATTTTTTTGGAATTTAAAGTTGTGGCAATAGCATCTTGCATGGATCGGGCGGTTCATTTGAACGCGGCCAAGACGCGCCAAGGCGCTTATGACTTTTGCGTCGTGGGCGGGGGCGCTTCGGGGCTCGGGGTCGCGGTCGACGCGGCCGCGCGCGGCTTTTCCGTCCTGCTCGTCGAGCGGTCGGACTTCGCCAAGGGGACGTCCTCGCGCTCCACAAAACTGGTGCACGGCGGCGTGCGCTATTTGAAGCAGGGGAATATTTCCCTGGTGCGCGAGGCCCTGCGCGAGCGCGGGCTGATGCGCCGCAACGCGCCGCATTTGGTGCGGGAGCTGGAGTTTGTCATTCCCTCCTACAGCCTGTTCAATAAATGTTTTTACGGGGTCGGGATGAAAATGTACGACGCCTTGGCGGGTCGGTTGGGGTTGACGCCGAGCCGTTTGCTTTCCACGGATGAAGTGGCAACGCGCATTCCGACCGTGAAGCGCGCGGGGCTCAAGGGCGGCGTCGCCTATTGCGACGGGCAGTTTGACGACGCGCGCATGGCCGTGAATCTGGCGCAGACAGCCGCCGAGCTGGGGGCGAACGTGCTCAACTATGTGGCGTGCGTGGGCCTGCTGATGCGCGGCGGAAAAGTGGCCGGTGTGCGCTTGGAAGACCGCGAGACGAAAGAAGTTTTCGAGGTCGAGGCCAAGAGCGTGATCAACGCGACCGGCGTGTTTGTCGACGATCTGCGCAAAATGGAAGAACCCGCGTGTGCGCCGATGGTGCAGCCGAGCCAAGGGGTTCACCTCGTTTTGCCCAAACGCTTTTTACCGGGGTGCTCCGCGCTGATGGAGCCAAAGACGGCCGACGGGCGCGTGCTCTTTGCCATTCCGTGGTACGACAGCGTTGTGCTCGGCACGACGGACACGCCGCTCGAGAAAGTTTCCGAGGAACCGCGCGCGTTGGCCGAGGAAATTGAATTTTTGATGACGCACGCCGCCCTTTACATGGATCCCTGTCCCAAGCCGGATGACGTGCGTAGCGTGTTTGCGGGCTTGCGCCCGCTCGTGCGCCCGCCATCAGGCGGCAAGGGCGGGACGGCGGCGATCTCGCGCGATCATACGATCGCGATCGGACGGGGCGGTCTCATCACGCTCACGGGCGGGAAGTGGACCTCGTACCGCAAGATGGCGGAAGACACCGTCAACCAAGCGCTCAAGGCGCGCGGCGAGTCCGCGCCCGCGTGCAAGACGCGCGAACTGCGCGTGCATGGATGGACGCTGGACGGCATCCCCGAGACAAATTTAAAACCCTATGGCGCGGACGCCGCCGCCGTGCGCGCGCTCAATCAGCCGAACCAAATACACCCCGCCTTCACCTTGACGGAGGGCGAAGTGCGCTGGCAGGTGCGCTGTGAAATGGCGCGGACCGTCGAGGACGTGCTTTTCCGCCGCAGCCATTGCCTACTGTTTGACGCCAAAAAGAGCGTCGAGGCGGCCCCCGCCGTGGCGCGGATCATGGCCGAAGAACTGGGCAAAGACGAGGCGTGGCAGGCCGAACAAGTCGAGCAATACGCCGCTTTTGCTTCCGGTTATATCTTTCCGGCGCAGTCCGCCGCCGAGGCGATTTAACATTTTTGGAGCCTAAATCCGGCAATTTTGTAACCTAATACCGATAAGATGAGCATTTCCGGTCAAAATAAAACCAAAAAACATATGCTTCAAAACACGTTTCGTGTCTGAAGTTTTTTGAATTTTGTGCTTGAAAATAAATATTCACGATTTAAAATTCCAAAGTAAGTCTACCTGTATTCCTGCAAAAACTAACCCCATCATCCCTATGAAACTGAAGCTACTCCTGCGGTCTCTGCTGTGTTTAACGATTGGAGCTGCGTGCGCCAATGCCGCCGACAAGTACGGCGTGAATGACGACAGCCAATCCGGCAAGGCGACGGCGAATAACTATCCATTCTCCGGCTATTATTATGCGAGCGGGTCTGCCGTGGCGCCGACCGACAATGTCTGGGGTATTTGGACCAGTGGGTTCGACTATTCCACGGGTATCGGCACAGCTGCGGCCCCGATCTCCATTGAGGTGGTCGACGGCTACAATGTTTACGGGGCCCTCCTGTCGGGGACTTCGGCGACGGCTATCTCTTCTCTGGGCAACGTGTATTTCGGAGCGATCAGCGCGGCTTCGTCGAACATCGCCGGTCGCTGGACGCGCGGCATTGGCCTTGCAAACGTCAATCTGACCAGTTTGAACGTGAACAACCTTGATCTGCAGGGAACCTCCGCGTTCACCACAGGCATCAATCCTTTCACCAATGGTGTTGAATTTACTGGAAATGTCACCGTCGGCGCGATGAATCTCGGCAATTTTAACGTCGAGATGAGCGATGCCGGAAGTGCCAGGGGTTTGAACTTTGCGACGACCACGGTCAGCATCACCACGTTGACGGGCAACATAACGGTCTCGTCGGATCGTGTGAGTGCCGCCAACTTGTCCATCACTGAAGGCGTGGCGGGCATTACCGAACAGGGCCTCGTTTCTAGCGGCACCGGCGGTTTGCGCTCGATTGGGAGCATGGAGGCCAATATTTCGGCGACGGCCAGCAGCAATGTGGCTTACGGTATTAATATCTACAACACCGCGTTCACCTTGAATTTGGCCAAAGGCGCCGGCATTTCCGCGGCGGGCCGCGACGCCACGGCATCCCGTGCGATCTGGTTCATCAACGGCACTGCCGCCATCAACAGCGACGGTCTTGCCGCGCACTCGATCAAGGGCGACATTTATGGGAAAACCGGCGTGGCCATCAACGCGGGCACTTACGTTTTCGGCAGCAATTTCGCCGATTCCCAGAAGCTGCGCATCGGGCGCGAAACAGGCAATGTCGTCTTCAACAACGGCTCCGACTCCACTTTCACCGTGGACACGATGATGTCGGTAATTAGCGGTGCCGGTGTCGCAACCGCCGGCAGCGCCACGTTCAAGGAGGGCAGCACCGTCCGCTTGACGGCCGACTCCCTCACCGATTACGTCCAACTCTCCGGCGCGACCCTTACGCTTGAATCCGGGTCATTCCTGTATGTGGTTCTGGCGAACGGCTTCCTTGCGGAGGTGGACGCCACGATGACCATTCTCAGCTTCACGACCAGCCTCACGGACAATTCCACGCTCAAGCTGATGTACGAGAACGGACAGGAGTTCAGCTCCGAGTGGTACACCTATGCCAACGGCGTGATCACCTTCACGGCAGTTCCGGAGCCTGCGGTTGCCGCGGGTCTGCTTGGCCTGCTCGCGCTGGTCGGCGTCGTGCGCCGTCGCCGCAAGTAAGCAACGTGCAAAGTTTGTGATTTCTCACAGGGGTAGTTAGTTTTGGGGGCCGGTTCGTTTTCACGGCCGGTCCCCAATTTCTTAGGAAAACAGTTCCATGGCTAACATCATAAAGAACGATATCTCCCAAAAGCGCCGAAAAGGCTTCACGCTTGTGGAATTGCTGACGGTGGTGGCGATACTCGCGGTATTGGCGGCCATCCTCATTCCCGTTGCAAGCAACGCCATTATTTCGGCCAAGCAATCGTCCTCGCTGGCGCGTTTGCGGGGAATAGGGCAAGGCTTCTCGCTTTTTTTAGCCGAGAACGAGAATATGTTTCCAGGGCAGGGCTTGACGGATAGCACCGAAACGAGCATGAATCCCTCGGCCGGCCGGTGGATGAGCCGTATCGCCCCTTATATGGGGCTTGCGCCGGTTACTTACGAACGTTTCAGGGATCGCACATTTCCTGTGGTGATAAGGTCGTATAGCTTGACGGAATTTTATACCCCCTTCAAAGATCCCAAAACGCACATCGGCACGGAATTTGGGGGCGACTCAACGCAGCTGGGCGTCGGGTTGTACGGCGCGAACGGTTATATCGTCACGATTGCCACGAATATTTCAGAGGCTCCATATTCCCCGCTTTTTGGGATCTCTTACGACTCCATAGCAAGGCCGGGGCAGACGATTTTGGCGGGCGAGCGTTACGCTGACGTTTTGCAAAGTTCGAAATATCCCACAGGTGGCGGCTCCATTGTGGTGACGACAGGGCCCTATCCGCAGCAAAAGGACGGCCTGGCCTCCAACGCCCAGATCGCCAAAACCGGAAAAGTGGCGCAGAATGGCGCGGGAGAAGTGCCCGTTCTCATGGCGGACTTTTCCGTGCAAACGATAAAATTGGAGGATTTTCGCGGGAAGTGGACGAACTTGAACAGGGCAGGCAAGACAGCGGGCATAACTTTTTATCCGTTCTCGCAGTGATGGATGCCGAGTGAGGGGATAGGATGAACATGAGACTGAAAACAGGCCTGTTTTCAGTCTCATTTTTTTGTAAGGGGAAATGACCCCTGAAATATGTGCCAAGGGTAATGTGCGTCAGTCTTCCAGCCGCTTCCACGCCAGCGCCGCCAGCACGCCGCCGAGCAAGGGGGCCACGATGAAGAGCCAGAGTTGGCACAAGGCCGCGCCGCCTTGGAAGAGCGCGGGCCCTATGCTGCGCGCGGGGTTGACGGACGTGCCGGTGATGGGGATGCACACGATGTGGACCAGCACCAGCGTCAGGCCGATCGCCAGCCCCGCCCATTGCCCGCAGCCCTTTTTGGCGCTGGTCGCGCCTAGGACGACGAGGACGAAGATAAAGGTGAACACCGTCTCCGCGATGAACGCCTGCGTGGCCATGCCGTCGGTGAAACTGTTGGAGCCCGTCGCGGTGGGGCCGCTGTGCGCGCCCGTTTGCACCAGCGCGTAGAGCACGGCGGCGCCGATGATAGCGCCGATGACTTGGAAAATCATGTAGCCGACAGCGTCGCGCGTGTTCATGCGGCCAGACATCCACACGCCCAAGGTGATCGCGGGGTTGATGTGGCACCCGCTGATGCCGCCGATGGCGTAGGCCATCGCCACGACCGACAAACCGAACGCCAGCGCCACGCCGACCGTGCCCACGCCCATGCCGACGGCTCCCGCGGCGTTGCCGGAGAAAACGGCGCTGCCGCAGCCCATAAGCACCAATACGGCGGTTCCGATCATTTCTGCGATATACTTTTTCATAAGGGAAGTTGGGGTTGGGTTGTTAAGGGTGACTTGGTGGATAAAATATAACCGAAATCCCGCGCCCGCAAGGACGGTTTTGAAAATAGGTTTTAAGGCGTTTCCCTGGCCGGATTTTTGACGCAAACAAAATAAGACATTGACATTTTTGATGAAAACAAGTCATATTCGCAGTCGAACGAAGATTTGTTTAACTTTAAATTATCATTATCATGGCAATCGTGAATGTGAAAAACCTGAAAGGGACGGCAGACAATTCTCCGCCGTATGGCTATGGCTCTTGGGTGGATTTTTGGTCGAGCAAAAAAGGTGTTACGCCTACTTTTTGTCGTAAATGCGGCACCTCCGGAACCATTATCAACGATATTGTTGGTGCGCACGTAAAAAAAGTGGCCGCAGGAAATGAATGGTACATAACTCCATTATGCAGACCCTGTAATATGTCTGATGATGAATTTCTCGTTAACGAGGAGCATTTGGTTCCTGTGTCATAATGTTCCTCTCGATGACGGATTTGCGTGATGGGCGTTGAAGCGAGGCAAAAGGGTTTCTTGTGAAACTTTTCTGATTCCCGGGAACACCTAAAACGCGCGTTTGAAGCTCTCCGGTTTGTGAAAAAAATAAATAACCCAAATACCCTATGAGTAAATCACCCGAATTTAACGAAGGAGATATTGTCGTCCTCAAATCGGGCGGGCCGGAGATGACCATTAGCGATAAATCCAGGATTGGTGGCGAGCTTAGGTACTATTGTCGCTGGTTTGCAGGCAAGAAGCTTGAAGACGGACGTTTTGGTCAAGAAAGCATCAAGCATGCGCCCAAAAATGAAAAATGAAGCCTGCTGACGTTGCAAATTGGATGTTGGAACGGATTTCTGCGGACGGTTGTCTTTACCAGGACGACGTCGTCGATTATTTGGTTAAATCCAATGCCGAAAATCTGACTAGGGAAAATAGCGACGGCAATTTGGTTGTGGGGACCGAGGTTCTTGATGCGTTCCGTCGCCTTACCCCGGATAATGTGGTTTGGGTTCGGCCTGATTTTTATTGGCGTTTTCGTGTTCCGGAGGATGAGCCTGGCCGAAACGCGCGAGGGTAGCCGCGTTCGCCCACATTGTCCGCGACAGTGTCCTTCCGAGCGGGGACGTGTCTTTAAATCCAGACAAGGTGTCGCCGTCGTGTGGAATTCGGGGATACTCTTTGGGCGTGCGATAAGCCTGATTTTTCGCGAAACGGGATGCGAAAAATAAAAAACGAACGTCCGCGGCGCTTACGGAAATATTTTGGGGAAGATTTTGTGCAGCACAAACTTTGTGGGGACGCTTAACACCATGGCGCCCGCGATATAGAGCGCGTTCAAAAAGCCCCTGTATTCCTCCAGCGAACGTCCCTTGAAGACGATGGTTTCGAAATTTGAGAAGTATGAGAAGAACACGATGTGCATGCCGAATATGATGATCGTGTTTTTTGATATCCACACGGCGATCCTGCTTTTCGGCAACAAATAGGAGAAGCAGAAAACGCCCACCATCGCGATCAGCGATGTCACATAAAACATGAAGGTGTTTTCGCCCAGGTCAAACGCGCGCACGGAAACGGAAACCGCGCCGTCGCAGACATACGCGTAATAAAGAAAATAGGATATCGCGCACGCCACGACAAACACGGCAAACGCCGCCGTCTTGTTTATCCGCTTCAGGGAATCCAACACTTTTTTGGAATTAAGATAGTAGCCGAGGATGTAGAACACCAAAATGATCCCCGCCTTGCCGAGCCCCAAGAAGTCGTGGGGCAGGGGTTTGAATTTTGTCGCCGCAAACGCCATGGAGATTGCAAACGCCAAGGGCAGGACCCATGCGCGGCCGACAAATTTGAGCAAAGCCCAGGAATAAACCCGCACGGAGAACATGGTTATCAAAAACCAAAGCGGCACGATGTAGCCCCACGCGGCCTCCACGAGTATAAGGTCTATTTGATCCAGCGTTTTCTGCTTGTGGAAGATGAGATAGTACGCCGCGTAATTGAGCAGGTACAACGCCGTGAAAATGAAATAGGGGCATATGTATTTTTTGAACCCGTCCGACAAAATGCCGCCGATGGGGCCCGTCATTTTCGCCTTCTTCGTGAGGAAGCCCGCGCACAAAAAAAACATCGGCATCCTGAAGCACGACATCCAGTGGATGATCGTGTATTGCGTGTCCCGCATGTCCAAATGCCAAAGCAGGATGAGCGTGATGGTTATGCACTTCATCCAGTCGATGAAATCATACCTGCTCTTCGCCGGGTTTATGGATAAATTTTCTGCTCTGGAATCTATGGGGGCTGCCACGGACGCGGTTGAGGAAAAAGAATTCTTCATATTTTATGTTGCCGGGCGTTCCGTCCCTCATGCCTTTCGCCCGATATTTTGACAAAGCTTATTTGTAAATGCTATTTTCCTGCAAGAGCAAACTTTGGGTGAGCCGCAAACGATTGATGGGGAGAGTGTTGAGTTTAATCCAAAAAACACTCTCGGGGGTGCTCTGCGAACCCAAAGTGGGTTCAAATCCCATCCTTTGCAATGGACGGTCGCCTTAATTTTAGGCCTTGCATGTAAAAATGGCGGAGAGGATGGGGTGCGTATGGCCTTTGGCTAATGAAAGGCAAGAAGTCCGGGGAGAGGATGGGATTGGCTGCGCGTGCTAATCGCACGCTTCGGGGTTCGCTGGCGCTCACCCCCATTGCTTCGCAATGTCCTTCCGCTCGCTGGCGCTCGCTCTACGAACCCAAAAGTGTGGGTTCGAAATCCCATCCTTTGCAATGTAGGATAGAATTAATTTTGTGCCTTGCGTAAAAAGATGGCGGAGAGGATGGGATTCGAACCCACGGTAGAGCTTTTGACCCTACACCGGTTTAGCAAACCAGCGCCTTCGGCCACTCGGCCACCTCTCCCCATATGGTGCGGACAATCCCAAGGGCGCAAAGTGCGCTTCTTGCATGCCCGCTGTGAAAAAAATGGAGCCGGGAATGGGACTTGAACCCACGACCTACGCATTACGAATGCGTCGCTCTACCAACTGAGCTAACCCGGCTTTTCCGCCTCTGACGCGAGTCGAAGACGGTAAAGTAAAATTCTCTATTTTTTTCACGGGCTTGGCAAGCCTTTAAGGTGGCGTTGTCGGTGTTCCTTGGTGATTTTTAGGGAAAAAACACGCGGGGAAACGGCCTTTTCTGCCGCGTTTTTTCGCGCAAAAGCGTTGCGTCGAGGCCCCGCCTGCTTTTCAGTAAACACATGAAAGCCTCGGAACTTTTCGACTTGCCGCAATCGCTCGGCCGGTTCGCCGCGTTTTTCAACCCCGACGCCGCGCCCTGGGAATGGGTGACGGCGATTTCCGCCGCGCTGGCCTCCGTGGAATGGGCGGCGCTGGAAAAACGCCCCGACATCCCCGCCGGTGTCGTTATCAAGGGGGACGTGTATCTTCACCCGACGGCGAAACTTCCCGCGTTCGCCTCGATCGAGGGGCCGACATGGATCGGGGAGGGCACGGAGATCCGCCCGGGAGCGTTTATCCGCGGCAACGTGATTGTCGGGGCCGACTGTGTCATCGGCAATTCTTCCGAGTACAAAAATTGCCTGCTCATGGACAACGTACAGACGCCCCATTACAACTATGTGGGCGACTCCGTGCTCGGCAACAAGGCGCACTTGGGCGCGGGCGTCATTTGCGCGAACCTTAGGCTCGACCAAAAGGAAGTCCCCGTGCAGACGCCCGGCGGCCGCGCCATGACGGGCCTGCGCAAGCTCGGCGCCCTTATGGGCGAAGGCGCGGAGGCCGGATGCAACGCGGTTCTCCAACCCGGCAGCATTTTGGGCAAGCGCGCGGTTGTCATGAGCACCTTGGCGTTCAGCGGCTATCTCGAGCCGGAGATGATGGCCTATGCGCGCACACACGTTTCGCATATTAGGCGGATGGGATGATCCCGATATGACAAAAATCGTCGTATTGGACGCCGAGACGCTGGCGGTGCCGCCATCGCAGTGGGACCGCCTGCGCGCGTTTGGGGAATGCGCTTTTTTTCAAAACACGCCCCACGACGATTCGGCCCTTATCACAGAACGCTGCCAAAACGCGCAGGTCGTTTTGACCAACAAGGTGCCGCTGTCGGCGGATGTGCTGAACGCCTTGCCGCGCCTCGCATGCGTGTGCGTGTTGGCCACGGGCTACAACGTGATCGACACGAGGCTCGCGCGTGAAAAGGGGATTTGCCTGTGCAATGTCCCCGCGTACGGCACGGACTGCGTCGTCCAGCACACGCTTGCGCTTTTGCTGGAATTGACCAACCGCGTCGCCGCCCACAGCGAGAGCGTCCACCAAGGCGACTGGACGCGCAGCGGAAAATTTTGGTATCAGCTCGCGCCCATTCATGAATTGGCGGGGAAGACGGCGGGCATCGTCGGCTTCGGCACGATCGGCCGCAAGGTGGGGGCCGTTTTGCACGCGATGGGCATGCGAATTTTGGCGGACGCGCGCACGCGCCGCGACGCGCCGGACTGGCCGGATTTCGCGTGGGCGAGCGCCGATGAGATTTTTGCGCGCGGCGATGTTGTGTCGCTGCACTGTCCGCTCACAGAACAAACTCAGGGGCTTGTCAACGCTGCTCGTTTGGCGTCGATGAAGCCTGGTGCGTTGCTTATCAACACCGCGCGCGGCCCCCTTGTGGACGAA
>JAVBTG010000091.1:0-3067 GCA_031556275.1 Opitutales bacterium
AAATAGTGTGCGCAGGTTGCGCCACATGAAAAAAATCCCCGGCCTGTTCCCGATTCTTTGTGCCCTCGCTTTCGCGACGGCTTCCCCTGGTGCGCCCGCGCCGGAAACCGCCCCCCCGCCCCCCGCCAAAACCCCCGTCTACGTCGTCCCCGTGAAGGGGGCGATCGACACGGCCCAGTTCTACATCGTGCGCCGCGCCCTCAAGGAGGCGGCCGGCGAAAACGCCGCCGTTGTCCTCGACATGGACACCCCGGGCGGCTCGATGGCGGCGACCTTGGAGATCATGGAGGCCCTCGGCAACTTCGGCGGGCCGACGCTCACCTACGTGGACACGCAGGCGGCCTCGGCGGGCTCCTACATCGCGGCGGCGACCGGGCAGATCTGGTTCGCCCCCAAGGGCGTGATCGGCGCGGCGGAGGCGGTGTCCAGCACGGGCGAGGACATCCCGGAGGCGATGCAGCGCAAAATAAAAAGTTTTCTGTCCGCCAAAGTCCGCGCCGTTTCCGGCGAAAACCGCTACCGCGCCGACGTCCAGCGCGCGATGATGGATCCCGACTTCGTCTTGGAGATCGATGGCAAAGTTTTAAAACCGCGCGACGAACTGCTCAGCCTCACCGCCAAGGAGGCCACGACCCACTACGGCGACCCGCCCGAACCACTCTTGGGCGCGGGCATCGCGGACAATATGGACGACCTGCTAACCCGCCGTTTTGGCGCGGGTGCCTACGAAATAAAACCCTTCTCGCTGACGGGGGCCGAGCAAGTGGCGGTGTGGCTGAACCTGATCGCCCCCTTGCTGCTCGGCGCGGGCATGCTCCTGCTGTTCATCGAATTCAAAACCCCCGGCTTCGGCCTTCCCGGGATTTTAGGCATCGTCCTTTTGGTGGTCTATTTCGTGAGCAACTACCTCGCGGGCCTCGCGGGCTACGAGCCTATCTTGCTGTTCGCCCTCGGCATCCTGCTGCTCGCGCTCGAATTGTACCTGCTCCAAGGCTTGCTCATCCCCGGCATCACGGCGGCGGTGCTGATCGTGGGGGCCGTGCTCTGGTCGGGGGCCGACATCTGGCCCGCCAGCCCGCAGGGTTTTTCATGGGAGTCCGTCATCCCGCCCCTGCGCTCGCTGATATTGGGGACCATCGTCGCGGGCGTCGGCGCGGTGGCGGTGGTGCGCTTCATGCCGCGCCGCCTGACGCACGGTTCGCTGCTCGTGCTGGAAAAATCCCTCGCCGCCGAGGCCACGCCGGAGGAAAAATTCCCCCCCAAAGGCGCGGCGGGCACGGTCGTGAGCGCCCTGCATCCCGAAGGCGAAGTCGAGATCAACGGCAGGCGCTACCCCGCTCGCGTGCGTATCGGCGAGATCGAATCCGGCGCGCCGGTCATCGTCGAGGGGCACGACGCCTTCGCCGTCATCGTGCGCCGTTCGTAGGGCAGGTTTTTACCGTCCCCCCGCGATTCCGAAATAATTCAGCAAAAGCACCTCTTTCCAGAGCAGGTAACGCCCCGCGCTCGTCAGGCTGCCCGCCTCCTCGCGCTCCTGCGGCGGCGTCAAAAACCCCATGCCGAGGTTCACCTGCTCGACGGCCCGCTGCTGGGCCGCGATCTCGGCGGCGGTGCACCCTTCCAGCTCCCGCCAGTCGGCTCCCGCCTCGTCCATGCGCCTGCGGTGGAGCTTTTCCAGCGTTTCGAGCGAGCGCCGCCACACGGCGCGTTTTACGTGCCAGTTTTCGGGATAAAACCCGCCGCACGGCAAAAAGAAATTGTCCGTCACCAGCCGCTGGTCGTCTTTCGTCCACGACTCCAGTAGCCCCGCCCAGCTGACGGCCCCGGTCGGCAGCAGGATAAAATACAAATGCAACCGCACCCGTTTGTCTTGGCTTAAATAAACGCGCAGCTGCACGCCCCCCATCCCCTCGGGGTCGTCGGCCCGCAAAAACAGCGTCGGGGCCCATTCTTCCTTGCGTAAAATTTCGCGCAGCGCCATATAGCGCGGCTGGTTCGGCCACCCGGCCTCGGACGCCTCGACGAATCGCGGAAACATCGGCTGGTCCGCGCGGCTGAGCGCCGAGATCAGCAGCCACGTGCGCGTCGTGTCAAAAAGTAGCCACACCAGCCCCCCGAGCAGCCACAGTTTGCCAAACCCGACCGTGGCGGTCGGCGCGTCCGAAGTCATCCACCACTGCGCGAAGCACGCGAAGATGAAGGCGAACAAGCCGCCGCGCAGCCACCGCGCGAAAACCCGCGCGGCGACGGAGGGGTTTTTGCGCTGCAAATCCTCGATCCACACAAACAGCCCGAGCAAAATCAACGTGGCGCCCGAGGTCCATTCAAACGCGCCGTCCGCGCCGGCGGGCGCCTCCATAAAAAAGGAGGCGGCCACAAACAAAACGCCCGCCACGATCAATAATCCGCCTGCTGCCATAAAAAAAACCTAATTCCTATCTTCAAATTCCGCAAACCTCAACGCTCATAAGGAAACGTCAAAAACGGATCCGGCTCGCGCAGCGACAGCGGCGGCGACAAAATTTCCCTCAGCAAAACCGCCCTGCGCACTTTTCGCGCGTCCTCCAAATCCTCGCGCACCTCGCGCAAAATATTGCCTTCCCGCAAATGCCCGTCGGGGTCGGCATACGCGTGCAATTCGCTTTCCTCGTGGGCGGTCTTGGCGGCGCACGCCTCCTTTTTGACAACCGGCGCGGGCGGCGCGGCAACCGCGACCGGCTCCTTCGCCTGCGCCACGGGTATCCCCGCGCTGCGGCGGATAAAATCCCCAAAATCAAACCCGCCGCCAAACACGTCGGGCTGCGCCATCTCCGCCTGCATCATCTCCTCATGCGCCCGCATTTGTGCGGCGCGGCGCTGCTCCTCCTGCCGCCTCATCCGTTCGCGCTTTTCCAGCGTGCGTTGCAATTCATACTGCGCGCGCTCGGGCGAATTCAGCGACGGGACGCCTTTTTCCCGCGCGGAATGCCCGCGCGGCAACGGCGTGAATTCCGCTTGCTCGTCGCGATTTTTCGCCTCGTTGTGCTTCTCCCAAAAATACTTCACCACCTTCGGGCCGAGTATAATC
>JAVBTG010000008.1:0-3811 GCA_031556275.1 Opitutales bacterium
AACTTGAAAATTTCCGGCCCGTAAAAATAGATGGCCGCCATGGGGAGTAGCGCCGCAAAAAAAAGACGCGTCCAGGTGCGAAAGAGCATGTCGCGCAGCTTTTGAAACTCACCGCGCTGCACGGACACGGCGCATTCCTGGTAAAACACCTGCGCGATCGCGCTGCCGATGATGGCCCCCGGCAGGCACAGCAGCCCCATGGCCGCGCTGAATTGCCCCGAAATCTCCTTGGAGAAGAAAAACCCCGAGCCCAAAATCGGCAGGTAGAGCGCGACGCTTTCGGTCAGCGCCGCGGGCATCATGTAGAGGGGGAAATTCTTGTACGCCAGCGCCACGCGCCGCAGGTTTTCCCACGTGATCGGGTGGTCGCCCGGCACGTCCTTGCGCGCCTGTTTCACCAGCATGCCGATCCCCGCGAACTGCCCGACGAGCGCCCCGATAAGCAACCCCGCCTGCGCCAGCGGGAAGAGCGCGAGCTTGAGCACCACGGCCGCCACAGCGTTCCACATGCGGCTGGCGGAGAGGCCCTTGTAACGCTTCCAGCGGTTGAGTAAAAACCCGAGGGTCGTCCGGGAGGCGTTGAGGAAGATAGTCACCAGCAACACGAAAAACCAGCCCTCCATCGACGGCGTTTTCAGCCAAAAGGCGAGCTTTTGGTAGGCGAACACCATGAAGAACAAACACGCGAACGTGCCCAGCCCCGCGAGTATCAAAGACAGCCGCGCCAGGTCGAGCGCGTCGTGGTCGCTTTCGGGCAGCATGATGGCCTGCTCGTAGCGCCCCGTCACGGCCAGCGCCGCGATCGCGCCGATCGCCATGTAGTTGGCCAACAGCCCCACATCGCCCGGGTTGTACAAGCGCGTGAGCGCCAGCACGGAGCTCGCCAAAATCACCTGCGCCACAATCGTCCCCGTCGCGACGGTCATCACGTTGCGGGCGAATTCGCCGCAACGGAACTTTTCGCGCACAAACTGGGGTATGAGGCTCACGCGGGCCGGGGTAGGGCGGCTATTTCAAAAAGGAGGCGACGGCGGCAACCACTTGCTCCAGCTGCTCGCGCTTGAGTTCCGGGAAGACGGGCAGGCTGAGCACTTCCAGGGCGAGCGTGTCGCACACGGGGCACTCGGCGGGGTCCATTCCGGCGAAGCACTTTTGCTTGTGCAGAGGCACGGGGTAGTAAATCTCCGCGCCGATGCCGTTTTGGATAAGGTGGGCGCGCAGGGCGTCGCGGCGGTTGTTCTCGCCGTTTTTATGCGCCACGCGGATGGTGAACTGGTTCCAAATATGGTCGCGGTTGGGGCATTCGGCGGGCAGGACGATCTGAGCGCCCTTGGGGGCCTTGCCGTCGCGGTCGATCTGCTTGTCGCGCTGGCTGTGGTCGCCGACGACAACGCCGGGGAGCTTTGAAAGCTCCTCGATGTAGAACAGCGCGTTCTCGCGGCGGCGTTTGGAGTAGTCGTCCAAATGCGGCAGTTTCACGTTGAGCAAGGCG
Source organism: Opitutales bacterium (assembly GCA_031556275.1). GTDB lineage: Bacteria > Verrucomicrobiota > Verrucomicrobiia > Opitutales > JAKPNF01 > JAKPNF01. Next base: position 1,493 of record JAVBTG010000008.1, read on the forward strand.
GCCTGCAGCGCGTCGATGCGGAAATTTCCGCCGATCATCTGGTGGTAATACTTCGGCTGCGAGCCGTGCACGCGCAAAATGCGGGCCTTTTCGGCGAGCTTGTCGTCGTCCGTCACCAGCAGCCCCGCGTCGCCGAAGCCGCCGAGGTTCTTGGTCGGAAAAAAGCTGTACGTGCCGAAATCCCCGATCGTGCCGAGTTTTTTGCGCGCATAGGTGGCCCCGAGCGACTGGCAGGCGTCCTCGACGACTTTGAGGTCAAACTCCTTGGCCAGCGCCATGATGTCCGACATTTCGGCGGCCTGCCCGTAAAGGTGCACGGGGATGATCGCGCGGGTGCGCTCGGTGATTTTTTCGCGCGCGTCGTCCACATTCAGGTTGTAGCTGATGGGGGAGGCGTCCACGAAAACGGGCCTGGCCCCGAGCCGCGCGATGGCGCCTGCGGTCGCGAAAAATGTGAAGGAGGGGCACAGCACCTCGTCGCCTTCGCCGATGCCGAGGGCCATCAGCGCCAGAATCAGCGCGTCGGTGCCGGAGGATACCCCGATCGCGTGCTTGACGCCCAAATAGGCGGCGCAGGCGTTCTCAAAGGCGTCCACGTCCGGCCCGAGGATAAACTGGCCCGATTTGAAAATACGCTCGTACACAACGCGCAATTCGTCCGCGAGAGCGGCGTTCTGGGCGGTGATATCAAAGAGAGGAACGGCCATAGGTGTCAGGGATAAGGTGAACGCTACATTAACAGGTGTCCATCATGCCAATTTTCGGGTCTGCTGGCAATGCTTAACCTCGCCCCGCTCCGTCCCTTCCGCCAAAGAAAGGTTGAGTCGCCCTGCCTTTTACTCAATGATCGTATGGAAATAATTTCCTATGAAAATTTGCTGCATCGGCGCGGGTTACGTGGGCGGGCCAACGATGGCGATGATCGCCAAAAAGTGCCCGGACATCACGGTGAACGTCGTGGACATCAACCCCGACCGCATCGCGGCGTGGAACAGCGACCAGCTGCCGGTGTTCGAGCCGGGCCTGCAGGAGGTGGTTGAGGCGTCCCGCGGCAAAAACCTCTTTTTCTCGACGGATGTCGACAAGGCGATCGCCGAGGCCGACATCGTGTTCATCTCCGTCAACACCCCGACCAAGACCTACGGCATCGGCGCGGGCCGCGCGGCGGATTTGAAGTACGTGGAGCTGTGCGCCCGCCAAATCGCCCGCATTTCGACGACGGACAAGATCGTTGTGGAAAAATCGACCCTGCCCGTGCGCACGGCGCACTCGATCCGCATGATTTTGTCGGAAACGCCCTCCAACGCGAAATTCCAAGTGCTTTCCAACCCCGAATTTCTGGCGGAAGGCACGGCGGTGGAAGACTTGGAAAACCCCGACCGCGTGCTGATCGGCGGCGAGACGACCCCCGAGGGCCAGCGGGCCGTGCAGGTGCTGGCCGACATTTACGCCCGCTGGGTCTCCCGCGAGCGGATTTTGACGACGAACCTGTGGTCGTCGGAACTCTCAAAACTGACAGCCAACGCCTTTTTGGCCCAGCGCGTCAGCTCGATCAACGCGATCTCCGCCCTGTGCGAGGCGACCAACGCCGACGTGGACGAGGTCGCCCGCGCCATCGGCGCGGACTCGCGTATAGGCCCAAAGTTCCTGAAAGCGTCGGTCGGCTTCGGCGGCTCGTGCTTTCAGAAGGACATTTTGAACCTCGTCTACCTGTGCGAACATTTCGGTTTGCCGGAAGTGGCCGCCTACTGGGAGGAGGTCGTGAAGATGAACGACCACCAGAAACACCGTTTCACCCGCCGCGTGGTGGAGACGCTGTTCAACACGGTGTCGGGCAAGCGCATCGCGATCTTCGGCTTCGCCTTCAAAAAGGACACGAACGACACGCGCGAGTCCCCTGCCATCATGGTCTGCCGCGACCTGCTCTTGGAGCAGGCCAACGTCGCGGTTTACGACCCGAAAGTCCCCGCGAGCCAAATCCTCGTCGACCTCGGCCGCGCGCCAAAAGACCCGCAGGTGACAATCTGCCAAGACCCCTACGAAGCCGCCAAAGACGCTCACGCCATTTTGGTGCTGACGGAATGGGCGGCGTTCCGCGACTTGGACTACAAACGCATTTTTAAGGACATGCTCAAACCCGCGTTCCTGTTCGACGGCCGCAACGTCCTCGACTTGGCGCAGCTGCGCAAGGAAGGTTTTACTGCATTCGGCGTGGGCAAGCCCCGCGTTTAAAAAGGAAATTTTCCAATGCCGGTTTATCTCTACAGGATCATCCTGCCCGACGGCACCGACGGCGAATCCTTCGAGATCGAGCAGCCG
>JAVBTG010000154.1:0-7163 GCA_031556275.1 Opitutales bacterium
GGGTGTTTTCGTTTGGCGTGCCGCCTGCGGGCGGGGACACGCGACCCTATGCCATTGAGCCGGACGCCACGGCCGCCTCTTATTTTCTTTCGCTGCCGATCGCCGCGCCCGTGTGCGCTGGCGTGGGCGGCATTTGCGCCGCCATGCTCCAAGGCGACATCGCCTATACCGGGGCGTTGCGCAAGGCGGGCGTTACAGTTTCCTTTACCGAGAAAGGCGGCCTTGCGGCCCGTGCCGCGGGCGAAAAACTGCGCGGGGTCGAAGAAAATTTTAACGCTTTTTCGGACACGTTTTTGACGCTCGCCGCGCTCGCGCCGCTGCTCAAGGACAAGACCGTCCTCACGGGGCTGGCCCACACGCGCCATCAGGAAACCGACCGATTGAACGCCATGGCGACGGAGCTGCGCAAGCTCGGCCAAAAGGTCGAGGAGACGGACGACACGATCGTCATCACGCCCGACCGCGCCGCCCTCGCGCGGCTTTCCAAGGACGCGCCCGTTGCCATCGCCACCTATAAAGATCACCGCATGGCCATGAGCTTCGGCATCCTCGGCTGCCACGATCTGCACGGCGACGGCCGCGCGTGGATCGCCATCGAAGACCCCGCCTGTTGCGCGAAGACGTTTCCGTATTTTTTCGACGTTTTGGAACACATGAGACAACAAGCCACTTTCCCCGTCGTCGCCATCGACGGCGGCGCCGCCTCCGGCAAATCCTCCACCGCGCGCGGCCTGTCCGAGCGGCTGAACCTGATGCACGTGGACACAGGCTCGCACTACCGCGCGCTGACTTACGCGCTGCTGGAGGCGGGCGTGTCGCCCGACGACGTGCGGGGCATCGAAGCGGCGCTCGGGCGATTGAAAGTTTCCTCGGTCGTCGAAGGGCGATCCTCGCGGGTCGCGCTCAACGGCACCGTGCCGGAAGACGCCTGTTTGCGCACGGAATCGGTGAACGCAAACGTCTCGAAATTCGCGGCGGTGCCGCAGGTGCGCGCGTTTTTGAAGGACTACCAGCGCGGCCAAAAGGACGTCGCCTGTGAGCGCGGATTCGCGGGGCTTGTGATGGAGGGGCGCGACATCGGCTCCGTCATTTTCCCCGACGCGCCCCTGCGCTTTTTCCTAGAGGCCGACCAAGCGGTACGCGCCGCGCGCAGGGCCGCCGAGGGCCAGACGGACGCCGTCGCCGACCGCGACCGCATGGACGCCACGCGCAAAACGGCCCCCCTCACGTGTCCCGAAGGGGCCGAACGCATCGACAATTCCCGCATGACGCTGGAGGAGGTCGTCGCCCATTTGGCCTCGCGCGTAAAAACGTGGCGCGACCGATAACACCCATTTTTAAAAATCCATGGCAAACAAAGAGACCCGCATTTTCATCGAGGAAGGCCAGTACAAATACTCTATCATGTACTACAGCGTGTGCCGCGCCTTTCGGATGTTTTACGATTGGATCGGCCGCTTCGAGATCGCGGGCACCGAGCACATCCCGAACAGCGGCGCGTTTCTGCTCGCCAGCAACCACTGCAGCCATCTCGACCCGCCGCTGGTCGGCGGCCAGCTCAGGCGTCAGGTCAATTTTTTGGCGCGCAAAACGCTCTGGAGCTCCCCCTTCATGTCGTGGGCGTTCGACAACCTCAAGTGCGTCCCGATCGACCGCGACGGCGGCGGTTCCGACGTGGCGGCTTTTAAACGGCTTTTCGGCCTGATCAAAAAGGGCGAGGCGATCGGCGTGTTCCCCGAGGGCACGCGCTCGCTCGACGGCAATTTGAGCGACGCCAAGGCCGGCATCGGCATGCTGGCGTGCAAATTCGGCGTGCCCGTCGTGCCCGCGCGGGTCTTTGGCACTTACGAGGTGCTCGGCTCGCACCGCAAGCCCGGCTGGCAGCATGACCTTGCGGTCAATTACGCGCCCGCGCTGCGTCCGGAAGAGTTCGACCCGGGGCCAAAGCACCCCGACCGCTATCAAGTGGCGGCGGACCGCATTATGGCGGCCATCGCTCTCATCGAATGGCCCGAACCGCCGAAACTTTAGCTATTTCTTACTCGTGAGCCAGCCCTTCTTTTTGAAGAAAATCAGCGAGCCGATAAAGTAGATGAACATCAGCGTCATCAACGCCGGATAGGCGTAGGGCCAGTCGAGTTCCGGCATGCCGTATTTGGCGGCGGTGTTGAAGTTCATCCCGTAGATGCTGGCGATAAAGGACAGCGGCAGGAAGATCGTGCCGATAACGGTGAACACCCGCATCACCTCGTTCGTGCGGTGGTCGCCCTCCATGATGTAATAGTCCTGCAAGTTTTGCAGCACGAGGCGCGCGTTCGTGATGCGTTCCCCCGCGCGCGTGCAGTGGTCGGCCAAGTCGCGGAAATAATAGTCGAGGCTCTCCGGCACGATGTCGCTGTCGAGCATTTCCAGACGCTTGGCCATCTCCTGCATCGGGGAGGCCATGCGCGAGAGCATCAGCACGCAGCGTTTCAGGCGGTAAATGGCCTCGAGGTCGGGGGCCGATTCCTGCTCTAGCATCTCGTCCTCCATCTCGGTGATGTCCTCCTCCACCCCGCCCATGCTGGTGAGCAGGTGGTCGACCAGCGTGTCGAGCACGGCGTAGAGCAGGTATCCGCTCTCGCGCTTGCGGATGATGCGCTGCGGGTCGCGCAGGCGGTCTTCCACCGGCGAAAAGATGATGTTCTCCGACTCTTGGAACGAGATCAGATAATTGCGGCCCACCACGATCGACACCTGCTCGAAGGCGAGGCGGTCGTTCGGCTCGTCGAGGATCGCGGCCTTGGCGACGACGAAAATCTGGTCGCGGTAGTCTTGGAATTTCGAGCGGCCCCACGTCGAGACGATATCCTCCATCGCGAGGGGGTGGATGTTCAGCATCCCGCCGATCTGCTGGATCGTCGAGGAGTGGCTGATGCCGTAGACCTGAATCCACGTGATGTCGTTGGTGGCGATTTTCCCCAGCGCCTCCTGCACGTCCTGCGTCTCAAACTCCTCGTACACGTCGGGGCCGTAGGTGACCACACGCATGCGGCTGGGGCCCTGATAGCCCTCCTCGACCTTGACGACTTGGCCCGGAGACAACCCCACGCCCCCCAGTTTTGTTTCGCGTAATACGACTTTCATCTGCCTGCCCTCCGGAAAAACCCACCGTTAAAATTTTGATCTCACATGTCCGAGATGTTGCGGATCGCCTTGTCCGTGCCAAACACGACGAGAATGTCATTTGGTCGGAAGACGTAGCTTGGCTCAAGGACACCCATCACCTCCTCGGCGTCGCCGCCGTCCACGCGGGCGGGTCCGTCCTCCTCCCGTCCGCTCATGCGTTTGATGGTGATCAAAATCAACTGGAAGCGTTTGCGGAAATCAGACTCTATCAGGCTCTTGCCCACCAGCTTTTCGGGGCATTTTATTTCGGCCACGCCGTGGCCCTTTCCGATCTCGTAGCTGCCCAGAATCCCCGTGTAGACGAGCGATTTGGCCAGCCGTTGCGCCGCGATTTCCTCGGGCAAAATGAGATCCTGCACCTTCATCAGCCGCAACAGCTTTTCGTGCACGGGGTTGATGACGCGGGTGATCACGCGCTTGACGCCGATCTCCTGCAAGTGCGCCGTGGCCAGCAGGGAGTCCTCGAAATTGTCGCCGATCGCCACGATCACGGCGTCCATCTCGTGCAGGGGCAGCATCTTGAGTGAGGCCGGGTCGGCGGCGTTCAGGGTGGCCGCGTAGCTCACGTCGTCCTGCACCGAGCCGACGTTTTCCTCCTCGACATCAAGCGCCATCACCTCCGCGCCCATGTGCGCGAGCGACAGGGCGAGGTTTTTTCCAAAATGGCCGAGGCCTATGACGCAGAATTTCATGGCGAATGGATGTCTTGCGGTTCGAGGCTTTTTATAAGGTTAGACCTTTTATGCCTGCTTGGGAAGCCCCGAAAAGAGCTGGCTTGACGGCGGGGCGCGCTTGCGAGATGCTAATTTTTTACCCGCGCGGGCATAGTTTAGAGGTAAAACCCCAGTCTTCCAAACTGGTGATGTCGGTTCGATTCCGTCTGCCCGCACCATTTTTTAGGGTGTGTTTGAAAATTGAAACCGAGGATGCGACAGACGGTTTTGAGCCAATTGAGGGTGTCGGCTCAAACGCCGACAATGCTATGCATCGGGCACTATATGCCCGCCCGTTCCGCTCGCCTGTAATAGCTCGCTTTATTCGGGCTTCGAGCCGAGGCGATGTAGAACATCGTTGAGGCGAGGAACCGAAAAAGGGGTCAAAACCGGCCGAGTAGCCGATGTGTTTGAATTTTCAGACACACCCTAGACGCAAAAAAAGAGGAGGGACCGGACCACTCCGTACCCCCCTCGGGCAGACAAACTGTTTTTCGTCTCAATGGCCCCCGCACTTGCCGCAGGGGCCTTTTTTTGCGCAGCCGCCGCAGCCGGAGCCGTGGCAGGGCGCGCCTTTTTTGAAGCGCTTGAGATTGTGCGCGACGGTAAAGAGCACCAATGCAACGGCGGCGCAGGCGATGATGATGTCGATTGTTTTCATAAATTAACTCCAGATGAGCGAGCCGATTTGGTAGATCAGAAAGGACACGATCCATGCGGTCGCGATCCAAAAGCCAATCGTTATCCATGTCCATTTGGCGCTGCGCATTTCGGCGTGGGCCGTCGCGACGGCCGCCATGCAGGGCACGCTCAGGAGGTTGAAGGCCATGAAGGATACGGCAGCCACCGGGGAAAACATCCCCGCGATCGCAACGGCTAGGGCGGAACCCGCCGCCTCGTCCTCCAAGGCGTCCCCCTCGGCGCCGGTGTAAAGAACGACCATCGTGGAGACGACCATTTCCTTCGCAATCAAGCCTGTCAGCGCGGCCACGACCGCCTTCCAGCCGAGGTCGCCCGACGCCCAGCCCAACGGCTCGAACAGCGGCTGGATGAACTTGCCGATTATCCCCAGCATGCTTTCCTCGCTGTTGGCCTCGACCATGGAAAGGGTGAAGCTGAAGGAGGACAAAAACCAGATGACGACCGTGGCCCCCGCGATGATTGTGGAGGCGCGCAGCAGGAAGCCCTTGAGTTTTTCCCAGAGCTGGCGCAGCACGTTTCGCACAAGCGGCATGTGGTAGGGCGGCAGTTCCATGACGAAGGGGGCCGCTTCGCCCCGTAGGATCGTGTGTTTGAGAATCAGGGCGGCCACCACCGCTGTCAGGATGCCCAAGACGTAGATCGCGAACACCGCCGTGTCGGCGTGGTCCGGGAAAATCGCCATGGCGAACATCGCCCAGATCGGCAGTTTCGCCCCGCACGAGAAGAAGGGGGCGAGCATGATCATGAGGCGGCGTTCCCGCTCGTTTTCCAGCGTGCGCGAGCCCATCATCGCGGGCACCGAGCAGCCGAAGCACATCAGCAGCGGCATGAACGCCTTTCCCGACAGGCCGAAGCGGCGCAGCACCCTGTCCATCAGGAAGGCCGCGCGCGCCATGTAGCCGGAGTCTTCCATGATCGAGAGGAACAAAAACAGCACCAAGATTTGCGGAAGGAAGCTAAGCACCGCGCCCAACCCGGCGAAGATGCCGTCTACGCACAGCGCGTGCACCCAGTCGGAGGCTTCCAATGACGTCAGACCGGAATCGACGAAGCCCGTTATCATGCCCATGAATTCTTCCATCAGGCCCTGCAGCCAGACGCCGGGCGAGGCGATGGCGTCCATTCCCAACGAGGAGAGGTAGAAAAGATCCTCGCCGAAAATCAGGTGGAAGGCGAAGAACATCAGGCCGAAAAATATCGGCAGGCCCAACACGCGGCTGGTCAGGACACGGTCGATCTTGTCGGAGCGCGTCAGCGTGTGGGCGGCCTGCGCGCGCTTGACCAAACGGGCGTAGCGTTCGCCGATCTGGGCGTAGCGCGCGTTGGCGACGGCGGCCTCAAAATCGCCGTCGAATGCCTCCGGCAGCGCGACGGCGGCGCGAATGGCGCGGACTTCTTCCAGCGCCTCTTTGGGCAAATGCCTGTTTTCGACCGTTCCGGATTCCAACAGTCGGGCCGCGTAAAAAGTCTTGTTGGGAACGCCCAATTGCGCGAGCAGCTCCTCAAGGCGTTTCAACGCCGGGCCGAATTCCGAACGCGCCAGCACGGATTGGCCGTTGTGTTTGCCCGCCACGCCGCGCGCGGCCAGCACCACCTCGGCGATCCCCTGCCCGCGCAAGGCGCAAATGGGCACGACGGGAACCCCGAGCGCGCGCGAAAGGGCTTCGGCGTCGATAACCGTTCCGGCTTTTTCCGCCAAGTCCGTCATGTTGAGCGCGACGACGAGAGGCACGTCCGTCTCCATCAACTGCGTTGTGAGGTACAGGTTGCGCTCGAGGTTCGTGGCGTCGACGATGTTGACGATCACATCCGCTTGGCCGCTGCGCAGATAGTCGCGGGCGATCACCTCCTCCGGCGTGTAGGGCGAAAGGGAATAAATGCCCGGCAGATCGATGACGCCGACGCGTTCCTTTTCGCCGCGCGCCTTGTAAAAGCCTTCCTTGCGGTCGACCGTCACGCCCGGCCAGTTGCCGACGCGGGCGGAAGCGCCCGTCAGCGCGTTGAACAGTGTGGTTTTCCCGCAGTTGGGATTTCCGGCGAGTGCGATGTTCATTACCAGATCTCCCCCACTTTGCGCATGACGACCATCGCCGCCTCGCTTTTGCGCAGCGACAGCTCGTAGCCGCGCAATGTGATCTCCATCGGGTCGCCCAGCGGCGCCACTTTGCGCACCGTTATCTCGGTGGCGGGCGTTATTCCCATGTCGAACAGGCGGCGCTTGATCGCGCCTTGGCCCGTGATCTTGGCGACTTTGCCGCGTTCGCCGGGCTTGAATTGATTGAGCAAAAATTCCATACAAATCGTTTTTTAGAAAGTTAAAAATTTTTTCAGTCTTTCACCGGAGCGACAAAAACACGCATAGCCAGCTCCCGGTTTAAACCCACTTTCGCGCCCGCCATTTTTAACAGGAGGTTGCCGTCCGTCTCGGAAAAAACCTCCAAGGTCGCTCCGCGCACCGCGCCCATGGATTCGAGGCGGTGCCTGAGTTTGTCGTCGGCGGCTATGCGCACGACGGTCGCGGTTTGCCCCAAAGGGCATGCGGTCAACGGTATCATGGTTTGAATTTTTTTAGGAAGAAAT
>JAVBTG010000131.1:0-6102 GCA_031556275.1 Opitutales bacterium
ACTGTAAACACTACCATAAGAGTGACGAACAACTCTTGGCTGCACATGACGAATTCGTCCAATCTAGGTTATTATGACACTGTCACAAACGACACGCCGGCATCACGCCAGACGATTGAAATTGTCGTCGATGGCACCAGTTCAATTTCCGCGGATGTTATTTTCAATATTGGACGAGGGACAACCGCCACGCTGAGCTTGGAGGCGGGCGCCAAAGCCTATTTCTTCCGCCCTGCTATCGGATTGGCGAACGCGGACTCTCACGGGTATCTGAACATGGCAACAGGCTCGTACCTTTCAGCCTCCACGCTCAGCATTGGAGTCAATGGCACCGCCAGCATTCTAGGGGGGCAGATCGTCACGTCAGTGCTAACGACACTCTCAGCTAATTCCCAGCTGTTTTTGGGCTCGGGCAGCTCCATCACGGGAGCATCCATCACGGCCGCTGGAGCTGCTTCCATTACGGTTCTTGGAAAAGGAAATCCCACTGATTTTGAAACGATTGAATTCGCCGATTTCACCGCTGTTGCCAAAGGCGTGATTATCAGCCTCGACCTGGCTGGTTATACCGGCGGCGACGGAGATATGACGATCATCCACGCCACGTCCGTCACCAATGAGGGGAATATCACCTACACGTTGACCAATAACGGCGAAGGCGTGAATGTGGTTTTCAATTGGGTGAACAATGTCGGCGGCGGCAAGGATTTGGTGGCGTCCATCACCGGCATTCCCGAGCCGGCTTCGATGGCGGCCATTCTGGGGCTGCTCGGTTTGGTGGCGGCTGTGCGCCGCAGGCGTTAATCCCAAACAGGGGATTTGCAAAGGGCCGTCGGAAATCTTCCGGCGGCCTTTTTTGTGCCCTGCACAAAGGGGATTTATAAGTCCGCAGGTCATGTTGGATGTCGGGGTGTGCGGATGTGGAGACGTGTTGTGTTCGGCCTGCGTTGGCGTATATAAAACAGGCGTCCTTCGGTTTAAGAAGGACGCCTGTTTTTATGCGGGCGTTCCGGGGCCTGTGTGCTCTTTGCGTTTTTAGTAGATCAGGTCGCGGAAGTTTTTGACGCGGTGGAAGGTGATGAGGTTTGTCTCATGGGCGGAGTGGGAGTCTTTGTCGCCGCTGCGCGAGACGATGACCAGATCGTTGCCGTCGAAGTCCATCGCGGCGTAGTGGCGGGATTCCTTGGCGCCCTCGCCTATCGCGACGACGCCGGCGAACACCCAGTCGACGAGGTTTTTGGAAAAGTGCAGCACCATGCGGTTGCGTTCCTGAAAGGCCAAATCGAAACGGTCTTCGGGAAGCCTGTCGGCGCGGCACATGGAGTCCGTCGTCTGCGAACCCAGCAGCCAGTAGGTTTTCGTCTTGGCGTCGTAGAGCATGTGGAAGCGCATTTGGCCGCCGGGGAACGGCAGGAACAATTGCTTCTTGCCCGAGGGGGCCTCCTGAAACATCGTCGTCATCGTGCCGTCGTCATTTTCCACCACTTTCAGCATCGCCGCGACGTTGGTGATACCGGAGTGCAGGCGCATGAAGATGTGGTAGGTGCGCCCTTGCGGGTCGAACCAATAGTGGTCGGGATTCACGACTTGGACGACATTGGTCTCGCACCAGCCCATCGGCGACCATGTGCGCCGCGGGTTCTCGCTGATCAGTTGGCGGCCCGGGTAGTTTTGCGGGTAAAACGGCATGCCGTACCAATCCAGATCCATTTTGTTTTCACGGATGCCGGGGAAAATGTCCGCGAAATTCATTTCGCTGGCGAATGTCCAGCTCTCGGGTTTGAGCAGATCGTCCGTCACCTTCGCGCGCATCAGCACAGGCGCGCGTTCGGCCACGGCCCATGCGTCCATCTTTCCATAGGGTTTGTCCATTGCCAGATAGATGTTGCCCTTGTCATACCACACGTTGGCCGCCGTTTGGTTCCAACGATCGCTCTTTGAGGTCAGGAAAGACGGACCCTCCCATGTCTTGGCGCCGTCCTTGGAGCGGTAGATCGGCAGCCCCGAGCCCGGGCTGATATAATAGAGGATGTTGCCGTCTTTCCCCGCGCGGAACACGCGGCCCTGCATGCCGATTTTATCGATGCGGCTGAGTTCGCGCCACGTGCGTCCGCCGTCTTTCGAGAACTGAAACACCTGCGTGTTCACGCCCTCAAGACCCTTCTTGTAGGTCTCCGTGTGGGAAACCAGCAACTGCCCCGGCCCCAGCGTGAGGATGCTGGGAGAATACAGCGGGCTTTGCTTGGGGTTGTCGCTGTGCGCGAGCGTGACGTAATCCTGTGCCAGCGGACGGATCGGCCCGCCGGCGGCCGCCGCGTGAGCGAAGGCCGAAACCACCAAACACGCGATGGCCCATACGGAAATGGGCATGGTTTTCATGGGGATAAAAATTTCCGGTTATTCGGTGGGTTGCGGGAAGGTGTCCGTGCGGAAAGCATCACCCGGAAGGCCCGCCGCGTTGTACAGGCTCACATGCGGGGGATCGTTCTCAAACAAGTGGCGCACCGCCGTCGGATTTTTCACCGCGTCCGACCACACGCGCACGCTGTCGCCGCGCACTTCCGCCTTGGCGGGGTGGAACACCCCGTCTTTGCCCGCGACGGCAAAGCCCGTGTTCTGCGTGTCTTTCAGGCGCATGCCCTCGGCGTGGGTGAAGCGCACGACGGCGGAATTGCCCTCGAATTTGCATTCGGCAAACGCGGGGCCCTGCGCCTCGATCTGGCGGCCGTACTTCAGCACAAGGGCGTTTAGCGCCAGACGGCGGCCCACTTCCTGCTTGTTCTTGGGGTGGATATTCCCCGATTCCCCGATGTCGATGGCCGAGGCGAAACCCGTGGCGGGCTCGCGCAATGCCCCGCGTTGGGCCTCGCGCTGGTAGGCCCAGCTTACCTTATCGGGGTCCGTCGAAACATTGCGGGTCAGGTTGGCCAACTCGACATAGATGAAGGGAACGTCGCCCTGCCCGAAATCGGCGCGCCACTGTTTGACCATGCCTTGAATCAAATCGGCGTATTCGTCGTGGCGGGCGGCGTTGGCCTCGCCCTGATACCAGAGAATCCCCGCGATTGCGTAGGGAATTGATGGATACAGCATCGCGTTGTACAGCGATGACGGCTCGAGGCGAGTGCCCAGCCCCTGCGGGGCGGCGGGGGCGCGGCGCGTGAAGGGCTTGCCGTCCTTCTTGGCTTGGGCGCGGTCGCTCTCCCATTTCTTTTTAAAACCCTCATATTTTTTCACGGCTTCGGGATAGGCGGCGAGGATGTCCTCCCAGCGCTGTTTCACTTTCGCGTACTGGGGATTTTCCTGCAAAGCCTTCGGGCTCATCCATGATTCGACTTGAGTGCCACCGTAAGAAATATTGAGCAGGCCGATCGGGATTTTCACGTCCTTTTGCAGCTCGCGCGCGGTGTAGTAACCCGTGGCGGTGAACAGGACCGTCGTCTCGGGACCGGCGAGCTGCCAGCCCGTCATCTCGATCTCGTCCTGCGGGGTGGAGGATGCCCGGCGGGGGGCTGCGTTGTGGCGGATCAGCGGATTGGCCGACTTGGCGATCTCGGCGCTGGCGTTGAGGGTGTCCTTCACGAACCACGCCATGTTGGACTGGCCGCCGCACAGCCACACGTCGCCCACCACGATGTTTTTCAAAACGATCTCGTTGTTACCCTTCACTGTCAGTTCGGCGGGGTCGGCGCTGGCGGGCATCTTGTCGAGCGTCACTTTCCATTTGCCCGAAGCGTCCGCCTCGGTCTGTTTTTTCTGGCCCTTGAAAGTGACCGTCACTTTTTCTTTGGGATCGGCCTTGCCCCAGACGGGCACGCCCGTCTCGCGTTGCAAAACGGCGTTGTCGGAAAACGCGGGGGCCAGCGTGACGTCCGCAAATAGCGGGCTCAAGCACACGCAGGCCAACAAGGCCTGCCATTGGATGGTTTTGAGTTTCATAATTGTTTTTTTCTAATTTTGATAAAAATTTCAGCGTTTGGCGGAACTGACGACTTTGAGAAAAAGGCCGCCGTCCTTCCCTTTTTTGTAGGAAATGTCCGCTTGGTAGTCCTTCGAAAAGCCGCGCACGGACAGGGCCGCGCCGTTGTCTTGGATCTGATCGGCGCGCAACAGACAGAACGTTTTGCTGCCGCCCTTGTAACCCGCGCCGTCCGCGATGATCTGCGCGCCTTTTTGGAAGGAAACGCCCGCCTTGGAAAAATCGAGCGTGGCCACGCCCTCGGCGTCCAAGACAAAGAGGATCGTCCCGCTTTGGTTGAGCACGAGGCGGTGGTTCGGCGCGGGCGACGCTATGCGCGGGGCGCTCCCCACAACGGCGAGCGTGCCCGTCTGGGTGTCGGGCAGATGGCTCCCGATCTTGAAACCGCCCGTGTAAGTGCCGCCCGAGATGGTCGCGATGCCTTGGCCGGAATAGGTGGATCCGGTTCCCACATAAATGCCCCGGGGCGATTCTGGGTCCGTTCCGGTGCGCACGGTGCCGCCGGTCATATCCAGATGGCCGCCCATGTTTTTGCGGCTGATCCCCGGCACAAATATGGTCGCCTCAACCGACACGTCCGCCCCATCTAGGATGCTAAGGGTGGCGGTCTTGTTTTCCCCTCCCAGCGCGATGGAGCCGACCGCGGGAATTTTGCTGCTGATGGACACGTTGTTGTCTCCCAGCAAATGCCCGTAGTTGTTGGCTCCCGGAATTTTTCCGCCGTTCCAACATCTGCCGTTGTCCCAGTTGCCCGAAGGGAATTTGAACACAAGGATTTGCGCGCGATCGCCGGAGGCCGCGCCAAAAACAGCGGCGCAACAACCCGCCAGCGCCACTGCACAAATTATTTTTTTCATGGGGATAGTTGTGAAAGTGAGATTAGTGAATATTTTTGCCCGCCTCGACTAAAAATATCTGTGTAAAGCCGTCGGCGCCCGCTGTTTTAACCGTTTTGTTGTAGGCGATTTGCGAGCCGTCGGGCGAGAAGACCACGGCGCCCGGCAGAGGGCCGTCCTGCTTTTCGGCGGCGGGCTTGGTCAGGCGGATCGCTTTGCCCGTGGAGGCTTCGACTTTGAAGACGGAGCCGTCGCACACAAAAGCGATCCAGCGCCCGTCGGGGCTCCATGAAAAGGCGGATTCGATATCGTTGGGCAGGGATGTCACCTGACGGAGATTTTCTCCTTCAGGCGAGATTGTCCACAGCTGCGAAACGCCATTGTCGCCGCGCATCAAAAATGCGATCTGCGAGCCGTCGGGCGAGGCGCGCAGCCAGTGCCGCACGCCTTGGACGCCGCGATGCGCGCGGTTTTCCGTAAACGTCAGGCGCTTTTGCATGACGCCTTTGGGGGGCGCGGGATAGTCCGCAAGCGTGCCTTCCAGCGGTTGGTCGCCGGGTTTTGTCATGTCGTCGGGTAGCTCGACGATGAATACCTCCACATGCGGTTTGCCGTCGGCGGCCACGACCGTGCCTTGAAACGCCAGCGCGCGTTTTTGCCTAGAGCCGTCTTTTTTGACAAAGCCGCTGGCTCCCACCCAGCCTTCCTCGCACGCGCGCATGATCTCGTCGGATCCGGGTTTGGGATCGGGGACGATGCGGGTGACGAGCGTCGAAAAATAATCGCCGTCGTGGTTGCGCGGGTGGTTGCGGTTCACTTTTACACCGCCCGAAAACGGCACGCTCACGGCGACGGTACGATTGGGCTTGATGGCGGGATTGGCCTTTGCTTGTCGGGCAAGTACCTCGTCGTCGTAGGTGTAGCTCACCCATTGTCCGTCGGGCGAAAACACATGCACGTGCGATCCCCCGCGCAACGCCCCGGGCTGGAAGGGGGGCGCGTAATTGTGCGCGTCCAAATGCGCGGCGACGTTGGGCTTTGCCGGATCGACCAGCGCGCCGTAGCGGCGGGAAAATCCGTAGGACCAATCGGCGTCCGGATCTTCGGGCCCGTGGATGAAGACCAAGCGTCCGTCGACAGGGTTGCACGTGACGACGCCGCACCCTGCCCCGTTTTTGGAAGTGTAAACCGTTTGGCAAACGCCGTCGCTCACGCGGGTGCGCCCGATTTTGTCGCCGTTAAACTCGCCCGACTGGTCGCGCGTGTCGTAGGCAATCCACTGCCCGT
>JAVBTG010000106.1:0-5756 GCA_031556275.1 Opitutales bacterium
ATCAGCCCGATGCCCGCCGCGGTGAAGGAGGTCAGGAACAAACTGCGCAGCATCGTCTGCCGGTAAGTCCCCATGCGCTCCACCATCGGTGCCCACAGCGCGCGAAAGGCCAGCGGCAGCTGGATGAAGGCGGAATACCCCACGATCGTGTTGTGCGCCCCCAGCGTCTTAAAAATCTGCGCGATGAATGGCTGCGTGTAGGTGCGGATCAGGCCGTAGACAAACTCGAGGTAGGGAAGATAAACCCAAGGGGAAACTTTCTTAGGGCCGCGGGCTGCGGCATTGCGTTCGACGACGGGCGTGTTGTCGCGAGCGTCGGTCGGCGGCAAATCCGCGCCGAGATCCGCCTCGGTTAATTCAGGTGTTTCTGTGCGGGGACTATTCGACATTATTACTTTTTTCCAGATTTTGATGTTTTAAAAATATGCAAAAATTTTTGTTCTGCCCGGAGATGTTCGCGCGGCGCGCCGCCGCCTCAGTCCCTCGTCTCCATTTCGTAATACGCGGACCAGTCGCCGTATCGGCTTCCCTCTTTGTCCTTGTTTTTCAGGTCCACCAGTTCCACCTGTATCATCTCCACATGCCCGTCGATAAAGACGAACTGCGCCGAGCCGTAGACGCTGTGCCAGTCCAGCGGAATCAAGTCCATCGAGGCTTGGCTGGTCGTCATGATTCCGTGTGTCCCGATTTCGGTGGCCTTGTGGTTGCAGGCAAATATCATTTTCGAGGGATCCATCGTGGTCAGCGTGCGCCGCTTGTATACGTTGGCTGAAACGTAAATGCGGATGCCGTAATTCACTGAATAGCTGCGTCGCGACCAGTCCACGATCGGGGGGCTAGCCAGTCTTCCGCCCTCTTCCGGATCGCTGGGGGAAATGAAGATGTTGACTTCCTTGTCGCGCTCTTTTTCGTACCCCAAATACGGCCTCAAATCCTGGTACCAAAGGACCGTGCCCCCTTCGGGAGGAATGCCGTAAGCCATCACCGACTGTCCTGCGTTGTCGGCGGCGTACATCTGGTTGGCAAGCGCTATCGTCCGCAGGTTGGAGGCGTCGGAAACCGTGCGGCCCGCGCGCAAGACATTATGGGTGACGGGAATGAGGATCGCCGCCAAAATCGAAATGATCGCGACAACCGTGAGCAGTTCAATCAGCGAAAATCCGCCGCGCAAATTTTCGGGGGTATGTGTGCGCCTGCCGTGCAGGCAGTCTTCTTTCGCGGGTCTCATGGGGGTGTTTGGGTGGGAGGCCGCCGAAGCGGCCGTGTCAAGGTGGGGGTATTTTTGGCAACGCTATGCGTTCATCGGAAAATGCTGTCGTAATGGGCAGCAATGGTTGTTTGTTTGAGTGCCGTCGTGTAGAGGGCAAGGGCGTCGAGTCCGCCGCCCGCAAATTTTTTGCCGCCCTTTTCGCCTCCCAAAAACAGGGGCGTTTCGCCTTTTCCGTCAAATTCGCCGCCCACGTTTGTAATCGTTTGTAGCAGCTTCGGCGTCTCGGCGCTCAGATTGGCGACCCATGCGTTTATCGTGGCGCGCCCGTTGGCGACGGCCCACGTTATGGCCACATAATACCAATCCCCGACATGGTACGGCACGCCGCTGCCTTGGCCAAACAGGACGTGCGAAAGATTGCTCCCAATTGCGAGCGAGGCGGTTTTTCCATCATAGCTCAGAAACCGCCAGCGCCCGTTTGTTCCCGAGGGCTCGCCGCCGATCATCACATTTTCGCAATTCATCGCCGCCGGGCGCACCAAAAACTCGATCGTGCCTTCCCGCGCGAGCAGGATCGGCGCGACGGTGTGCAGCGCGTCGCCCTTCGCGCCGCTGGCGAACGCGGTGAGCACGGCGCAGCGCGTGGAGCCGTCGTAGCCGGGCGTCAGCATGCGCGCGATCCGTCGCGGCTCGGGGGCCGCCTGTTTGAGTGCGGGGGCATGCGCGCCCACCTTCTGCGCGAGCTGCTCCGCTTCCGTGCCCCCCTCAAAGGTGTACTGGTAGGCGATGGCGGGCGCCTGCGCCTGCAACGCCTCCAAATCCGCCACGGACCCCCACAGCATCGGCCCGGCCATGCAAAACAAGGCCGCGGCGATTTTTTTGGATGCTTTTGTGGAAAGATTCATAATTATTTGCTAAACTAGGCGGAGCGGTTTTTTGCGCGGCCTCATCGGCCGATAAATGCACAGGGGGCGCGGGAGGCGGTTTTTGCGATATATTAATTGATATTTTAGTTGTTTTATTAAACCGCATCCCCTCAACACACCCATCATTTAAGCAGGATGTGCATATATATCAAGAAAAAACATGATATTTTTATGATATGTTTTTAATGCATGGCTCACGACCCAAAAAAAACAGGCAGCGCAGGTGCGAAATGCCCCCGACTGCCTGTGAATTCCCTAAAAGCGGGAAGCTTATCCGTTTTTTCAGACAGTCGGTTTTAGAGCGCTCAGGGGCGGCTGCCCGGTCAGCACCCGCGCCACGTTTTCCGCGCACAGGCGCCGCGCCGCCAAACGGCTCTCCCGCGTGCCGCCGCCGATGTGGGGCGTCATCATGACGTTTTTCATCGTCAGCAAGTCGGGATGCACGGCGGGCTCGTTCTCAAACACATCCAGCCCCGCCCCACCCAAGTGGCCGCTTTTGAGCGCGTCCACGAGCGCCTGCTCGTCCATCACTTTTCCGCGCGCCATATTTATAAAAAAGGCCCCGGGTTTCATCGCGGCGAACTCCTTCGCCCCGAACAGATGGAACGTCTGCTCCGTCAGCGGCACGTGCAGGCTCACGATGTCCGCCTGCGTGAGCAGCGCCTGCATCGCCTCGGCCTGTTCCTGCGGCGTGGCGCACACATCGCAACTGATGACGCGCATGCCGAAGGCTTCCGCCCGCCGCCCGACTGCCCTGCCTATCTGGCCGAATCCAAAGATACCGAGCGTCTTGCCCTGCAGCAGCGCGCCATCCCAGCGCCCGGGTTGAAAGCCGCAGCCGCTCCACTGCCCGCTGCGCACAAACATATCGGCCTCGTTCAACCGTCGCATCACCCCCAGAATCAGCCCAAAGGCGCAATCGGCGGTCGATTCGGTAAAGACCCCGGGCGTGTTCGTCGCCACGACCCCCCGCTTGGCCATCAGGGCGACGTCCATGTTATCGCTGCCCAATGCCACATTGGCGACGATTTTCAAGCGCGGGGCCGCGTCGAGCAGCTCCGCGTCCACCTTCAATTCCGCCTGGTTGACGATGGCGTCCGCCTCGGCGGCCAATGCCAACACCTGCGCGCGCGACATCAATTTGCCGTCGTTCGCGCCGGTGATGACTTCGGCGATGCCTTTCAACGGCTCCAACGCCTCGCCCTCCACATAATTGGTCCAAATCACACGTTTCATTTGAATAAACTCCTTTTAAGATTACATGATGCCGTATTGGTCAAATGCCTTGCGCGCGCTCATGCCCGCCTGAATGGCCTTTAACACCGTCTTTTCCCCGCGCGCCTTTTCCAGGGCGCGGCGGAACACCTCTTCCTCGGCGGCCTTCGGCACCACGCACACCCCGTCGATGTCGCCGAAGACGATGTCGCCCGGCAGCACGCGCACCCCGCCGATCGTCAGCGGCACGCGAAAGTCGATCACTTTCCCGCGCGGGGCCTGGTCCTGCGCGTAGCGTCCGTGCGAAAACAGCGGGAAGTTCAAGTCCAGAATGCCGCGCGTGTCGCGCGAGTATCCGTCCACGACGGCCCCCGCCGCCCCGCACGCGATGGCCCGCGCGCTCATCAATTCTCCCCACAAGGCGAATTCGGGCGAGGCCCCGGTGCACACATACACCTCGTTCACGCGCAGATCGTCCAGCGCCTCGAGCATCAGGCCGAATGGCTTTTTCAAAAGCGCGTTCTCGGAGCCTTCCCCGAAAACATCCGCCTCCAAAACGGGCATCGCCCGTCCCAGCACCACCATGTCTTCGCGCAGCGGCACAATGCGCGGCGGCAAAAACTGCGTGAGCAACCCCATCTGGTCCATGATGTCCCCGACCACGGCCGTGTACAGCTCGGCGCGCGCGAGGGCGAATAGTTCATTGTCGTCGTTCCAGGTGTTCATTAGATGTAA
This sequence comes from Opitutales bacterium, assembly GCA_031556275.1. Classification (GTDB taxonomy): domain Bacteria; phylum Verrucomicrobiota; class Verrucomicrobiia; order Opitutales; family JAKPNF01; genus JAKPNF01. The sequence goes on from JAVBTG010000106.1 coordinate 4,087, forward strand.
AAAGCGCGGTCGGTGGGACGGATGCGAATGCCCGGATGGGCTTTTAACACGGATTCGTCGATGTCAAAGCCAAGGCCGGGGCGGTCCGGCAACACAAAATAGCCGTTCTCGATCGGCAGCGGATGCGACAGGCACCCGTCCCTCCAGGGCACGTCCTTTAACATGAATTCCTGGCGGAAGAAATTCGGCACCGTCGCCATCGTGTGCGCCGAGGCGATCGTCGAGATCGGCCCGTTCGGGTTGTGCGGGGCTATCGGCACGTTCCACGTCTCGGCCAAGTTCGCCATTTTACGCATTTCGGAAATGCCGCCGCAACGGGTGATGTCGGGCATCACGATGTCGGCCGCCTGCTTTTCCAAAATCGTGCGCAGCATAAAGCGCGAGTGCAGCCGCTCGCCCACGCAGACAGGGAACGGAATCTTTTGGCGGATGTCGGCGATCGAACTTGGGAACTCCGGCAGCGCGGGCTCCTCATACCACATGCAGTGAAAATTCACCTTCGCCAGCCGATGCGCCATTTCCACGGCGGTGGGCGCGTTAAGGAAGGCGTGCGTTTCAATGGCGATGGACACCTCGGGCCCGACGGCCTCCGCCACGGCGGCCACCACGTCGACCGCGCGTTGCTTCTGCGCCTCGGTCAGCCCGTTATTGTCCAACAAATCTTCCCCATACCAATAATTGACATGCGCAAACGGGTCGAATTTCAGCGCCGTAAACCCCTTGGCCACCGTCTCCTTGGCTTGCCGCGCGTAGTCGGCCGCCTCATGCCCGCCCTCAATGAACCAGTAGTTGGCATAGAGCTGTATTTTCTTGCGATAAGCCCCGCCGAGCAACTCGTAAACGGGCATGTTCGCGCACTTGCCTTTGATGTCCCACAGCGCGATATCCAGCGCGCTGATCGCCGAGAGCAACGGCCCCGCCTGCCCCAGCCAGTTCATGTCGCGGTACACCTTCGTCCATAAAAAATCGAGCTGCTGCGGGTCCTGCCCCACGACGAATTCGCCGACATGCTGGCAGGCCGCCTCCACCAGCGGCGACCCGGGCCAGTTGGTGGCCTCGCCCCAGCCGTGGATACCGGCGTCGGTCTCCACCTTGAACAGCGTCCAGTTGTATTTTATTCCCTCAACGAGATATGTTTTGCAACGAGTTATTTTCATTGGATTAGATGATCGAAAAAATGTTCTCTTTTACGCTTTGCCCGAACGGATGTCCCAAAATCTGCCGCGCCTTCGCATTAATCAGATAATCGGAAACCCGCGCGCCCCGCATAAACGCGCCGCGCGGAAAACCCTCCGCCGCTTCGCGAATATGAATTGAATTTAAAAATTTTAAATTTGATTTTTGTTTGATCGCGCCCCGCCCCGCGAGTCCACGCGCGAGGCGGGGGCGATACTGGTTGTTGCTGACTTTCATGCGCCCCCTTTGCTATGCCTGTCCGCGGGCCTAACTCCCTAGCATTATTACCATGCATTTTTAATGACTCCCCTTTTTCCCACGCGCATGCGCATAAGGAAGGCGGCGCATGGATGCCAGTTTCATTTGACATGTCAGACATGTCAAACATATTTTGGTTTACATTCCAAAGGTTCTTCAAAAAACTACGAATAGCAATGACCCAGCACCAAACGCCCCATCTCGGCGACGGCTTTCAGACCGCGACCAGCGACCTC
>JAVBTG010000212.1:0-14636 GCA_031556275.1 Opitutales bacterium
CGTGATGCTGGCGATGAATTCCCCGTCGAGGAACAAGCCAATCTCGCTGGCGCCGATGATATTGCCGTCCACGTCGATGGCGTTGGCCCCGCTGTTGGAGACCATATGCAGGTTGTAGTCCGTCCCCGGCTCAATGTGCAATGTGGAGGAGACGCGGGTAAAAGTACCAGATCCCGTCATGGATTCGAACATGCCAAAGTCCTCCCCGATCACACCGCCGTTACCGCCCAGACGGATGATGAATTCTGACTGGGCAAAAAAAGCCGCATAATTATCGGTAGTATCCAAACGCGGGGGGCGGTTGGGCGTGGCGGGATACATATTGCCGCCGGCCTCCCCGAAAACAAAGTAGATACTTGACCCACCGCGCAGTGTGTTAAGATTGAAATTAATCGAAAAACTGTGAACGTCAGAAGCTACGATGTTATTCACACCAAGGCCGAAAGTCACGTTTCCTGCCGACTGGCTTTGCAACAGCAGCGGAGTCATGGTGCCCGCCGCGTTGATCTCCAGCTTGGCATTCAAGCCATCGGTGCTGACAAAGTAGTCGAAATCAGTGTTCGACGCGGAAGGCACAGTGCCGTTGGCCAGCCCCGAAAAGTTTTCGGAGAAAATAAGGTTCGCTTGCGCGAAAGCGCCCAACGGCGCCAAAAGGGCCGCGGTTGCGACCAAAATACGGGGAATTTTTTGTAGTTTCATGATTATAGGTGAGTTAGGGTATTATCGTCGATGGGGTAAAATAGCGCAAAAGGACAAACGATTGCGCTACAGTGGAATCAGAAATAAAAAGAACTTTTTATCCGACTTTAGGCTACATCAGGGAGCATGTTTGTCAAATAAAATAATCATCGAAAATTGGATTGTTGTTTTCCGTGGGATAGCGGCAATGCGGAGTGGGAGTGGCAGACGCGGGCGGGCGGCGGTTTTCGCGCCACTTTCGCCCATGCGCTGAGTGCGAAATTCCCTGCGGCCCCGTCTTTTTTTGCGGAAATTTTAGGAAAAATTTGCACGCCCCTTGAATTTGGCGAAAACGCGCCTATGCTTTGAAAAGATTGGTTTGGAGAGGAACTTTGTAGTGCGGGCGAGAATTTTTTAAATTCTCCCGCAATACGGAGAGATAAAAGAAAGGCCGATTCGTGGGGGCGAATCGGCCTTTCGCATTTTTACAGACCGTGCGGATGGAAAAATGCAAAGGTCACACTGAATCGGCCTTTCGCATGTCCGGAGGACGCGGGGTCGGCTTGCGCTTTGGGGCTGGCGGGAATAAGGCTTGCGCCGTGTGGCGGGAAGGCTTACTTTGCGCGGCGCGGGAGTGGCGCGTAAAACCGGTTTTTCCCTAAAATATCATGCAGATTCCCCTTCTTAAATTGGCCGTGCTGTCCGTCGTTTGCGTGGGGGCGTTGTGGGCGCAGGCGCAACAGGAGCTGAAGCTCCCGCTTCCCCCTGCCAGCTTCCAACGGATAAATGATCCGTTTTGGCAGCCAAAAGAGGCGCAGGAAAAGGGATATTACCTCGGCTATCGCGAAGGCAGGGAATGCGGCGGGGACGGCAGGGGCGTCTTTCAGACTTATTTGGACAATCCGGCGGTCGTCGGCGTGTTCACGCACGAGTTTGTGGGGTACAGCTGCCTTGTGCTACTGAAGGAGGATGGGCGGTATTTTGTGGATGTGACGGGGTATGATGAAAGCTTCGCCCATGTGCCTATTCCCGACGAGATGGGCCGCGCGATGGAGGCGGTGCTCAAAAACGAGATCTTTAATATTACAACCTACAAGTCGTTCGGCGCGGACGGCGTGCAGTACAACTTCGGCATCAAGCAGGACGAACGGTGGCATAATGCGGCGATCTGGTGCCCGCCGAAAAATTCTATCGGCTATCTCATGGGGGCCATCGCGGATCTGGGGCATTGCGACATGCACGAACGCCGCAAGCCGAACGTGTATGTCAGGGACAACTGGGGCAAGGAAAAGCTTCCGAAGCTGGCGAAAATTTTGCGGGATATCGACGCGTTTTATGGCGAGGACAAGCGCCCGCGTTTAGATTACGAGGCCGCGCGCGCGTACGAGGAAGAAATCCGTGCCAGCGTGGAAAAGAGCACCGCCGAACGAAAGCGGGAAGCCGAGGCGCTGGGGATTATTTCCTTGGAGGGGAAAGTGAACGCCGAAATCATTGTGCCCGAAACGGGGGACTTGCGGCTAAAACTCTCCCCGTGCGATTTGCCGCAGGGGCATGACTTGCGCGTCAACACGACGGAGACGCGGTATGCGTTTTATTTTGCGCTGGATTATCTGGACGAGAACGGCAAGGCCGCCACGCGACATGGCATCTTGCGAGGAATTCCCCGCGCGAAAGACAATATTGTGCCGTTGGCACCCATGGAGGTGCCGCTGGAAGAAATATCGCCCCTGCTGCGCGAGATGATTTTGAAAATCTGCCCCGATCCCGAAAAGGTGCAGGGGTTGTCGCTGATGGTTGCGACGCTCCAAGTTTTCCAACCGTTGGACAAAGAAAAACTGCCCGCGCAATACAGCTATTACAATCCCGGCGTCATCCCGTCCACTGCGCTGCAAGTTTTGCCGATTGAAAACGTGCGCAAGAACCTGCGCGTGAAATCGACTCCCCTCTCCCACCGCGACAAAAGTCAAATTATCCAACAGGACGAACAGGGGCGGCTCACCGAGTTTGTCAACAAGCGCGGCGACCATTACAAAATTGCGTTCAACGGCGAGACGGACGAGTCGTACAAATCGACGGACGGCATACGGCTGTACGACATCTACGAATTTCTCCCGGGCGTGGCGCGCGTGGAAAGGGACGGCGCCGAGGTCTACGCCGCGCGCGTGTTGGAGAACGGGCTTGTCTATTATAAATTCCGGCGCAACAAAGAATCCCTCTCTTTCTGCCTGCGCGACAATGACGCGCAAACGGAAGTCTCGCTATACGGACATGACGGTTCCTACGCCCTGCGCTATGTCGACATAGAAAAATCATTTCCCTCCAAATGCGAGGTGTATGCCAAGGATCTCGCGGACGCTCCGGAATCGCCCGAGGCGCTGCGGGCGTGGAAGGAACGATTCGAGGCGTTGCGCGTGAGCGTCGAAATGGAAACGGAAAACGGCGTGCCGTGTTTTTATCTCGTCATCGAAAACACCACGGGCAAGCCGATTGAGCTGAATAAAAGCGTGGTTTTTGACGACATGTTTATGCTCCACAAAGAAAACGGCGCCAGCAGTTCCGGCTGCCTCGGGCAGACAAAACTGGACATCGCCCAGACCACCCTCGCGGGGCGGTGCCGCATAAAGATCGACGGGGTGCCTGCCGCGATGAAGCGGGCAATCGCGCACGTCGCCGAACGCGACCGCCAGCGCGGAGAGGAAACGCCCCCGCACGCTTTTGACTGGTGCCTCACCATCCGCGATTTGGAAAAGAACGCGCCCTCCTCCAAAATCCAACGCACAACGCGGGAAGTTGAAATCAAAGACGAGGCGTTCAAGCAGTTTTGCGATTATCTGCAAACGCTGCCCGAGGCGGAAAAAACCTCGCGTGTTCTAAAATTCCCATGAGAAAAATTCATCTAATCGCGCTGGTGTTTTTATTTGGCTCCCTTTGGGCGCAGGCGGGCGAGGCGCAGGCGGGGCGTGTGTTTCGCAATCCCCATGTCTGGCCAAGTCCCGGCCAATATCTGAGCTACCGCCCTGCAACGAGCAACGGTTTTGGGGATCGCATGCCCGTGCTTGAGGCCTATCTGGCCGATCCGGCGATCGTCGGGTATTTTTTTAGCGAAAGCCGCCTGCGGCCAAATGGCGTGCTTTTGCTGAAGCAAGACGGCAAATTTTTCATACGGTCGTTTTATTACCGCAACCCTCCCGACCGAGGCCAGGCGCTTCCCGACGAGTTTGGAAAAGCGCTGGAGGCGGTTTTGAAAAATGAGATTTTTAACACTGTGCCGCTGATAGAGCGCGGCTTTGACGGGCGGCCTTACGCCTTCGGCGTCAAAAAAGACGGGCGGTGGCACAAGGCCGAAATATGGTGCCCGAAGGAAGGCACCATCAGCCACCTCATGGGAAGGATCGCCGATTCGCATGGGCGCGATAACTTTCTCCCCATCCTGAAAGACATCGACGCTTTTTATGCCCAAGACAAACGCGAGCGGCTCGATTATGCCGCCATGCGGGCAGAGCAGGACAAGCGATATGCCGAATGGGACGCGGACTTTGAACGCAGAAAGCCGGAATACCTCGTTCGGTTTAAAGACAAATTCTCGGCCGAAATCGTTGTGCCGGAATCGGGCGATTTGCGGATGAAACTGACCCCGCGCGATTTGCCGGAAGGGAACGATCTGCGCGTCGCCACGTCGGATTTGGATTTCGATCTGTATTTTGCGCTGTCTTATCTGGATGAAAACGGCGAGACGCGCACGTGGCGCTCCATCTTGACCGCTTACCACGAGCCAACGGAGGACACGCTACCGCTAACGCAAATGGAGATCCCGCTGCCGGGAATCTCCCAACAATTGCGCTCGTTCGTCTTGATGCGTTGCCCCGATCCCGAAAAGATACAGGGGCTCTCGCTCCTCGCCCAAACATTGACGGTTTTTCAGCCGCGTGACCATCTGCCGCCCGAAGCACGCCATTACAGCAACGAGGCCCGCGCCATTACTCTCCTGCAGGCTTTGCCCGTTGAAAATGTGCGCAAAAATTTCCGTGCGGCCATGCCCGAAAAGACGTCTGAGGACGGCGGGCGGTGACGGGGAGTTTTTTATTTTTCATCATGCACATATTTTTTTCAAAAATGGCCATACTGGCGTTGCTTTGCGGCGGCGCGCTTTGGGCGCAGCAGGAGGTGGTTGGCGGTTATTGGCGCCAACGGGAGAAAGACAAACAGGAGGCGGCCGAGCAGCGCGGTTACTATCTTAACGCGCAGTCTTGGCATCAGAAACGGCCTGTTTTCGAAGCGTATTTGGACGATCCTCGCGTCGTCGGGTATTTCTCCAACGGCCATGAATGCCTCGTGTTGCTGAAAGAAAACGGGCAATACGCCGTGAACGTCTCCGCCTACTGGAGAAAATTTGCCGTCGGCGCGATTCCGGAAACGCTCGGGTTGGCGATGGAGGCCGTCCTTAAAAACGAGATTTTCAACACCACCAAGCATTCGTCCATGATAATGGGCGGATCGACGCACATGTTCGGCGTCAAGCTGGACGGCAAGTGGGTGCGGGCCTACGTATCGCACGCGCCGAAAGACTCCATCGGGCACCTCATGGGGGAAATCGCCAACTTAGGGAATTGCGACAACGGCTATGACAGCCAAGGGCATGTCCATTACATAAAATGGGCCTCCTATCGTTTGGAGATGCTGGCCGACATCGTGCGGCGCATCGACGCGTTTTATGGCGAGGACAAACGCCCGCGACTCGACAGCGCGGCCACGCGCGCTTATTACGCCGAGCTCACGCATGATCGGGAAAAGCGCGAAGCCAAAGACAGGGAAGACGCGCAGGCTGTCGGCGCAATCCCGCCGGAGGGGGCGGTGACGCCTCAAATCGTCGTGCCCGAAACGGGCGATTTTCGGCTGAAACTGGAGTTGCGCGATTTGCCGCAAGGGCACGGCTTGGTCGTCAACACCACGGAAGCACGCAGTGAATTTTACTTCGTGCTGGATTATCTGGATGAGGATAATGCCCCGCGCACGCAACGCGTTTTTTTGAACACCGCCAGCAACGCGCGGGAAAACATCGTGCCGCTGACGGCGGGCATGGAGGTGCCGCTCGAGGAAATATCGCCCATCTTGCGCGAGGCGGTGCTAAAAATCTGCCCCGATCCCGAAAAGGTGCGGGGGCTATCGCTCATGATCGAAACCCTCTCGGTGTGGCAACCGCTGGACAAAGAAAAACTGCCCGAAGCATACCGCCGATGCGCCAACAAACCCGAAAGCCTCGTGACCACATTGCAGGCGCTGCCGATTGAAAACGTGCGCAAAAACTTGCTCGTAAAGTCCGTTCCCCTCTCCTGCCGCGACAAGAGCGGCGTCATCCAAAAGGACGAGCAGGGACGCCTCACCGAATACACGAACAGGCGCGGCAACCATTTTAAGGTTGTCTACAGCGACGACACCGAGGCGGCCTATGGCGATCTTGAAAAAATGGATTTCGACAAGCACAGGCCGCGAGCATTCCTTCCGGGCGTCGCCAGCATCGCGAAAGACAGCGTGGAGATTTACACGGGGCGCGTGTTGGGGGACGGGATGCTGTATTGCATCTTCAAAGGCGACTACGACGCCATCTCGTTCTCGCTGCAAGACGGCGACGGCAAAATAGGAATGCTTTTTGTGAAAAAAGAGGGCTGGCACCGCGTCGAGTACCAAAGCCAACATGCGCCGTACCCGACACCCGCGTACGCCCGCCTCGCGGACGACGCGGCGCTGCCGGAATCGCCCGAGGCCCTGCGGGCGTGGCGGACGCGCTTTGAGGCCATGCGCGTGGGCGTCGAAATCGGCGTGGAGGACGGCGAGCCGTGCGTGTGGCTCGTCCTCGAAAACACAGGCGACAAGCCCATTGAACTGAACGACGTGATCGAACTGGATGACAACCTTTTACTTTCTTACGAAAGGGGCGGCATCGGCGCTTCCTGCCTGAGGGGCATGAAAATAAGTGTCCCGCAAACGACGTTAAAAGACCGTCTGCGCATAAAAATCCCCGAGGCTCCCCTCGCCATCAAACGCGGGCAGGCGCAATCCGAGAAATGGCACGAGGAATCGGGCACGCGCGCGAAGGAAGCCGCGCCCAACCCGCCGGCGGGTATCGATTGGATCGTCACCACTATCGGCTTGGAAAAGGACGCTCCTTGCATCCGCCGCACCGGCGAGCGCATGCGCGTCGAAGGCGAGGCGTTCAGAGCGTTTTACGATAGTCTGCCGGATGTCGATTCGCCCGCATTCAAGGCGCGGCAACAAGCGCAGGCCGACGCTATCCGCGCGAGTGCCGGGTTTGAAATGGAAGGCGGCGAGCCTTGCTTTTATATTGACCTTGAGAACACGACGGGCACGCCCATTGAGCTGGCTAAAACCGCCGAATTTCGCGGCACGATGTGGATTGTGAGGGAAAAGTCAAAAACCGGAACCTCGCACATGCGTTTCGGAAAACAGGAATTGCCCCAAGGGCCGCTTGCGGACAAATGCCGCGTCAAGATTGCCAACATCCCCGACGCGATTAAGCAATGCCTGCCTGAACTGTACATGCACATGCGCCTCGCGCCCATTCTGGCCTTGGAATGGAGCGCCACCGCCTTCGGCGTGGAAAGGGACCTGCCCGTCTCATATATCCCCCGCCCCACTCAGCCCGCGAGAATCGAAGGCGAGGACTTGCGGCAGCTTTTGGAATACCTCGAAAAACAATCAAAAACGCCTGACGGCGGCGGGCGGTGACGGGGAGTTTTTTATTTTTCATCAACCTCATCTGTTCTAAAAAATCATGCGTATATTTTCCTTAAAAATGGTTGTGTTGGCGTTGCTTTGCGGCGGTGGTTCGCTCTGGGCGCAGCAGGCGACGGCGCAGGCCGAGCGCGACGACGCCTATGGGCGCACGCAGAGAACCGAGCGGCAGCGGATTGAGCAGAAGGGCTATTATCTGACCCCGCAGTCGCATTTTTTTGGAAGCCGTGTTTTTAAGGCTTTCATGGACGATCATTGCGTCGTCGGGTATTTTGGCACGAACAATACGGATCTCGTGCTGTTGAAAGAAAACGGCCAATACTTCGTGAACGCGACGCCCCACTGGAACCGATTTGCCAGCCGCGCGATTCCCGAAAAGATCGGGCAGGCGATGGAGGCTGTCCTTAAAAACGAAGTTTTCAACACCACCACATATTCGGCGGGCGGGCTGGGCGGCTCGCTGTGCACTTTCGGCGTCAAGCAGGAGGGCCGATGGGCGCTGGCCAACATATGGATGCCGCCGAGCAATTCCATCGGCGCTCTCATGGGGGAAATCGCGCAGCTGGGGGATTGCAAGGTCGACTACAGGGAAAAGGGATACATCCACTACGGCGAATGGGGCGACGACCGGCTGACAAGGCTGGCGTACCTCTTGCGGTGCATTGATGCGTTTTACGCCAAAGACAAACGTCCGCGCCTCGACGATGCGGCCGCGCGCGCCTATGACGCCGAACGCAGTTTGCGTTGGGACGACACTAAAGAAAGGGAAGCGGCGCAGGTCGAGGCGGGCATCATCCGGCTGGAAGGGAAAGTGACGGCCGAAATCATCGTGCCCGAAACGGGCGATTTGCGGTTGAAACTTGGGATAGGCGACTTGCCGGAAGATCACGGCCTGATGATCAACACCACGGAGGACCGCAATGAATTTTACTTCGTGCTGGATTATTTGGATAAAAACGACGCCCCGCGCAGGCAACGCGTAATTCTGAACAATTTTAATGACATGCGGGAGAACGTCGTGCCGCTGACGGCGGGCATGGAAGTGTCGTTGGAGGAGATATCGCCCCGATTGCGCGAGGCGGTGCTGAAAATCTGCCCCGATCCGGAAAAGGTGCAGGGGCTTGCGCTGATGGTTGAGACGCTCACGGTGATCCAGCCCCTCGACGCGGAAAAGTTGCCTGAAAAATACCGACGATACGCCCGTAACCGCGAAAGCGTTCTCACCGAGCTGCAAGTTTTGCCGATCGAAAACCTGCGCAAGAACCTGCGCGTAAAATCCGTCCCTCTCTCCCGTCGTGTCAATAGTAGCGCCATCGCAAAAGACGAGCAGGGACGCCTCGCCGAATACACAAACCAGCATGGCGACCATTTTAAGGTCGTTTATAGCGGCGAGACGGATGCCGCTTATGACAATCCCGAGAAAATGGGGTTGAACAATCCCCTAAAATTCCTCGCGGGCGTCGCCAGTGTCGTGAAAAACGGCACGGAGATTTACGCGGGCCGCGTGCTGGAGGACGGGCTGCAATACTGCGCCACCCAGAACGAAACTGGCCCCTCTTTTTCCCTGCGGGAAGGCGATGGCAAACCCGAGACGCGCTGCACAAAAAACATGGGCGGGTATGTTGTCGAGTATCGCGGCGGGGAAATCCGCTATGCGCCGTTGGCGCAAGTACGGTTGGCGGACGGTGAGCCGCTGCCGAAATCGCCCGAGGCGTTGCGGGTATGGAAGGAACGATTTGAGGCCGTGCGCGTGGGCATCGAGCTCGAAATGGAGGACGGCGAGCCGTGCCTCTACCTCCTCCTCGAAAACACGACCGGAAAACCCATTGCGCTGAACGAGGCAGTTAAAATCAGCGACAATCTTATGCTCGAATACAAAAAAGGCGGCAGCGGGCTGACCTGCCTGCGCGACGTGGAACTGGTCCTTCCGCAGACGACATTGACGAGCAGCTGCCGTATCAAAATCCCCGAATTCCCCCTCGCCTTCAAACAGGCATATGCGCAAGCCGAGGCGGCGAGAGAAACGGCAGGGCGCGCGCGAGACGGTTTTTTTGAAGGCCCCCCAAAGGGCGTTAACGGATGGCATGTAACCGTTAGCGGATTGGAAAAAAACGAGCCCCGCATCCAGCGCGCAAGCAAAGATATCGCGCTCGACGGCGAGGCGTTCAGGCAGTTTTATGACCGCTTGCCGTATTTTGACTCCTCCGTGTTCAAGGCGCGGCAGCAAGCGCAGGTCGACGCCATTCGCGCGAGTGCCGGGTTTGAAATGGAAGGCGGCGAGCCTTGCTTTTATATCGACCTTGAAAACACGACGGGTACGCCCATCGAGCTGGCTAAAACCGCCGATTTTCACGACGAATTTTGGGCCGTGCGGGGACCAATATTGAGATCCGGCATCGTGCCCCTATTGTATATCAATCAACTGATATTACCCCAAGGGCCGCTCACGGATAAATGCCGCATTAAAATCCCCGGTATCCCCGAAGCTATCAAAGGTAAAATGAAGCACTTCAACAATCGTCCCGAGCCCATCATGGCCTTTGAATGGAAAGCGACGATCAGCGGCGTGGAGCGGAACCTGCCCGTCTCCAATATCGCCCGCACCACCCAGCCTATAACGATCGAAGGCGAGGACTTGCGGCAGCTTTTGGAGTACCTTGAAAAACTGCCCGAGCCAGCCACCCAATAGGGATTTTCGGCGAGGCGGTTTTTGAGGGGATTTTTTCCAAAAAAAGCGCGATTTTTTGGGTTTTTTAGCCTTTGATTTTCAGGGGGTTGCAAGGCGGTAAAATTTTTCTTAAAAAAATGGTTGACAATGGCAAAATCGGGTGCATGTTGATGGGTGCCGGGACGGGATGAACGCCAAAGGCGAGCGCGGTTTCGGCAACGGTAGGTTAGGCGACGTTCTTTGCCAAATCCATCGAAAGGTTCGAGGAACGGACAGGCAAACTCAAGGAGGGCCTTTATTGGCATTCAAGGGTTGGTCTGGCGGTTGGGAATCACGGACTGCGATGCCCAAGTGAACTGGCCACAAGGCACAGACAACACTTAGGCCCGCGCAAAACGCGCACATATCGCACCGAAATATTCCAAAACAACTCGCCCGGGTCTGGCGACGCAGCGCGAAAGCGCCGGTTGTCGCGACACCATCGGTTCGGTCATGAGAAAATGCCATTTCGGCCCGCTGCCCGTTGACAAAGACGATCGCAGCGCGGCCCGACCGGCGCAAACCCGCGCCGGTCGGTTGGTTGTAACAAAGAGGCGATTGGTAATCTGCTGTTAGTGTATGCCGTCTTCCACAAAGGATTTTCTTCCGGTTGTGAAATACTCGAAGAACAATCCGACGCGGAAGACGGTTTTTTGTGGGCGGATGCGGTGCCTGCGCAAATGTGCGCCATGCGCAAAACAGGCCTTCTTTTCCCCTCTCCCTCAAACATCTCAGTTCCCGTGCTGGTTTGATTTACGGAAACCCACGGTACGCCCTGCGTTGTCATATCCGCTGATGCTCCAGAACGCCTCGGGGGCGATCGCATGCGCGAATTTGGTCAAAAAGGTGCGGAAATCCTCATTTTCCACGTTCAATCTGATGGGCCCGTGCGTCTTGTCTGCCACCAGATTACTGCCGGCCAATGACATATTCCGCTCATGGAGCACTTTTATCAACGAAAGGACCGCCTCTGCCGCCGACTGAAATTCACCGTGAAAAGTAATTTTCTCGTAGTCGGAATTTTTGGGATAGATAGTGATGGCCCCATCGGAAACATCGGTCAAAAAAACCCCTGTCGCCTCGATTTTTTTCCTAAGCGCGGACAGGTCTTTCAGATCTGACGGAGTCAACTCCAGGTAACGCCGTTTGTAATCAATGACAGTGTCTCCCTCGTTTTTCGCCATCTGCTCCCGCGCGACACCGAGCACAAATTTCTCATGCGCGCAGAGCGAGGCCGAGGGGCGGTCCCCATACATCGCAACAGCGTCGCGCGCCTTGATGCCTCCGGCCTCATAAGTCATCCGCTCGCCCTCAAAATTGACGCGCATGCCCAAATGATACCGCAGCATGTTCACGAGGGATTCGACCGGAATCTTTAGCGGGAAAGAGTATTCCTTTAGCTGGGCGTCCTGATACATCCGCAGATTCGCGCCTGTTTGCGCGGAAGCGCATGCGCATGCCAATAATGAAACGAAAAATAGCGCGAGAAAGAATTTTGAAATATAAATCCGCATACTATGAGCCAGAATATCGACAGACACGGGTATGGCGATGCCAATATCAGGCTTTGATGGTGACAAAATCCGTCCGAGTAGCCGATGTGTTTGAATTTTTAAACGCTACCTGGTCTTGACTTTCATATATTTTGGCGCGTAAATAAATTATTGTACGGATGAAACACACGGCGCACATCGCTTTGCTTAACGGGCTACTACTGCTCCCCTAGGGGAGTACATTCTTTTGCGCATGGGCCGGCATCAAATGCGCGCCGGCATTTTTAAAAGGCTTTTTCGAGGGGAATTTTTTTATGTTTCCCTCCGCCTGCGGGGGTCAATGGCCCCTTCCCTCAAGCAACCCGTTTTATCATAGAAAGTTTTTAAGACAATGAAGCATCCGCATCCCGCAAAGTACGTGCCGTTTCCGCGCGTGCCCTTGAAAGACCGAACGTGGCCCGACGCCACGATCACAAAGGCTCCCATCTGGTGCTCCGTCGACCTGCGCGACGGCAACCAGGCGCTCGCCGTCCCCATGAACGTGGCGGAAAAACTCGAGATGTTCGCGCTCTTGGTACGCGTGGGGTTTAAGGAGATCGAGGTGGGCTTCCCCGCCGCCTCGCAGACGGAGTTTGATTTTGTGCGCTTGCTCATCGAGGGCGGGCACATTCCCGACGATGTCACCATCCAAGTGCTCACGCAGGCGCGCGAGCACCTCATTAAGCGCACGTTTGAGGCGCTCAAGGGGGCAAAAAACGTCATCGTCCACCTCTACAACTCGACCTCGCCTTTGCAGCGGAAGGTGACGTTCAAAATGTCGCGCGAGCAGATCAAGGAAATCGCGGTCGAGGGCACGCGCATGGTCAAAGCGTGCGTGCCCATGTTGCCGGGGACAAAGGTGCGTTTTGAGTATTCGCCCGAGTCGTTTTCCGACACGGAGCCGGAGTTCGCGCTCGAGATCTGCGAGGCCGTCATGCAGCAGTGGGGCCCGACGGAAAAAGACCCCATCATCCTCAACCTCCCCGAGACGGTGGAGTGGGATTTGCCCAGCGCGCACGCCGACCAGATCGAGTGGTTTTGCCGCCATTTGAAGGAGCGCACAAAGGCGATCGTCTCCATCCACACGCACAACGACCGCGGCACGGGCATCGCCGCCGCCGAGTTGTGTTTGCTCGCGGGGGCCGACCGCGCCGAGGGCACCCTCTTCGGCAACGGCGAGCGCACGGGCAACCTCGATTTGGTGACCCTCTCGCTCAACATTTACACGCACGGCATCGCCACGGGCCTCGATTTTTCGCATTTGCCCGAGGTGCGCGAGGTATATGAACGCTGCACCCGCATGGAAGTGCCGCCCCGCCACCCTTACGCAGGCGACATGGTGTTCACCGCCTTCAGCGGCTCGCACCAAGACGCCATCAAAAAGGGCATGGACATGCGCGAAAAGAGCGCCGACGCCGCGTGGCAGATGCCTTACCTCACGATCGACCCGCACGATTTGGGGCGCGATTACGAGGCCATCATCCGCATCAACAGCCAGAGCGGCAAAGGCGGCATCGCTTATGTCCTCGCGCAGGAGAGCGGGCTTGATTTGCCCAAAGCCATGCACCCCGAGATCGGCAACGCGGCCACCGCCGTGGCCGACAAGGAGGGCCGCGAACTCTCCCCCGCCGAGATCCGCCGCGTGTTCGAGCAGGAGTACCTCCAGTTGAAGGAGCCGCTTGAGATCGTAAAATACGCCGTGACGCCCGAAAACGGCAGCGGCTACCGTATCCGCGCGACCGTGCGGGCCAACGGCGGCGAACACGTGATCGAGGGAACGGGCAACGGCCCGATCAACGCCTTTGTGTTCGCGCTCGAGGCGCAAGGGTGGAAACGTTTCCGCATCCTCGACTACCGCTCGCACGCGATCAGCAAGGGTTCGGCCAGCGATTCCGCCGCCTACGTGCAGATCGTGCGCGAGAGCGACGGGGCGACCTTCTGGGGCGCGGGCATCAACTCTAATATTGAGAGCGCGGGGCTTTTCGCCTTGGTGAGTGCCATTAACCGGGCGTTTAAGGGGCAGCAGCTCTAAACGTTTGCGAGTGTTTTCTTTCACGTGCGCTCCGTTTTGCGGGGCGCGCGTTTTTTGTGGGCAGTGGGGATGGTCTGTCTTATTGTCTGTTATCGCCACCATGACGAACGAGCCAAAAAAAGAATTCACCCCCGAGGAAAAAGCCAAGGGCCGCCGCGCTACCTTGATTTTGAACATTGTGATGGTCGTGTTTATCGCGGCGCCGTTTGTGACGTGGTGGGCGGTGAAAAAGGCGCCGACGCAGGAAAGCACCGCGAAAAATGACGCGCCGATCGTGTCGTTTCATCGGGCGCAGTGTGTGTATCCGGGTATGGAAAACCCAATTCCACCCGAAGGTTATCAGCTGCGTTATCAATCCGTCCGCGTCAAAACAGGCCAAGGGGAGCAGACGATAAAAGTGCCTTATTTCGTCCAAACACAGGCGACACTCACCGACGAAATGATGACCGACGCCCAGGCTGTCAAAGGATTTTCAAACGACCCGGCCAAGGATCGTTGGGAGGTTTCCTTCACGTGGACGCCGCAGGGGCAGGAGATTTTCACCCGAATGACGCGGGAGATCGTCGAGGAAAACGAACCTTCCGGCAACATGGGGTGTATAGCCATAGTCCTGCGGGGCGAGCTGATGAGCGTCCCAAGGGTGGCCAAGACCATAACGGGCGACAAATGCGCCATCACCGGCAATTTGAGTCAGACAGAGATGGAACAATTGGCCGCTGATTTGAACGCTTCCAAAAAGTAGGCAACCGCAGAGGGAAGCGTACAGGAGGGAAAAGGGTGTGTCATCAAATTCCGCATGGTGGATGCGCCGGGCGGGTTTGTGACATTTTTCCAGCTTTAGAGCCGAGGCGATGCCGCGCCTCGTCGAGGCGAGGAAACGGGAAAAGGGCCAAGATCGGCCAAGCAGACGCCGTGCGGAATTTGAAGACACACCCTG
>JAVBTG010000020.1:0-5881 GCA_031556275.1 Opitutales bacterium
AAGGGGATGGCTTTTTTTGTGGGCAACTTGTCGGGGGTGTAAATATGTGCCTTGACAGACAAAGGTTCCTCCCGCACAAATCGCCATGCATGTGCGTGAATGGGAGCGTTGCTCTGGTCTGCTTCCCGCCGCGTCGGCAAGGTGTCCGCGCCCCTCGCTTGGTTGTGTGGCGCACACAATGCCCGCAAAGCGGCGGGCCCGCTTTTCCTACTTCCCGATATGCAAAATAACTTCCCCCGTCTTGGTCGAAAACCGCACTTTTGGCTTTTGCAGCTCCTCAAACCCCCGGTATTCGACCACGGCCCCGTTGTCCTCCAGGCGCCTGGCCTTGATAAGGGTGAAACTGTCGCTGATCCCCTTGTATTGGCCCGCCTCAATCACAAGCGTGCTGCCTTTTGAAAATTGAACGACCTGCTTGTCAAAGACAATGGGGGAGGGGCCTTGCGCGTCGAGCTTGAAAACAAGGGTTCCGTTCGTCCTCACTTGGATGGTGTTGCTCTGGGTCGAGGGCCGCACGGTGCATTTGCTGCCTTCGATCGTCAAAATTCCGGTGCCCTTTTCCGGCTCGTCGGCCCCGATGCGCAGGCTGCCGTAGAACGTGCCGCCGGAAAACGTCGCGATGCTCTTTGTGGCGCTGGTGGAGCTGGTCCCCAGGTAGAGGCTGGCGGCTGTGCCTGTGCTCATGATCAGCTCGCCGCCTTGCAGGTGCAGGTGGCCTTCGGTGTTGTCGAGATTGCGGTGCGCATGCGCACCGCCCATCGTCTGCAGCCTTGCGCCGGGAAGAATCGTCAATTTGCCCACCCCTTTGCCGTTGCCGCCGAGATAAAAGGTGCTTATCGGGCTCACTTGCGTGCTCACGGAGGCGGATTTTCCCCCGCCAATGACGACTTGGCTTCCCATATCCGGCACTTCCTTGCGCGACCAGTTGTCATCCTGCTCCCATGCGCCCGTGCGCGCTTCAAAATAGTTGGACTGTCCCCAGACGGCGGCAGGTAAAGCGTGGAAGGCGAGCGCGAGCAGTAGGATATGGCGCGGGGGTGTCATATTTGCATCTATATTAAAACAATTGATGGAAGTCAAGTTTTTTTGGGTATAATTAAGTCATGTTTTCCTTGTTTTTTCCCTCTGGCGTGTGTTTTTTTGAGAGGGAGTGCGCGAATATTCTGTTTTGGTGTTGACAGGTTCCCTAAATGTTTTATTAATGCTACATTATTGAAGCAAATCCAATCCAATAAAGCCCCTCATTTGCTTTTAGTTCGCCTTTTTCGTTTAAAAACGACCCACTTGCCTGACCCCCTATCATGCGCAAATCCCTCCTCATTTTCTGGCTGCTGTGCGGCCTGACCTTCTTGCATGGGGCCGAACCCCTCAACGCCGATGGTCGCTGGTTTCCCACACAAAAGCCGCCCGCGCAAGTCTACAGCACGGCGGACGCATCCCCCAGTTCCGTGCGCCTGATGCTCTACCAGTCCCTTTCCGGCTTGGCCGCCAAGGCCGTCAACGAGGGCAGGGGCGACACGATGGTCTGGATCACCCGCACCAACCCCGAAAGCGCCCTCTGGCGCGGGATGTATTTTAGGGAAAACCCCTCCGTCAAAGACCTCGGCCCGCTGGAGTGCTGGCCGCTCGTGGAATACTTTGTCAAACAAGGGGTGGTGAAGGGCTACATTTTGTACAGCGCCGACAAGTCGGGCAGCGGGAAAAAAGCCGCCGAGCGCTCCAAAGACATCGACAATTCCGTCAACGTCGCCTGTTCCATGGCGGGCATTTTGGGCGGTATCGTGGTCGACAAATCGCTGGAAAGCGAAGCGAAAAAGGCGGGCCTCAAAATGCTGGCAGACGCCCGCACGATTTCCCAGGCCCAGTGTTTTGACAAATACAAGGACAAGCTCAACCGCGACATGATGGCGGTGATCGACCCGCGCATCTCCGGCGTGCGCGACTTGGCGGTGGCCCACAACTGCTTCGTCGTTTTCGGCTTTGGCGAGGGCGTGGGCGACACGACGATCCAACGCGCGATGGAATGGCTCAACCCGCCCGCGCCGATCCTCGGCTGGATTGGAGGCGACGAGTTCAAGGCCACGCGCCTGGCGAGCGTCTACGGCCACTACCAGACGGTGTCGAGCCTGTGCACCAATCTGCCGGTCCTGATGGCGGGCAGCGAAAGCCGCACCCTGCCCAAAGTGCCGCACCTCGACCCGAAGCAGATCGACTGGAAGGACGACCGCAGCACGATCTCCTACTTCATGAGCGACGGCGACAACGCCGCGTGGTTCGTGCAGAGTTTTTTCGAGACGACGCCCTACTACTGGAGCAATCCCGACCGCGGCAAAATCCTGATGAACTGGACGACGCCCTATGCCCACCTCGCCCAAATAGCGCCGCAGGTGATCGAATACATGGCGCAGACCCGCACGCCCAACGACTGGATGGTCGAGTGGCACGGCGGCTACTATTATCCCGACTTGTTCGCCACCGAGCGCGGCGAAAAACGCTGGGACATCTTGGCCGAGCACGCCCGCCGCACCTGGAAGATGATGCAAAAGACCGACAACCGCATCATCGGCTTCAACGTGCGCTACTGGGACAGCGACGACGCCAAAAAAGCCTACGAAACGTTCGCCGCGCAAACGGACGGCCTCACCGCGATTTTGGCCGTCCAATACTCCCCCTACAACAAGGGCGCGGGGGAAGTCATTTGGGTCAAGGACAAACGCGGCGTGGAAATCCCCGTCATTTCGTTGCGCTACCAAAACTGGTGGCGCCTCAACAAACGCCCGAATACGGGCACGCCCATGCGCGTGGCCCGCGAGATTGTCGAGTCCATCGCCCAGACCCCCAAGGCCGAGCTGCCGCGCCACGACTGGCTGATGGAGCACGCTTGGTCCTATTTCCAAAAAGGCACCCCCGGCGACGAGGATTCCCAAAACCTGCCCGACCTTAAAAAAGGCGGCGCCGAGGCGAAAAACTACGAGGAACTCGGCGGCGTGCGCGGTTACACACCTTTGACGTGGTGCGACGCGCTGCTGCCCGATTCCGTCCGCCGCGTGACGGGCGAGGAAATGGCGTGGCGCCTGCGCATGCGGCACAACCCCGAGCAGACGAAAAAACTTTTGGGCATCGCCCCGTAAATTTTTTTTTAATCCAATGGCCCACGATCCCATAGCCATCCTGACCGAGGAATTCCCCGCGCTCAAACCGCTGACGAAACATGTCGACGCGGCGTTCGCGCTGCTGCACTCGAGCTATCAGGCGGGCGGCAAGCTGCTGCTGTGCGGCAACGGCGGCAGCGCGGCGGACTGCGAGCATTGGGCGGGCGAGCTGTTAAAAGGCTTCGAGCACCCGCGCCCCCTGCCGGAGGCGATGCGCACGGGCATGGCCCCTTCGCTGGCAAACGAGCTTCAATGGGCGTTGCCGGCGATCCCGCTTACCGGCATAACAGGCTACGGCTCGGCGTGGTGCAACGACAAAGACCCGGCCTACGTCTACGCGCAGCTCATGCTCGCGCTGGGCAAACCGGGGGACGTGCTGGCGGCCCTCAGCACGTCGGGCAACGCCCAAAACGTCTTGCACGCCGCCCGAACCGCCCGCGCGCGCGGGATGAAAATTCTGGCCCTCACGGGCGAAGACGGCGGCGAACTGGCCCCCCTGGCCGACGTCGCCATCCGCGCGCCCGCCCGCGTCACGGCTTCGGTCCAACAATACCATTTGCCGATTTACCACTGCATCTGCCGCCTGCTGGAAAACGCGTGGGCGGCAGACTTCAAACAGTGAGGCTTTGACTTTTATTTTACGGGAGCGCGGAAGAAGTTTCATGCGGAAGGGACAACCGCAGGAAGGGGACTTTTTCCGCGCTCCTGTTGCTTTTAATGAGGGCCCGATTGCGGATTACAACGCATCGGCTGCTCGGCCGGATTTTGGCCCTTTTTCGTGTCCTCACCTCGGCGATGCGCCGCATCACCTCGGCTCGAAGCCCGAAAAAATGACTCAAAACCGGCTTTCGCATCCTCGGTTGTAATTCGCAAACGGATCCTCGGCCGTGTTTTAAAATTCAAACACATCGACTGCATTTTATTATGATCCGCCCCGTTTTCCAAAAAGCCGCCCTCTGCTGGTCGCTCATTTGCATACCGTCACTGCACACACTCGCGGACGCCTCGTCCTCCCCGTGGTACTGGCCGACAGTCCCCGCCGTCCAACGCGTGCTCGTTTTGCCGCCGGTATCCCAATGGTCGAACGCCAAAGCCGACGCGCGCCTGTTGGCCCAGTCCGCGGGCGGCCTCGCGGGGCAGGCGCTGATCGCGGGCAAGGGCGATTTTTTGGTCTGCAACCCGGGCGACCAATACGCAAAATTCTGGACGGACGCATTTAAAAAAGCCCATCCCGAAATCATCTTCGAGCCCGTCGCCTCGCCGTGGGACGCCGTTGAAAAACTAAAACAAATCGGCGCCGTCGACGGCTACATCCTCGCCGACCTCGACCGTTCCGACCGCCCCTTGGAAAAGCATCTCCCGGCCGACGCGCCCGACAGCGTGAACGCCGCGACCTCGCTGGCCGCGCTCTTGCGCGCCGTGATCGTGCCGCCCGAATTGGAAGACCAAGCCCGTGCGCACGGCTTAAAATTACTGGCCGACGCGCGCGGCATGCACCCGCGCGAGGTCTTCGCCCGACACGCCGACCGTTTCAGCAAAGAAGCGGTCTTCTCGCTCGACCCGAAAAAAATGGAGGGCCGCGATTTCGCGATCGCGCACAAGCTATTCACCTTTTTCGGCCGCGAAGATCCCGCGCCGTCCGCCTACGCGCGGTTAAATCCGCTTTCGTTCGCCCTGGGTTGGAACGGTGGCGACGAGTTTAAAACGACTGACCAAAGCTCGTCGCTCGGCCATATCCAAACCTGCACGGACTGGTGCGTCAACCTGCTCCTTCAATCCTCGAACGCCCGCAACCGCCCCGCAAGCCCCGCGGCGTTATTCGACCCTTCGCAAATCGACTGGACGGACACGCGCGGGACCGTCAGCTACGTCATGAGCGACGGCGACAACGTCCAGTGGTTTCGCAACAACTTTTCGGGCCCGGACTGGTGGGGCAACCCCTCGCGCGGAAAAATGCCGATGGGCTGGTCGGCGCCCTTCTCCAATCTCGGCCAAGTCAGTCCGCTGATGTCCGCCTAGTACGCCCGCACCCGCACGCCCAACGACGCTTTTATCGAATGGGGGGGCGGCTATTTTTATCCCGACCGCTTCGCGCAAAACCTGCCCGAACGCTGGAAACTTTTGGAAAAGGAAATGGCGCGCGTGTGGCGGCGCATGCGTTTGGACGGCACGCAGATCATCGCCTTCAACATGCGCAGTCACGACAGCCCCGAGGCCATGAAAGCCTACGAGACGATGATCGGGGCGACGGACGGCCTGCTGGCGCTGCTCGTCTTCCAATACAGTCCCTACGAGGGAGGGGAGGGCAAAATTTTTTGGTTCAAAGACCGATCGGGCCGCGACGTCCCCGTCATCACCGCGCGCTACGCGCAGTGGTACGGCCGCGCCAAATCCAAGCTCGCGGGCACCCCCGCGAAACTCGCGCGGCTCATCACGCGCGACCAGCAAGACGGCCCGCGCCACGACTGGGTCATCGTCCACGCCTGGTCCTATTTCAAAAAAGCCCCCCTGCAAGCGGGCGACCTCGACGAGGAGCTTCCCCAAAAAACCGCCCGCCAAAACGGCGGGGTGCGCGGCTTGGAGCCCGTCCTGTGGGGCATGGAGCGCCTGCCCGAAACCGTGCGCGTGGCCGACATCCACGAGCAGGCCTGGCGCCTGCGCATGGCCCGCAACCCCGCACAAACCCGCGCGTTTTTGGAAACGTTTAAACACCCCCCGCCGCCCCGCTG
>JAVBTG010000088.1:0-13026 GCA_031556275.1 Opitutales bacterium
ACTGGCGGGGCTTTTGGGCGAGGATGCCGCCGCCCCCCTGTCGGACAAGCGGCCGCTCAAAATCATGATGGTCGGCCTGCACGGCTCCGGCAAGACGACCTCGACCGCCAAGCTCGCGAAGCTGCTGGGCAAGCGCGGCTACAAGCCCGCGCTGATCGCGTGCGATATTTACCGCCCCGCCGCCATCGACCAGCTGGAGACGCTGGCCAAGGCGCAGGGCTTTCTTTTTTACGCCGAGCGCGACGCCAAAAAAGTGTCCGCGCTCGCCAAGCGCGGCTTGGAATGGGCGATCGCGCAGGGCGCGGATCTCGTGATTTTCGACACGGCCGGGCGGCTGCAGATCGACACCGATTTGATCGAGGAAATCAAGGACCTGCGCAAGGAGATTTCGCCCGAGGAAGTGCTGCTCGTGGGCGACGCGGCCTTGGGACAGGAGGCGGTCAACGTCGCAAAGCATTTTAACGAGGCGGTGCAGATCACGGGGCTGATTCTCACGAAGCTCGACGGCGACGCGCGCGGGGGCGCGGCCCTTTCGATGAAGGCGATCACCGGCGTGCCCATCAAGTTCATGGGGTACGGCGAGAAGCCGGAGGATTTTGATCTCTTCCACCCCGACCGCATGGCCCAGCGTATTTTGGGGATGGGCGACGTGGTGTCGCTCGTCGAAAAGGCTCAGGAGACGATCGACGAGCAGGAGGCCGCCCGCCTCGCCGAAAAAATGCGCAAGGCGGACTTTAACCTTTCGGATTTTTTGGCGCAGCTACGGCAGATCAAAAAGATGGGGCCCCTGAGCGGCATTCTCTCCATGCTGCCCGGCATGAGCGGCGTGGAGGTCGGCGACAAGGAGGAGGGACGCCTCAAGACGATCGAGGCGATCATCCTGTCGATGACACCGATGGAGCGCGAAAGGCCGCAGGTACTCAACGCCTCGCGCCGCCTGCGCATCGCCAAGGGTTCGGGCACGGAAGTCAAGGATGTCAACCAGCTCATCAAGCAGTTTGAGCAGATGCGCAAGATGATGAAGATGCTCAAGGGCGGCAAGGGCCGCAAATTCCTCTCGCAGATGGCGGCCCAGCAGGGGCAGCAGCCGCCGTTTGGGATGTAGGCTGTGTTTGAAAATTGAAACCGAGGATGCGAAAGGCGGTTTTGGATCAATTTTTTGGGCTTCGAGCCGAGGCGATGCCGAACATCGTCGAGGTGAGGAACCGAAAAATTGGCCAAAATCCGACCGAGCAGCCGATGTGTTTGAATTTCCAAATACAGCCTAAGCTGTGAAGGAAGATTCACACAAAAAAAGCGCGGAAATGTTCTCCGCGCTTTTTTTATTGTGCGGGGGTTCGCGCGGCCGCGAAAAAGGCCGCGAGTTTTGCGGGGTCTTTGCGGCCGGGCGAGGCTTCGACGCCGCTGCTCACGTCGACGATGTCGGCGTGGGTTTCCACAATGGCCTTGGCGATGTTCTCGGGGGTGAGACCGCCCGCCAAGACCCATTTGTTCTCCGGAAAGGCCTCTTTTTCGCGGGCGAAAAAACCCCAGTTGCCGACTTTGCCGGTGCCGCCGTAGACGCCCGCCTGGTAGGCGTCGATGACGAAGGTGTCGGCCACCTCGATCAGATATTCGGGGAACGCCGTGCCGTAGGGCACGCGCGGGGCCAGCCAGAGGGCCGGACGGCCGACCGTGCGGATCCACGCGGCGATGGCGGCGGGCGGCACGGCGGCGGGATCGAAGTGGATTTGGTAAAAATCAAAGCCGAGTTTTTGGTGCGCCGCGAGGCGTTCGGGCGACGGGGCGACATCGACGAGCACGCGTTTGCCTTTGGGGATCGCGGCGGCCAGGGCGCGCGCCTTTTCGGCGGAAACAGCGCGGGGGGAATCGTCAAAGACGATGACGCCGCCATAGTCCGCGCCCAATTCCAAGGCCCGCGCAATGTCTTCCTTGCGCGTCAGGCCGCAGATTTTTATGCGCGTGGCGGTGTTCATACGCCGATTTTTTCCAAGAGCGCGGCGCACACGCCGTCCATCGTGTGCTCCGGGGCCTCCGCGTCGACCGGGATCCCCGCCTTGCGCATGGCCGCCGCCGTCGAGGGGCCTATCGCCACGGCCAAGGGTTTTTTCGCGCCGCTTTGGGTGCGCAGTTCCTTGGCTTGGGCGACGAAGGACTCCACCGCCGAGGGCGAGGCGAAGACGATGACGTCGGCCCCCTCCTTGCGGAAGACGGCAGCGTCGGCGCACTGCGAAATGTCGTGCGTCTTCGTCTCGTAAACGGGCATGATGTCGACGATCGCCCTGCCCTCGTTCTCCAAGGCTTCGACCAGCGTGTCGCGGTTGCGGTTGCCGGTGATGACGAGGATTTTTAAATTGTCCATCGACTCGAAGTCCATCATCGCCTTGGCGAGCGCGGACGCCTCGGCCTCGGCGGGGACGACGTCCGCCGCCAGATGGAACTGCGAAAGCTCTGCCACCGTCGCGGGGCCCACGCAGGCGAACTTGGCGGGGCCGATGAAGCGGATGTCGTTAAAAGTGTGGAAAAAGCGGTTGAAAAAACCCTTCACGCCGTTGGCGCTGGTGAAGACGATCCATTCGTAGCCGGTGATCTCGGAGAGCATCTCGTCGTTGTCGTGCGTTTCCTGCGCGAGGTTGACGTCGATCAACGGGATTTCCAAAACGCGCGCGCCTAATTGCTCGAACGCCTGGCGCGAGGCGGCGATGCCGTCGGCCGTGCGGGTCAAAACAATGGTTTTTTCCTTAAAGGTTTTTTTCATAACCCATCGAATAATAAATACGGATAATATTACTTAGAAAGCGGGAACCGATTTGCCAAGGCAAATCGGCGGGCGTTTTGAGACATATCCTATTGTCCGGGCGGTGAACACTCAACCAAGAAAGGAGCGGTTAAGACGGAGGGCAGGCCAAAAAAAAGCGCGCGCGTTTAAAAGAATTCCGGAAGCATCGCGCGCGCCGCTTGGGCGATCGGCCCGCATTCGTCCACAGGTGTGCCGACATAGGGCCAGCGCATGCGCGGCGTCATGCCCGGCAGCCAGCCGCCCGCGACCGCCGCCGTTTTGTCCGCCGCCATGTTGGAACGGTGGTGAATCGTGATAAGCGGCTCGATCTGCCCGCGCCAAAACGCGAGCAGGCGCTGCTCGAAGGCTATCGCCTTGGGGAGATAGCCCAAGCACTGCTCGTACCACGCCTGCGCCCCGCGCGGGCTCAGGCAGGCGACGTTGGAATAAGCCCCGTGCGCCCCCTTGGCGATGCCGCTGGCGAGCAGATGCCCGGGAACGAACACCGACAGACGATCGAACAGCGGCCGCATCTGCGCGTACCAAGCGTCGTCGCCGCCCGGGACCTTCACGCCCTGCACCTGCGGGACCGCCTCGGCGATCGTGCGCCAGTCGGCGGGATCCAAACGTTTTTTGGCGTGCGGAGGATTGTACACGACGAGGGGGATGTCTCCCGCCTCCTCGGCTATTTTGCGCAGGAAAGCCAATATCTCCGGCATCGTGGGCGGGAACCAGTCGGGCAGGATGATCTGCATGGCCGACGGACAAAGCCCGCGCGCAAAGCGCATGCGTTCCAGCGAGAGCTGCGGACTCATGTGGCTCGCGCCGATTTGGAACGGCATGCCCGCTTTTTCGCATTTTTGCGCCAAAATCGTGTTGACGCGTTCGTACTCCGCGGGCGTCTGCGTGTAGAACTCGCCGGCGCTGCCGTTGGAGTAGATGCCGTTGACTTTGGCGGCGATGTAATAGTCGATCTCGGCCTCGAGCAGGCCCTCGTCGATGGAATCGTCGGCGTTGACGGGCAACAGCAATGTGGCCCAGTTGCCGCGAATCTGCGATGCGTCCAGTGGTTTCATGGCGGGGATTTTGCCTTAAAGACCTAGGGGGTTGCCCTTGCGGGACTCATTCGGTGAAAATCATAACGCATACCCAAAATAGGGCGAGTTTTTTATTGTGAATGAAAGGTGATGTGATGGCGTTGGGGGGGGGTGGGGAATTTCGTTGTCATTGAAGGGGGGCTCGGATACAAATCCTCGCATGAGCGAATGCAAACGATGCGGGAAAGTACTTAACGACGAGGAGCGCTTTTGCGGCCGATGCGGGCTGCCCGCCGACAACACGCCGAGCCCGTTGAGGGCGAGCGGCCCCTTCGCCGTGCCCGCCGACAAAAACCGGTTGCTGTTTATCCTGATGGGTGTCCTTTTCGGCCCGTTCGGGGTGCACAACTTCATCATCGGCAACACGGGCAAAGGCGTGGCGCAACTGCTTATCACGGTCTTAAGCCTCGGGGTGCTCGCCTTCGTCTCCGGTATCTGGGCCATCGTCGAAATCTGCACGGTGACCACGAACGCCAATGGGGAGCCGCTGGTGTTTAATTTTTGAAAGGACTAACTGCGTGCACAAAAAACGCCTCCCGTTTTTCGGGAGGCGTTTTTTTGTGCAAGCAATCCTCGCGGATTACTTGTTGTAGGAGGCTTTCGCGCCTTTGATGTTGCGCTTGGGCATCCAGGGCATCAGGCCGCGCAGGCGTTCGCCCGTCTTTTCGATCTGGTGCTTTTCGCCGGCTTTGAGGAGCTTGTTGTAGTTCTTCAGGCCGCCCTTGTACTCGGCCACCCACTGCTTGGTGAATTTGCCGGACTGGATTTCCTTGAGAATCTGCTCCATCGCCTTGCGGGACTGCGCGTTGATGACGCGGGGGCCCCGGGTGATGTCGCCGTACTTGGCCGTCTCGGAGATCGAGAAGCGCATGCCGGAGATGCCGGACTCGATCATCAGATCGACGATGAGTTTTAACTCGTGCAGGCATTCAAAGTAGGCCATCTCGGGCTGGTAGCCCGCCTTGACGAGGGTTTCGAAGCCCGCCGTCACGAGGGCGGAGGCGCCGCCGCAGAGGACGGCCTGCTCGCCGAAGAGGTCCGTTTCGGTCTCTTCCTTAAACGTCGTCTGGATGACGCCCGCGCGGGTGCCGCCGATACCTTTGGCCCAGGCCAACGCGATCTTCTTGGCCTTCTTGTCGGCGTCCTGATAGATGGCGATAAGGGCGGGCACGCCCTTGCCTTCCAAGTACTGCTGGCGCACGATGTGGCCGGGGCCCTTGGGGGCGACCATGATCACATTAATGCCCTTCAGGGGCTTGATCAGCTTGTAGTGGACCGCGAGGCCATGGATGAAAATGAGGGTCTTGCCCTTGGAGAGGTTGGGCTCGATGTCCTTCTTGTAGACGTCGGCCTGCTTCATGTCGGGAATGGCGACGAGGAAAGCGTCGGCCTTCTTGACGGCGTCGCCGACGCTCATCACCTCGAAGCCCTTTGACTCGGCGACTTTCCAGGACTTGCTCCCGGGATAAAGGCCGACGATGACCTTGCAACCGCTGTCCTTCAGGTTCATCGCATGGGCGTGACCCTGCGAACCAAAGCCGAGAACGGCGAGCGTTTTGTTTTTGAAGACGCTCAAATCGGCGTCCTTTTCGGTGTAGACTTTAGCGGGCATGACTGAGTGAGAATAAAAGGTTTAGATAATCCCAATTATCAAGGGATTGCAACAGGGAAATGATCGGGAGTCGCCTGTGGCGAGACGGTCAGGCCTCGCCGCGGGAAAGCGCGACGTTGCCGGTGCGGGCCATTTCGGTGATGCCGAAGGGCGTGACCATGTTCAGGAACGCGCGCACCTTGTTCTCGTTGCCGGTGCACTCGACGATCATGGAGGTCGTGGACACGTCGATCACCTTGGCGCGGAAGACCTGCGCGATCTCGATGAGCTTGGAGCGCACGCCCTCGCCGCAGTCGATCTTGACCATCACCAATTCGCGGGCGACGAAGCCGCTGCCGCGCGAAAAGTCCGTCACCTCGATGACGTTGACGAGGCGTTCGAGCTGGTGGATGCACTGCTCGAGCGCGTCCTCGTCGGCGACGATGGTGGCGGTGATGCGCGAGAGCTTGGGGTCGTGCGTGGGGCCGACGTTCAGGGTTTCGATGTTGAAACCGCGACCGCTGAACATGCCCGCCACGCGCGCCAGCACGCCGAACTTGTTTTCAACGAGGGCGGAGATGGTGTGTTTCATGGTGGTAAAAATGGTAGACGGCGACGGATTCGAACCGCCGACCCTCTGCGTGTAAAGCAGATGCTCTAACCAGCTGAGCTAGCCGTCCGTGTGAGATGTAAGGCTACCGCGCGGGCGCGCACGAGGCAAGCGCGAATGGGGGCACAGCTGGCGCTGGACTTGGGGGCATTGGGGATGCGGGGGGCCTCTGAGAAATGCTGCGCGAAAAATCTCCGATTTTTCGCGTTCCCGCGGTGAAAATCGCGCAAGGCTGCGTTTTTCGTCGTCGAGAAGCGGGAGCAGTAACGGAGTACAGCCCCCGCCTCACGACTTCCTCAAGCTTCGCCTTGCGCGATTTTTCCGGCGCGGGAAAGTCGGGCGGTGATTACGCTGTGCTACGCACAGTGAGTCAAGTGCTAAGAAATAAAAACAGCACTACTTTTTATTCCATAGGAAACACTCAAGAGCTTTCAACTAGATTGCGTATGGTCTTCCCGCGCGGAAAAATTTCCCGTGGCTGCGTTCTGCGTCGCCGAAGCAGGGGAGCAGTAGCGTAGTACAGCCCCCCTACTTCGGCTTCCTTGAACTTCGCCACGGGAAATTTTAACCGTGGGAACGGCAAAAATCGGAGATTTTTGCCGTGTGATACCCGAGGCCTGTCGCCTCAACTAGCCCTGTATTCCTGCGACAGCCTGTGCCAGGCTTCGGCGATTTCGACGGCGTTGAGGGCCGCGCCGCGCCAGAGTTGGTCGCCGGCGACGAAGAAGCTCAGGCCGTTGTCGAAGACGTCGTTTTTGCGCAGACGGCCTACCCCGCAGATTTCTTTGCCCGAGTAGTCCAAGGGCATCGGGTACTGGTTGTGGGCGGGGTCGTCGCACAGTTCGGCGCCGTGGAAATTGCGGATGGCTTCGCGGGCCTTTTCGAGGTCCACGGGACGTTCGAACTCGGCGTCGACCGCGATCGAGTGGGCGCGGAAAACCGGGACGCGCACGCAGGTCGTCGAGCACTTGAGGTTCGGCAGCTCCATGATCTTGCGACCCTCGTTGAGCATCTTCATCTCCTCCTTGGTGTAGCCGGTGTCGAGAAACTTGTCGACGTGGGGGATGAGGTTGAATGCGATCGTGTGCGGGTAGACGCTGGGCGCGTAGCTTTCGCCCTTGGCCCATGCTTTCACCTCGTTCTCAAGCTCGATGATGGCGGCCGCGCCCGTGCCGGACACCGCCTGGTAGGTCGAGGCGACGAAGCGCTTCAGTCCAAAAGCCTGGTGCAGCGGGTACAGCCCCATGAGCGTGATCGCCGTCGAGCAGTTGGGGTTGGCGATAATGCCCTTGTGGCCTTTGATCGCGTGCGCGTTGATCGGCGGCACTACCAGCGGCACATTCGGGTCCATGCGGTAGCAGGATGAATTGTCAATGACGACGCAGCCGCGCTTGACGGCTTCGGGGGCCAACTTTTCAGAAATGAAGCCGCCCGCCGAGAAAATGGCGAAATCCAAGCCCTCGAACGCTTCCGGGGTTGCCTCGCGAATCGTCCACGTCTTATCCTTGTACTGCACTGTCTTTCCGGCGGAGCGCGCGGACGCCATGGGCACGATTTCGCCGATGGGGAAATCGCGCTCGTGCAGAAGGCGGATCAACTCTTGACCGACGGCGCCCGTGACGCCGACAATACCGATTTTATACGACATGACCGAGGTTTATAGTGAATGGTTGGAGGCTTGCTTGCGTCCGTGCCCCGATGGGGACACAGATTCAATCCATCATTGTTTATACGTCAAAATTGGCGAGCAAAAACTTTACCATTTTTGCGGCAAGACGTTGCGCAAGACCTACCCTGTCTCGACCTCGCGCAAGCCGCCGTGTTGCGTCGAGAATTCGCTGGGCACGCCGACCGGGTTGCACGAGGTGTGCGAAAAGATCGGTGGCGATGCCCCCGAAGGCATGGTGTTCAAGGGCCGCAAGCCGACGGGGAAATGTTTTTGGGACTACCCGCCCGAGGAGCGGATGATGAATTTGATCACCACGCGCATCCTGCGTTTGCGCGGGTTGGAGCCGGGGCGCAACCAAGGGGGCGACGTGGACACGTTTGGGCGTTATGTTTATATCCACGGAACGAACCATGAGGAACGCCTCGGCACGGCGGACAGCCACGGCTGCATTTTGCTCTCCAACGCCGACGTGACGGAGCTGTTCGACCTTGTGGACGTAGGCGCGCGGCTGTACATCGCCCTGTGAGCCAATGATCGGTTTTCTGGACAACGAGGCGGGCGCGCCGCATGAAAGCACCGCGCAGTCTTTATGGAACGCCCTGCAGCTGGCGGAGCGTTGTTTTGCGCCGGGCGGGTTTTTGCAGACGCAGATGGGCTTGGCGCATCGGCCGCAACAGGACGCCATGGCCGCCGCCGTGGCCGCGGCGCTGACGGGCGACACGTCGCTGCTCGCCGAGGCGGGGACGGGCGTGGGAAAAAGTTTGGCGTATTTGATACCCGGGATTTTGGTCGCGTGCGCGTCGAGGCGGCCGCTCGTGGTCTCCACCCACACGATCGCGCTGCAGCAGCAGTTGCTGCAAAAGGACATCCCGCTGTGCCGCACGTTGTTTGAAAAGACGCCAGAGCTGGGGGCGTTTGCGGATTTTAAAACGGCTCTGCTCATGGGGCGGGCGAATTATTTGTGCACGACCCGCCTTGGGCGTGCGATTGAGACGAAGCAGGATTTGTTCTCCGAACACGAGCAGGACGAGCTGTTGCGCATCGTCGAGTGGGCCACGACGACGCAGACGGGGCTTTTGGAGGAACTCAGCCCTACCCCCTCCCCCGAGATTTGGGAATGGGTGAACGCGGACTCGAACGTGTGCACCACCAAGCGGTGCGGATGCGACGCGTGTTTTTACCAGCGCGCCCGCGCGTTGGCGGCGAAGGCGCAGGTGCGCATCGTCAACCACAGTTTGCTCTTTGCCCTCATCGGCGCGGGAGCCGGGCCGCAGAGGGAGCAACGCGGAATTTTGTTTCCCGACGACCGCGTTATTTTGGACGAGGCGCATTTGGTGCCGGACACGGCGACGGAATATTTCGGCGAGCACCTTTCCTCGCACGGCATCGACCGCTGGCTGCGGCAACTCTACAATTCCAAGACGCGGCGGGGGTTGCTCAAGCGCGTGGGGACAAGCCATGACTGCGACGACGTGACCCGCCTGATTGCGCTGGCGCAGGCGTTTTTTGAAAAGGTGAAAGCCGACCATCTTTCCAAGCAGGACTGCGTGCGGCTGTACGCGCCCGAGTGGGGATCGCTGGAACTGCTGGGGCCGTTGGCGACGCTGGCGAACCGCATCGGCGCTTTGATTTCCTCGGCCAACAGCGAGAACGACGCGGACGAGCTGCGCGACTGGCGCGCGCGGCTGACGGGGCTGCGCGCCACGCTCGAAAGCATGCTTTTTCTGGCCGAGCGCGACGACGTGCACTGGCTGGAGCTTTCGGGGAAAAAGAAAAACATCGTGCATGTGCACACCGCCCCCGTCGACGTGTCGGAGCATTTGCGGCGGTGTTTGTTTTCGCGGCAAACGAGCGCCGTGTTGACAAGCGCGACGCTGTCGGTCGGAGATGACATGGAGCATTTTAAGGCGCGCGTGGGGGGCGACGGGCAAGAGACGTTGCGCGAAAATTCGCCGTTTGACTATGAAAAAAACATGCGGGTTTTCATCGCCGCCGACGCGCCCTCCCCCGAGGCGGGCAACGGGGCGATTGACCGCGCGTTTTTGGCGGACAATATTTTGCACTGCGCATGCGCGGTCAAGGGCGGCACGTTGGTGCTGTTTACGAGCCATCAGGATATGAAGGCGGTGGCGGATATTTTGCGCGAAGGTTTACAAAAAGCGGGGCGAGCGCTGTTTGTGCAGGGAGAGGAGCTGTCGAGACCGGAATTGGTGAAGCGATTTGCGGCTTGCGGCAATGGTGTTCTGTTCGGCACGGACAGTTTTTGGACGGGGGTGGACATCCCCGGGCCCGCGCTCTCGCAGGTGATTATCACGCGGTTGCCTTTTGAAAACCCCTCCGATCCGCTCTTGGAGGCGCGGTGCGAATGGGTGCGCGACCGCGGGGGGCAACCGTTCGCCGATATCACGCTGCCGGAGGCGTTGCTGAAATTTCGGCAGGGTCTCGGCCGCCTCATTCGCAAGGAGACGGACAGGGGGACGCTTGTAATCTTGGACGCGCGCATTTTGAGCAAGCCTTATGGCGGGAGATTCCTCGCCGCGCTGCCGCAGAAGGAATACGCGGCCGTCACCAAGGCGAATCGGGCGCAGATATTTAAGCCATTGGATTGAATCGGCACGGGCTTTTCTTTATAAGTTAAAAATTCCATGAAAAACAAAATACCCTTTTTGAGCGTTTTTTTATGCGCTATCGCCCTGTGCGCTCCCCTGCGCGCGGCCGAGGCGCCCAAGCACCTGAGCGTGCTGGCCGTCGGCAATAGCTACGACCAAGACATGTCGCAGCAGTTTCCCAAATGGGTCGAGCACTCCGGCAAAGGGCACACGCTGGATCTGACGCTCATCTGCATGGGGGGCAGTTCGCTGGAGGAGCACTGGCAGTCGGTGGTCGAACTCGCGGGGAAGGCACCCGCCCCGCACAAGAAGACCAAACAGCAGAAAATGCCGCTGCTGTTGGCGCTCAACAGCCGGAACTGGGATTATGTGACGCTGCACCAAGTGAGCTGGAAATCCCTCTATCTCGACAGCTACGAGCCGTTTTTGGGCGACTTGGTCGGGCAGGTGAAAAAATACGCGCCCGAGGCGCAGATCGCCTTTTACCAGACATGGGCCTACCGCCCCGACCACGGATTTTTCCAGGAAAAGGGCATCACTGCGCAAGAGATGCAAAACGCCATTGTCGAAAGCTATCGCGAGCTGAGCAAACGCTATGGGTTCCCCGTGATTCCCGTGGGCGAGGTGTTTTTGCGCGCCACAACCGAACGCCCGTTTGAAAAGGACCCCAACTTTGATTACGCCAACCCGCCCGCCGGGAAACTGCCCGCCGAAAAAAATTCCCTGCATGTCGGAGCGATGCTGGACAAGAACGGAAAACTCAAGTTCGACCCCTCGCACGCGGGGATCGCGGGCGACTATATCATCGGCGGGGTCTGGTACGCCGTGCTGTACGGCGAAGACCCGATCGGCAACACATGGCGGCCCAAGGGCATGAGCGAGGAGGACGCGCTGTACTACCAAAAGATTATTTCCGAAGTCACCGAGGGACGCCGGTTAAGCGCGCCCTCCGACAAAAGCAAAATGGCCCCCAAGGAAAAAATCGACTTCTCCAAAGCGGAGGCCATTTTGAAAAAATTGAAGGAGACTCCCGCCAAGTAGGGGTTGGGGGTTGTTCCGCCGGGCTTACGTGTTAGCGCAATGTTTCTTCCAGTTCGCGACGGATGGCCTTTATGTCGGTGACTACGCCGTCCGGTCCTATCAGCTCGGATTGCTTATGCCAGCGCATCAGCTTTTGGATAAGCTGAAGATAGCCTCCGATCATGGAAGAAGGCACACCCAGCAAAATGATGAGCCGCGCCTTGTGGTCGGCGTCCGGCCAGTGCACTCCCTCGGGATGCAGGCCCACGACGACCAAGGGGTCGTCCAACCGTTCCACGCGCCCGTGCGGCACGGCGAGGCCGTTTTCCAGATAGGTGGGAAAACTTTCCTCGCGTTCAAACACCGACTGGCGCAGGCAGGCGTGCACCTCGTCGTCGAGTAATTCCTCCAGCGAACACAGCAGCGAGGCCAACGCGGCGTCTTGATCCGCCTGCGGGGGGATCTTGGCGACGCGGATGTGCGCGGGCGGGGTCATGAAAAATAGATAAGGCGGATGGGCTATGGCGTCGAGGGTATATTTGAAGGCCACCGCCCGGGGATTATGAGGATTTTTTTGTCGGGCAACAGCACCATGTTGTCCGGAAATAACCCATAATAACGAAAGGTATCCTTCAATATGCGCGAAATGGGACGATCGCGATAGCCCATCCCTGCCCGGTAGCTCCAGAATAGATCTTTCCACTGCGCCGGTAGAACAAGTTCATATCCGTGCGGGGCGAGCGCGCGGTTCAGGTATTCAATCATCGTCGCGAAATCCGAATCGTCAGGGAGAGCGAACGTAATTTTAATGTCTTTCAATTCTTTGAGCCTAACGGCCTGTTCGCGCGCGCGTTCGCGCACCAACGCCCAGATGATGACCTCTTGGGCCACCTCCCTGTTGGAGTATCCGCCGCCCGGGATCGGTTTTTTTTCAAGCCCGGCGTCGATGAACGCCATGACGCTGCGGTCGAAAGGCGCGTAGATCGGAGGAATGGTCAGGAACTGACGCTGCAACGGGGTGAGCTGTTATTCGATTTGCATGGCGCGCCGCTTGAACAAATCAAAGGATGTCGCCCCCATGAAACAATAAGCTCCGCCCGAAGGATGGTATTGGGCGCTGTAGTACAATTCGTTTAACGCGAACACCTCCGCGTCGGCGGAGGCGTCCAACTGGTTTTTATCCAGCATAACGTATGCCTTCGGCCCTTTGTGGGGCAGATGGACGAGATACACGTCTTCCCTCACCAAACCCTGTTGCAGGCTATACATCGCGTTGGCGGCGTTCGGATATGTATACGCGAGTTGCGAATCGGACAGTGTGCGCCGCTTGAGTTCGGGCGCGCATTCGATATGGGCGCCGCAGGCGCTTTCCAAAAGGGCGATCAATTCGCCCAGGGTTCCATTGTTAAATTCCAGACGAATCTCTTTTTCGCTCCCTGAAGATGTGTTTTCCTGCGCCGGAGACGGGGATTTGTTTTTGACGTGGACGCACCCGACGCACAGGAGCGCGCAACCCAGACAAAAGGAAAACCATAAGGGTTTGAAAAAGCGCATGGGCGTAAAGGGGTTTTTAGGAGGGCGTTTTTTATTTAAGTCGAAAAATTTTATGAGCAAGAAAGTAATGCCTAGGGTGTGTCTTCAAATTCAAACC
>JAVBTG010000199.1:0-2699 GCA_031556275.1 Opitutales bacterium
GACAATGTGTTGCATCCCATGGGGTGGGACGCCTTCGGCCTGCCTGCCGAGCAGTACGCCATCCAGACGGGCACCCACCCACGCGAGACGACGGCCAAGAACATCGACCATTTTCGCGAGCAGATCAAGCGCATCGGCTTCGCGATCGATTGGTCGCGCGAGATCGACACGACCGACCCAAAATATTACCGCTGGACCCAATGGATTTTTCTGCAGCTCTTTAAAAAGGGCCTCGCCTATGTGGACAAGCGCCCCGTCTGGTGGTGCCCCGCCCTCGGGGCCGTGCTGGCGAACGAGGAAGTCGTCAACGGCCGTTCGGAGCGCGGCAATCATCCCGTCGAGCGGCGTTCGTTGCGCCAATGGGTGTTGCGCATCACCGCTTACGCGGAGCGTTTGTTGTCCGACTTGTCCCTCGTCGACTGGCCGGACTCCACCAAGCGCATGCAGGCCGCATGGATCGGCCGCAGCGAAGGCGCGGAAGTGACGTTCGATCTGCCGGATTTCCCCGGCGAACAGCTGACCGTCTTCACCACACGGCCCGACACGCTGTACGGTGCCACTTACATGGTGCTGGCCCCCGAACATCCTCTTGTGGGCAAGATAACATCCGCCACGCAAAAGGACGCCATCGCTGAATACCAGCGCCGCACCGCCGCCAAGAGCGACCTCGACCGCACCGATCTGGCCAAGGAAAAAACGGGCGTCTTCACGGGCGCTTACGCACTGAACCTCGTCAACGGCCAGCGCATCCCCGTTTGGATCGCGGACTACGTGCTGCTCTCCTACGGTACGGGCGCGATCATGGCGGTACCCGCGCACGACGAGCGCGACCACGCCTTTGCGAAAACTTTTGATCTGCCCATCGTCGAGGTAGTGCGGCCGAAGGACGGCTCGCCCGAGGCGGAAAATTACAAGGCTGGCGACTTGTTCGACGGACAGGGTGTCTTGGTCAACTCCGGCGAATACACCGGAATGGACAGCGAAGCGGCCAAGGAAAAAATCATCGAAAAACTCGCCGCCGAAAACCGCGGCAAAACGGCAGTCAACTACAAGCTGCGCGACTGGTTGTTTTCGCGCCAGCGCTATTGGGGTGAGCCGATTCCCGTTTTGTGGGTGGAAAAAGCCGCCTACGACCGCGCGGCCGCGCAAAAGGATTCTCCCGTGGCGCGGTTGCTGCCAGCCGAGCCCGTGAGTTTCACGGAGGACGGCCGCACGCTCTACGCGCTACCTGTCCCCAAGCAGTTGTTGCCGCTGAAATTGCCCGAGACCGAGAATTTCAAACCCGCGGGCATGGGCGAAAGCCCGCTCGCGGCGCTGACGGATTGGGTCGACGTCTGGCTCAACACGCAGACGGGCGAAACGCGCCCGCACAGCGAGGCGAAGCCTGAAGGCGATGACTGGGCGAGCGCGCACCGCGAGACCAACACAATGCCCCAGTGGGCTGGCTCTTGCTGGTATTATCTGCGCTACTGCGACCCGACCAACGACACGGCCCCCATCGCGCCGGACGTCGAGCGCTACTGGAAGTCTCCCGACATCTACATCGGCGGGGCCGAGCACGCGGTGTTGCACCTGCTCTACGCGCGTTTCTGGCACAAGGTTCTTTTTGACATCGGGGTCGTCTCGAACCCGGAACCGTTTTGCCGTCTGTTCCACCAAGGCATCATCTTGGGCGAGGACGGCAGCAAGATGTCAAAGTCGCTGGGCAACGTCATCAACCCCGACGAGGTGATCGACGCCTACGGGGCGGACTCCTTCCGCCTCTACGAGATGTTCATGGGGCCATTGCAGGACATGAAGCCGTGGAGCACGAAGGGCATCGAGGGTCTGCACCGTTTCCTGCGCCGCCTGTGGCGCGAGCTGGTGGACGAAAACGGAAAACCCTCGGCGAAATTCACCGCCGCGAAAAACTCCCCCGAGATCAACCGCCTGCTCAACCAGACGATCAAGAAAGTGACGCAGGATATCGATGGCCTGCATTTCAACACCGCCATCAGCCAGCTCATGATTTTGCTGAACGCCCTGCAGAAGGAAACGGCCTGCACGCGCGAGACGGCCTTGGACACGATCCGCCTGCTCGCGCCCTTCGCCCCGCACATTTGCGAGGAGTTCTGGGAAATTTACGGCGAAAAACCGAGCGTCAGCAAGGCCCCGTGGCCGATGTGCGACGAGACGCTTTTGGAAAGCCAAGACGTGACGATCGCCGTGCAGATCAACGGCAAATTGCGCGGCGAGTTGCTTGTTTCCAAGACGGCCTCGGCCGACGAGGTCGGCACGCTCGCCAAGGCGTTGGAACGCGTCGTCGCCAACATGGAGGGCAAGCAGATCGTAAAAGAAATTTACGTCCCGGGAAAAATCTATAACATTGTGGTTCGTTAGAGCTATGCGCTTTTTGCCCCCATTTCTCGCGTGCCTGTGCGCCTTAAACGCCTTCGCCGCGTCCCAGCCGAAGCCGGACGACCAGCAGCTCGGCTTTGTCGTGCTGGCGGCCGACGAGGGCGCGGACGTTTCCGGCGTGGACATGCGCCAACACGGGCAGTTGCGCATGGCGCAGGCCGAGGGCGGGCAATTCAAGGGCGCGGCGGCGGCGGACACGATCACCCTTTATTTTTCCAACGATCTGGCGCTTTACGCGAAAGGCCCCTTCGACTTCGGCGTGGACAAATTCTGGCAGCTCCCCTTCACGCCCTCGGAGAAAA
>JAVBTG010000207.1:0-3330 GCA_031556275.1 Opitutales bacterium
AGTTGAAGATGCGCACGCCCTTTTTCATCTTGGCGAAGGCGGCCTCGTCGATCATGTACTGGGTGGCCTCGGTCAGGGGCATGTGCACCGTGATGTAGTCGGCGCTGGCCAGCAAGGTGTCGAGGTTTGCCTGCTCGACGCCGAGGGCCTTTGCGCGCGCCTCGGTGAGGTATGGGTCGTAGGCCACCACGTTCATCGCGAAAGCCTGCGCGCGCTTGGCGACCTCCGCGCCGATGCGGCCGAGGCCGACGACGCCGAGGGTTTTCCCGCGCAATTCGCTGCCGGAAAGGTTTTTGCGGTCCCATTTGCCCTCTTTCATGGAAGCCCCCGCCTGCACGATGGGGCGGGTGCCGCAGAGCATGTGGGTGAATGTCAGCTCCGCCGTGGCGATGGTGTTGCCCGACGGGGTGTTCATCACGATGATGCCGCGCGCCGTGGCGGCGTCGACGTCGATATTGTCCACGCCCACGCCCGCGCGGCCGACCGCGATCAGCTTGGGGGCCGCGGCGATCACCTCGGCGGTGATTTTGGTTTCGCTGCGCACCACAATGGCCTCCACGTCCTTGGCCAGTTCGAGCACCTGTTCGGGCGACGAACCGTAGGCTTCCACTACTTCAAAGCCTTCTTGCTCGCGCAAGTAAGCGACGCCTGAGGGAGAGATGCGATCGGCTACGAGGATTTTCATGGTAAAAATTCGATTGTAGCGGGGTTTGGGGGCTTTGGCAACACCGTTTGAATTTGAGGTAAAAATGGACGAAAACGGGGGGATGAAACTTTTCGGGGTTGCCGTGGTTTTAGATTAAACAAATGTTTTGACAATATTGTCAAATCGGGTAGATTGACCTCAGAAAACATCTAATAACATCAAACACTCACCCCTATGAGAACATCCATCCTCGGTATCGCAATGGTTTGTCTGGGCGCCGCGAGTTTGCTGCGCGGCGGAGCCGACCACACGGCAACGGCGTGTTTGCAAAATGCCCTGTATTGGAACGGGAAGCAAACGACAGTCGACGTCATTTATTTCGACCCCGCGATCGAAAGCGTCTCGCTTTCGCGCACGACGGTGGCGCAGGCGTGCACATGGGACAGCGAGGCGCTGGCGTTCGGGGGATTTTTGCCCGTGCTGTGGATGAAGCAGGAGGGAGAGGCCGCCCTGCGCAAGTATGGGGTGACGGACGATTTCAAGGGCGTTGTCAACGCGCGGCCGTTGACGGGTGTGCTTAAGGTCGTCGACAGGCCGAGCGGCGTGCGACTGGTGTATTTGGATTGCACCGGGCTGTCGCTGGGCGCGACGGAATTGGAGGGGGAGATTTATCCGCTGCTGGAAACGATCCCGCTGGAGACGGCGACGGTGGCGGCGAGTGCGCCTGCTGCCACGACAACGACGACCACGACCAATATTTATGTGGAGCGCACCGTCTACGTGGATGACTACTGGCCCAACATGTGGATAGGGGGCACAATTTGGTGGCCGCGCGGTGTCATTTGCATTGGGTATCCTTATCCGCGACCTGTGTATCCTTGGTACCGACCCTGCCCGCCTTGGCGGCCTGCGCACTATGGGCCGAGGCCTCCCCATTCACCTGTGATGCCGCCGCATCGGCCCGGGCCGATGATCGCGCATAAGCCGGGGCCGCGCCCCGCGATCACGGTGCCGACGCGGCCTGTGGCGCCGTTGCCTCGGCCCAGTACGGTGGCGGTCGCGCCGAGGCCGACGGTGGCGACGCCAACGCGCCCCGCTCCTGCCTCGCCTGCCTTGCGACCGGGGACGGCGTGGACCGCGCCGCGTCCGATTGCGAGGACGTCGACGCAGCGGCAGCCTGCGTATCGCCCGCCGGAGGCGACCGCGCGGCCCACGCCCGTGTCTGTGGTGGCCAACACGCGCCCGAACCGCACGGAAGCTGCGCAGAAAAGTTCGACGCCGAGGGCTGTGCCGCAGGGCAACTATCGAACTTCTCCTGCCATGAGGCCTAATAACAGCCCGCCCACGCCCACGTCTATGCGGTATACAAATACGAATAACACGCGCGCGACGAATCCCACGCAGACACGCGCCGCGCCGACGCAGACACGGGCGAGTGTGTACGACGGACAGGATCGCGCGAGAGCGACGCCTGCCGCCGCGCCCGCGACGATTCAGAATTCGACGACAAGGCCCACGGGCGCGCCGACGTATCAGCGCGCGCAAACGCAGACGGGGCGTTCGCAGGGATATTCCATAGGGGCGCGGAGTGACGGGGGCGGGAGCCGAGGGGTTCCGCGGCGTTAAAAAGAAAAAACCCTCCGCTCAAAAAACGGAGGGCTTTTCTTTTTAACACAAAGGCGTTTTATTTTCCGGTCAGGCCTTGCAGGTTTACGCGGGAGCCTCCTTGGACGGTGATGCCGCCGCCGGAGGCTTTTACTTTGGGGGCCGAGAGGGTCGAGGAGGTGTTGCTCGAGGAGGTGGACGTGGGCGGAGGGGGCTTGGGTTTGTCGGGAGAATCTGGTTTGTCGGGAGCGCCCGGTTTGGGCGGAGGGGGCGGAGGAGGCCCTCCGGGGACAATGATGACCGTGGGAGTTGGGGGAGTGATGACGCGCATGGGGTCTTCTACGTCTTCGGGGAGAGTCTCCAAAACAGGGGCGAGAAACGGCTTTATGTAGTCGGCATAGGGGCCGCTGTCGCTGCAGTCCAAATAAATGAGGTTGGTTTTGCCCTCGCGCGGGATGCGGGTGAGGATGCCGCGCAGGGCGCGCGAGCGCACGCCCCCGCCAAAGTCGGCCGTCACCCCGTAGCGCCTGAGCGCTCGCTCGCCTTCTCTCTTTTGAAAGAGCACCGGAAGGACGCCGCCAAAAGTCATGTGCTTGTCGTCGAGCGTGTAGGCCAGCGCGACCACCGCGTCGTTAGGCAGGCTGCCCGTGGTGTCTTTCGGGTTGAGGAAGAGGACCTCGATCGACACCGTCTTGCCCTCCCATTTGTTGATGTTCTGGCGGCAGGCGCGCGCGGTGTTGTCCACGCCTCCCTGCAGCGCGGGGACGACGGCGAGGAAGGTCAATAAAACCGACAGAAAAGAAAGTTTTGTTTTCATGGCGTCGGGATTTGGGGTTGCTTTCATATTAACGGCGGACATGCCCGATTGGCAAGCGCCCCGCGGCCTTTTTTTGTCGAAACCGCCGCGCGCGCAGGCTATTCTTTTGGGTTTAACTGACCATGTTTGAATCTTTGACCGACCGCATGTCCACGGCCCTGCGCAACCTGCGCGGGCTTGGCAAACTTTCCGAAGACAATATGGCCGAGGCCCTCAAAGAGGTGCGCACGGCCTTGTTGTCCGCCGACGTTCATTTTAAGGT
>JAVBTG010000168.1:0-9186 GCA_031556275.1 Opitutales bacterium
CAGGGCATCTTCTCCCATGAAATCCTCGCGGATAAATTCCAGCACAATTTTGTCGGGTTTTCCAAATTTTTTCTCCAATTCGCGGACACGCTCATAAAACCAAAAGAGGCGATGCCGCACCACAGGGTCGTTTTGGCGACCGATAAGCGCGCGGATGCTTTCGATTTTTCGGGAAGGATCCATCGCCATAAATGTGCGTGTTTTTATGTCGGGAAGATGGATGTTTTCCCACGCGCAATCGACCCCCATGTCCGACAAAAATCGCAGGTCTTCCTTTATGAGCCCCTTTTGTGGATCCTTATTAGAAATTTGCGCGATTTTTTCTTCCAAGAACTTCGCGGGCGTTTTTCCTGAAAACAGAAGTTCTTTTATCAGTGTGAGGGCGGGCCGGCAAAAACTGCTGCGTCCGCTGTTGGCGGGGGCCTCCACGCAGGGTTGCGAGGGCAGGGGGACGGCCCCAAACTTCGCGCAAAGTTTCTTCCAGGCCGTGTCTGTGAACTTATATCCTTGTTCAACACCGATCGAAAAAGTCTCTTTCAACTGTTCGGCTGTCAGTCGCATTGCAGCACCGTCAAGACCACTCATACGCATATTATGCAATTTAAGCAGGAGCGTGACCTCATAGGTGAGGCGTTGCTCCTCTTTTAGGTTTGCAAAATCGTCCTTTGTTTTTGCCGGGGCGATTTTGCAAACATTGAAACGCGGCATCAGGCAGCACTTGCCGATGATGCGATTGTCGAAACGCGGAATTTTTTGCCCTAAAACGCCTTGCCAGTCATTTTCTGCACCCAATTTTAAATTCCATTTTTTACGTTCGGGGGGATAATAAGAGGCGTATGGTTTTTCACTGGGACCATAAAGTAAATATAATCCCTTGCCCTTCAGCTTCGGGTAGTGTTTTGCGGCTTGTCCCATCAATGCGAGCAATTCGGCTTCGACTAAATCGCGGGAGATTGTGTAGCCGGCCGCCCTGTCTGCCGAGCAGTCAATGCGATTGAGGATTGCCGTTGGTTTTTTTGGATTCCACAACCCGATTTTCCAAGCTTTGAAAAAAGCCGGATAATGATAGGCCTTGTCCCCGCTCATGGCTTTCAGCTCGTGAGAGAACTGTTCAGTCTTCTGGGCAGTTTCCTGCTCCTCGGCTTCCGCGTCCTTTCTTTTTTCGCCTGTCTTCCAGGGGATGTTTTTGTCATAGCCGCGCAACTGGATGGCGGAACGCAGGGCTTTATACAGTTGCCATGGTTCAAGCTTTTCCCCCATGAGCAAGCGGCACCGCAGAGCCAGGGAGTTATAGCAAGTTTCGTCACCTTTAGACGGGAATTCTCGTTCCAAGCGAGGATCTGCTTCGGATATCAGTCCCCATTTGCCGTCTTTTCGTAAGCCAACTTTTCTCCCGGAAAGGATTGGGAGTCCCCATTCCTTGAAACATTGATTCAGCCACGCTTCGCGCGCCTTGTGTGCCAAACGTGTGCGCAATTGTCGCCGACGCAGCGCGGCGTCCTGTGTGCTGGCGTAATCTTGCGGTAACAGCAAAGAAGCGCAATGTTTGATCTCGATTCCGAAGCGCACGATTTCTCCCAGGGAGCCGGTTCCGATATCAAATGCCCAGATTTTTTCGTTTGTCATTGTTTTTTAAAAGTCTCGAATTGTTGATGTTGTGCTCAAAATAGCATTATTCGGATTTTTTAAAAGGAAAAAAATCGCAAGAATTGTTGTGTTGTAATATTGTCTTTTATCCATATGCCCACAGGGCGTCATCATATCTGAAGAATCGCAAAGAATCCGCTTTCCCTCGAAGCGGATTTTTTTTAACATGGTAATTCGCCCTCGTGCGAAACCCTTTCCATTCATCCATCATTCATTCCATCATGGCCAAGATCAAAACAGTGAAAGACGTCAATCTGGCGGGCAAACGTGTGTTTGTGCGCGTGGACTACAATGTGCCTTTTGACGAAAAGGGCAACGTGTCGGACGACACGCGCGTGGTCGCCTCGCTGCCCACATTGCGTTACCTGATCGAACGGGGAGCCAAGGTCATTCTGGCCAGCCACTTGGGCCGACCCAAGGGGCAGGTGAATCCCAAGTACAGCCTCAAGCCCGTCGTTGCGGTGCTCTCCAAGCTGCTCGGCAAGCCGGTCGCCTTCGCCGAAGACTGCGTCGGCCCCAAGGCCGAATCGGCCGTGGCCGCCATGAAGGACGGCGACGTGCTCCTTTTGGAAAACGTCCGCTTCCACGCCGAAGAAGAGAAGAACGACCCGGCTTTCGCCGCCCAGCTCGCGAAGCTCGCCGACGCGTTTGTGAACGACGCCTTCGGTTCCGCCCACCGCGCCCACGCCTCCACGGCGGGGATCGCCAAGGATCTTCCGATCAAAGTCGCGG
This sequence comes from Opitutales bacterium, assembly GCA_031556275.1. Lineage (GTDB taxonomy): Bacteria > Verrucomicrobiota > Verrucomicrobiia > Opitutales > JAKPNF01 > JAKPNF01. The sequence continues at coordinate 2,380 of JAVBTG010000168.1, forward strand.
GCTTCCTGATCGAGCGCGAGCTCCAGTTCTTGGGCGAGGCCACCGCCAACCCGCAGCGCCCGTTCGTCGCGATCCTCGGCGGCGCCAAGGTCAGCGACAAAATCAAGGTCATCGACTCCCTCTTGGACAAGTGCGACGCCCTCATCATCGGCGGGGCCATGGCCTACACGTTCTTCCTCGCCAAGGGCCAGCCGACCGGCTCCAGCCTCACCGAGCCGGACAAGGTCGATCTCGCCAAGGCGGCGTTGGCCAAGGCCGAGCAAAAGGGCGTGAAGCTTCTGCTACCCGTCGACAATCTGGCGACCGACAAGCTCGACTTTGCCACGATGGAAGTGGGCGAACTCAAGGAAGTTTGCGAAATCCCCGACGGCTGGCAGGGCGTCGACATCGGGCCCAAATCCATCGCGCTGTTCAGCGACGAGGTCGCCCAAGCCAAGACCGTTCTCTGGAACGGGCCGATGGGCGTTTTCGAAATCAAGTCCTGCTCTAAGGGCACCTTCGCGGTGGCCGAGGCGGTCGCCAAGAATCAAGGCGCCGTGTCCATCATCGGCGGCGGCGACTCGGTGAAGGCCATCAAAAAGAGCGGCTTCGCCGACAAAGTCAGCTTCATCAGCACGGGCGGCGGCGCTTCCCTCGAGTTCCTCGAAGGCAAGGTGCTCCCCGGCGTCGCGGTCCTCGACACTCTCTAATTCCAAAAATAGAAAAAACTTATCATGGCTAATCGCAAATATCTCATCGCCGGCAACTGGAAGATGAACAAGACCGCCGCCGAAGGCGTCGAGCTGGCCAAGGCCATCGTCGCCGCGGTCGGCAAGGAAACGTCCGTCAATGTGGCCGTCTGCCCGACGTTCACGTCGCTGGACTCCGTCTCCAAGGTTGTCGAAGGTTCCAACGTCGTCCTCGGCGCGCAGAACATGCACCCCCAGGCCGCGGGCGCCTACACCGGCGAAATTTCCGCCGACATGCTGCGTCAGTTCTTCGTGGGCTACGTGATCCTCGGCCACAGCGAACGCCGCCAGTATTTCGGCGAGACGGACGCTTTTGTGAACGAAAAGACGCTGGCCGTTCTGGCCAACAACATGCGCCCCATCCTCTGCGTGGGCGAGACCCTCGAGGAGCGCGAGGCGGGCAAGACGATCTCGCTGATCACCGCGCAGGTCACGGCGGGCTTGAAGGACGTCAAGGCCGAGCAGGCCGAGTCCGTCGTCGTGGCCTACGAGCCCATCTGGGCCATCGGCACCGGCAAGACAGCGACCCCCGCCATGGCGCAGGAGGTGCACGCGGCCATCCGCGTCCAGCTCAAGGAGCTCTTCGGCGCGGCGCAGGCGGAAAAGGTGCGCATCCTCTACGGCGGTTCGATGAAGCCCTCCAACGCGGCCGAGCTGATGTCCGAGCCGGACATCGACGGCGGCCTCATCGGCGGGGCGGCCCTCGAGGCCAAGTCCTTCGTGGAACTGGTTGAAGCGGCGGCGAAGCAGGCCTAATCCTCTGATCTTCGCATCAAAGGGGCACCTCCAACAGAGGTGCCCTTTTTTGTCTCCAATCATAAAGTTAGGATTGCCTAACTTTTTCTCAAGTATACGATGGAAGAATATGGACGCTGTTTTGGACTTCTGCATACGCCTGCTGACCGAGATGTGGGCACTGTGCCGCTCGATGGCTTTTTGGCTCATCGTGGGCTTCCTGCTCGCGGGGGTGCTCACGCAGATGATCCCGCAATCCTTCATCCGCCGCCATTTGGCCCCGCGCGGATGGAAAAGCATCATAAAGGCGGTCTTGATCGGCTGCCCGCTGCCCATTTGCTCGTGTGGTGTCATCCCCGTGGCGGCGGGCCTGCGCAAGGCGGGGGCCTCGCGTGGGTCGGTGGCGGCCTTCACCGTCACGACGCCGCAGACGGGCGTGGACAGCATCGCGGTCACCTATTCGCTGATGGGCTTGCCCTTCATGCTCGGGCGCATCCTGTCGGACTTGCTGTCGGGGCTGTTGGCGGGCGGGCTCATCAACGCCACGGAAACCAAGAAGGACAGGGAAGCCGACGCCGCCCAGCTCGCACCCGAGTGTCCCAAGTGCCGCGCGGCGGCCGAGGCGGCGGAAAAGGCCAAGCTCGGCGGTTTTGGCAAACGCGTGTTGGCCTCGTTGAAAGAAGCGTTTTTTGGATTGCCCGCCGACATCGGCAAATACGTCCTTTTCGGCATCTTTTTGGGCGCGCTATTGGCGACAGTGTTTCCCAAAGACGCACTGGCGGACTACCTGTCAAACCCGTGGCTGGCCTACCTGCTTGTCTCCGTCGTCGCCATCCCGATGTACGTGTGCTCCACGGGGGCCATCCCTATCGCGTTCGGGCTGATCGCCTCGGGCTTTTCACCGGGGGCGGCCATCGTATTCTTGTCGCTGGGGCCCGCCACCAACGCGGCCACGATCACGGTGTTGTGGAAGATGTTGGGCAGGAAGGCGACGCTCATCTACCTCGGCTCGCTCGCGGTGGCGGCGTGGTCGATGGGTTTTTTGTTCGACCGTTTCGGGCTGACCGTCAACCAAGAGCACGCCACTCACGCGGCGCACGGCGAGGCGGCGGGGTGGGACACATTTTTCGCCATTGCGATGCTGGCCATGTTTGCAATCGCCTTCGTCTTTAAAAATCGTCGCGGCGATTCCGGCGACGACGCATCCGCAAAGGCTTGCCACTGACATTTTCTTGCGCGAGGCTCATTTTTGAATGGACGCATTTGTTGATTTTTTCGGACGGGCGCTGATGGAGATGTGGGAGATCTGCGAGGCCCTCGGCTTCTGGCTGCTCGTCGGTTTCGTGCTGGCGGGATTCGTCGGGCAGCTCCTGCCGATCGCGTTTGTCAAAAAACATCTCGCGGGCGGCGGCTGGCGCAGCGTCGTCAAGGCGGTGCTGATAGGCGTGCCGCTGCCGCTGTGTTCCTGCGGCGTGATTCCCGTCGCCGCCAGCCTGCGCAAGGCCGGTGCCTCGCGCGGGGCCGTGGCGGCCTTCACGGCGGCCACGCCGCAAACGGGCCTTGAAAGCATCGCGGCCTCTTGGTCGCTGATGGGCCTGCCGTTCACGATCGGCCGCGTGGTCGCGGACGTGGCGGCGGGGCTGTTTTCCGGCATCCTCATCAACGCCGCCGAGTCGCGCGGCAAGCCGCTGGCGCAGACACCCGAACTGCCCGACTGCCCGCAGTGCGAGGCGCAGGGCGAAGCCGCCGCAAAAATTCCGCTGCGTCAAAAAATAGCGGCGGCCCTGCGCGAGGGTTTTATCGATCTGCCCGCCGAGATCAGCAAATACGTCCTCATCGGCGTCGTTGTCGGTGCCTTTTTGACGGCGCTGTTTCCCGATCCGTCGGTTTTAAAGCCCTATCTGGACAACCGCTTGGTTGCCTATCTGGCCGTGAGCGCGCTGGCATTGCCGTTGTATGTGTGCGCCACGGGCTCCATCCCCATCGCCTACGCTCTCGTGTCGCTGGGTTTTTCGCCCGGAGCCGCCATCATATTTCTGGTGCTCGGCCCCGCCACCAACCCCTCGGCCATCGCGGTGCTGTGGAAAATTTTGGGCCGCCGCGCGAGCATCCTCTACCTGTCCGCCTTGGCGGTCGCGGCATGGGCGGCAGCCGTGGCGTTCGACATGTCCGGTTTTAAGCTCGACGGAGTCATGACGCACGCGCACGGGCACGAAGGGAGCACTTTCGCTTCTATTTTCGCCGCGCTCATGCTGGTTGTTTTCGCCGTCGCCTATGTATTCCGCCGCACCGAAGGCCGCGCCTGCCATCAACATCGCGGACATCCGCACGATCGTTTGTGATCACTCGCCCAACGGCACGTCCGTTATCGAAAGGCTCGTGTAGGCCGTGAGCATCGTGGGAGTCAGTTTGATGATGCTGCTTTGCGGCGAATAAACGCCCTCCGGATAATACTGGCTCCACTCCATTTCTCGCAGGGCGTCTTTAACGTCGGCATCCTCGACCACTTCCAGATTCCCTGTCAACAACGCGGCGCGAAAGCCCCCGTTGTCGCAGTAATAGGCGCACCCCTTGGGGTTTTTGCGTATTTGCTCGATCTTGCGCGAGCCCGTGTTGGTGCGGAAATAAACCGTCAGCGTTTTGTCCAGCGGCACGAACAGCGGCACGAGCGCGGGCAGTTTTTGGGCGTTGCGCAAATTGAGCATGGCGCGCGTGCGCGGAAACCCGTCCTCCCCCACGGTGGACAGGGAAACCGAGGCGACGGTGCGCATTAATTCCAGACAAAGCCCGATGGCGGAGTGTGAATTCATGGAGGCGGTTTTTAGATATATGATTAAATTCAGTCCAAAGAGACAAAAGAAGCGTCCCCTTACTATACACACGATTATACAAATTAGGTTTTCATTTACAATGAAACCGTTTTTAATCGCCTCATGAAACGCATTTTTCTCATAACCACCCTGTTGGCTTCGGCCTGCGCCTTTTTTTGCGGTTGCGACGCGCGCACGCCCGCCGCCTCCGCGCAAAACGAGACGCTGGACACGATTTTTAAGCGTGTGAGCGTGCGCAAGTACACGCCCCAACCGGTCGAAAAAGACAAACTCGACTTGCTCGTGCGCGCCGCGATGGCCGCCCCCACGGGCAAAAACATCCGCCCGTGGTCCTTTGTCATCGTCACCGACCGGGCATTGCTCGACAAAATGGGCGACAAACTGCCCAATTCAAAAATGCTCAAGGACGTGGGGCAGGCGATCGTCGTGTGCGGCGACACGTCGGCCTCCGAACTCTGGATGCTGGACTGCGCGGCGGCCAGCGAAAACCTCCTTTTGGCGGCGCAGTCGCTTGGCCTCGGGGCCGTCTGGACGGCGGCGTGGCCGTAGCCCGAACGCGTCGCGGTCGTGCGCGAGTCATTGGGCCTGCCGGAAAACATCATGCCGCTGAACGTGATCCCCGTGGGCTACCCGCTGGGCGCCGAGCCCGCCAAGGAAAAATATGACCCCACGCGCATCCATTACGGGCGCTGGTAGTCGCAAAAAAGGCGCGAGTGGATTTTTCCCTCGCGCCTTTTTTTATCGGAAGCAAAACCCTCAGCTCACGCGGCTTTCCATAACGCGGATGAGGTCGATAAGGAAGCCGTTGTCCCCGCCGAGTTCCTGCGCGGCTTTCACGGCCTTTTCGGAAAGCTCGTGCGCGCGCTTGCGCGACTCTTCCAGCCCGTAAAGCGACACATAGGTCAGCTTGTGGAGTTTCTCGTCGTTGCCCGCGGGTTTGCCGAGGGTGGCGGCGTCGCTGGTGGCGTCCAAAATGTCGTCGATCACCTGAAAGGCGAGGCCCATGTGCGTGCCGATCTCGGCGGCCTTGGCGAGTTTGGCGTCGTCCGCGCCCGTCAGGCGAACCCCCATGACCAAGGCGGCGATGATCAGCTCGGCGGTCTTGTTGTGGTGGATGTATTCGAGCTTTTCCGGCGTGCGGTCGTTGGTGCGCTCGCCCAAAAGATCCTCCATCTGTCCGCCGATGAGTTTTTGCGAGCCGGAACCGTCGGCCAAATCGCGCACCAGCCCGATGGCGATCGCGGGGGCCTTTTTGCCATAGGCGTCAGCCAGCAGATAAAACGCGTAGGTCAACAGGCTGTCGCCCGCCAGCAGGGCGGTCTCCTCGTCAAACTGCTTGTGGCAGGTCGGTTTTCCCCGGCGCAGATCGCTGTCGTCCATGCACGGCAGGTCGTCATGGATAAGCGTGTACGTGTGCAGGCACTCGACGGCCACGGCGGCCGGGAGCGGGTCGTTGTCGTTGGGAAAAAGCCTTTGGCCGGCCATCACGAGGACGGGGCGCAGGCGTTTGCCGCCCGCCTTCATGCTGTAGCGCATCGCATCGTGCAGGACGCCGGGGCGGGTGTCGGCGGGGGGGAGGAGGCGTTCGATGGCCTGCTCGACCTGCGCCTGCCAGTCCTTTAACGTTGCCTTGAAGTCGGTGGTACGATTATTTTGCATAAAAATAAAAACGGAGTTATCCTTCAAGCTATGGTTACTTTTGAGGAAGTTTGCAAAAAGATTTTTTCGGAACCTAAGGCGGCGACGAAATTGCTGATCGGCATGCTGCTCATGTTCATCCCGATCGTCCAGCTCGCCGCGCTCGGGTACCTGCGCATTTATCTCGAGCAGATCCGCCAGACGGGCGACTTCGCGCTGCCGGACTGGAAGATCAGTCCCGCCAAACTTTTCATGGAGGGGGTCTATTTCCTCGTGGTGTTGCTGGTGTTCGCGCTGATTCCCTTTGTGGTGAGCGTGCTGGTGGTTATGCTATTCAACCTGCTCACGGGTGGCATGGCGAAACTCTTGGCGCTGGTGCTGTTGAGCCCCGTGCTGCTGCTGATCCCCTCGCTCGTGGCGGCGGCCAACTACCGCCTCGGTCCGGATTCCAACTGGCGCTCGCTCACCGACCTCAAAGTCATCCTCGGCATGGTCGCGGCGACGTGGAGGACCTTGCTGGTGCCCTCGTTCGCGCTATGGGGGCTGTGCGGATTGTTCCTGCCGGTGTACGGGTTCGCCCTTTTCATCGGCCTGCTCACATTCTTCGCCTACGCCACGCTCGTGTTCGTCTATTTGGAAAAGCGCGGCACCGACCTTGTCTGATGAACGCGCGGACGGCCTTGCTGATCTGTCTGTGGCCGCTTTCCTTTTTCGGCCGCGCGCCCGGGCGCGCGCAGGACTCGTCCGCGCCGGCAGCCCCCGCGGAACAATCTCCCGTTCCTGAATTGGAAGGGGAGGGACTGCGGCTGGTGGAGGAACGCCTCTACCATGTTTCAGGGTACGACTTCGCCTCGCTTCAGGCGGTATCCCACATT
>JAVBTG010000036.1:0-5253 GCA_031556275.1 Opitutales bacterium
GCCCGCGCCGATAACGGAGGCCTCCTGCCGCACGCAGCGTGTTTTCGTATTAAAAAATTGGATACTGCGGCGGTCGAGCCGCGCGTCCTTGCCGAGGAACGCTTCCGCCTCGCCCCCCACATACGCGGGGGCCTCGCCGAGGGAAAGCCCCGCTTCCGCCAGCCGGGCGGCTGCGCCTTCCTCAAGCTGGCACAGGGTGTGCGGCCGCAAAACAGAATTTTCCGCGTGGGTAAAATGCACGGACACAAGGTCGCCCGGCAGCTTCACGCCTTTGGGCACGTGCAAAAACACGCCCTCCAGATTTCCCGCGCGGTGCCAGTGCAAAAACTTGTCCGAGCCGAGCGTGTGCACGCTCTGAAAGAGCAGGGGGGCCGCCAGCGCGGGGCACTCCCGCACGGCGCGCGACAGCGGCATGAAGACGGCGCCCTTCTTTTTCCACTCCTCCGGCAGCGGGTCGAAGGCCGCCACATGCCCGTCCACAAAAATGATCCGCGCCAATGCTTGGCGCACAAGCTGCCCGCGCTCGCGGGCCAGTTGCAAAATGCCATCCGGCGGCTCCGGCATCGGCTCCACACCCGCGGGCGGCGCTTCCAGCTCGGCCTTGTCGCAAAAACGCCAGCGCGTGTCGTTTGCCTGCGGCAACGGCACGGCCTCGAAGGCCGCCTGCTCGCGGATACGCAACGTCTCAAACCATTGCGCCCAGTTGGTGCCCGGTTGCTCGCTCATCCGACGCTCCCTTCCATCTCCATCTCGATCAGCCGTTTTAATTCCACGCTGTACTCCATGGGGAACTGCCGCGCCAGATCGTTGATGAACCCGTTGACGGAGAGGCTTAGCGCCTCCTTTTCGGAAAGCCCGCGCTGGCGCATGTAAAAAATTTGTTCCGCGCTCACTTTTGATACGCTCGCCTCGTGTTGCACGCGGTGGGCGTCGCCCGTCAGGGAGATGGCGGGGTAGGTGTCGGTGCGGCTGTTGGCGTTGATCAGCAACGCGTCGCACACGACGTTGCTCTTGCAACCCTTCAACCTAGGAGCCATGTGGACGAGTCCGCGGTAGGTGGCCCGCCCGCTGCCGACCGAAATAGATTTGGAGACGACGTTCGAGGTCGTGTCGTCGGCCAGATGGATCATCTTTGCGCCCGTGTCTTGGCACTGCCCGCTGTTGGCGAGCGCGATGGACGTCACTTCGCCCCGCGCCCCGCGCCCGTTGAGGACGACGGCGGGATACTTCATCGTCAGGCGCGAGCCGATGTTGCAGTCGATCCAGCGCACCTGCGCGTCCTCCTCCGCCCACCCGCGCTTGGTGACGAGGTTGAACACGTTGTTAGACCAGTTTTGCACGGTGATATACTGGATCTTCGCGCCCTTGAGCGCCACGAGCTCCACGACGGCCGAGTGCAGGGTCGAGGTCTCAAAACGCGGGGCCGTGCAGCCCTCCATGTAGGTCACCTCGGCCCCCTCGTCGGCGATGATGAGCGTGCGCTCAAACTGCCCAAAACTTTCGGCGTTGATGCGGAAATAGGCCTGCAGCGGCTGCTTCACCTTCACGCCCTTGGGCACGTAAATAAAACTGCCGCCCGAAAACACGGCGGAATTCAGCGCGCTGAATTTGTTGTCGTCGGTCGGGATGACCTTCCCGAACCACGGGCGGAAAACATCCGGATGTTCCTTCAGGGCCTCGTTGGAGCCCATGAAGATGACGCCCTCCTTGGCGAGCGTCTCCTTCATGCGCGAGTAGGCCGACTCGCTGTCAAACTGCGCCTCCACCCCGGCCAAAAACTTGCGTTCCTGCTCGGGCACGCCAAGGCGCTCAAACGTTTTCTTCACCTCGTCCGGCACCTCCTCCCAACTGCGGCTGGGCATCTGCCCCTGCGAAAGGTAGTAGCGGATCTTGTCGAAATCGACGTTCGCGATGTCCTTGGGCGCCCAGTTCAGCGGCATCGGCTTTTCGTTGAAAATCCTTAACGCCTCGTGCCGGAATTCGCGGATCCACTCGGCCTCGTCCTTGACCTTGGAAATATAATCGACCGTCTCGGGTCGCAGCCCCACGCCCGCGTCGTAGGCGTATTTCACGTCGTAGTGAAAATTGCCCTTTTCGCGGTCGAGGTTCAACCCGATGTCGTCCAAGTCGGCCATAGTGGTTGTTAGGCGAGTTCCTTCACCCAGTCGTACCCGCGCTTTTCAAGCTCGAGCGCCAGCTCCTTGCCGCCCGATTTCACGATGCGGCCGTTCGCCATCACATGCACGCGGTCGGGCACGATGTAGTCGAGCAGCCGCTGATAGTGGGTAATCACCAACGCCCCGAAATTCTCCCCGCGCAGCGCGTTGACCCCCTCGGAGACAATGCGCAGCGCGTCGATGTCCAGCCCGCTGTCCGTCTCGTCCAAAACGGCATAGGAAGGCTTTAACATGGCCATCTGCAACACCTCGCAGCGTTTTTTCTCGCCGCCGGAAAACCCCTCGTTGAGCGAGCGGGAGGTGAAGGCCCTGTCCATCTTCAGCGCGTCCATCGCGGCGTACAAATCCTTGTAATAGGCGCCCGCCGAAAAGTCCTCGCCCTCTTTGAGCCGTGCCTGCAAGGCCGCGCGGATGAAGTTGGCGATGCTCACCCCCTGCACTTCGCAGGGGTATTGGAAGGCCATGAACAGCCCCAGCCGCGCGCGCTCTTCGGGCGGCAGGCCCAAGATATTCACGCCGTCGAGCAGCACCTCGCCCGCCGTCACCGCGTAGTCGGGGTGCCCGGCCATCGCCTTGGCGAGCGTGCTTTTGCCGGTGCCGTTGGGCCCCATCAGGGCGTGCACTTCGCCCTTGGGCAAAGTGAGCGAAAAGTCCTTCAGGATCGGTTTGTCCTGAATTGACACGCAGAGATTTTTGATTTCCAAGGCAGACATCGTGATAGGCGGCGCGCGGGGCGCAGTAATCCATAATTAAAGCACTTTGAGGGGGCAGGGACAACCCTTTTGCACACAAGGGCAACCCTTCTTTAGGGTACACCGAAAGACGAAAAAGTGCCGCGAAGTACCGAAATTTGCCGCACGGCCAATTTTTTAACGCAAAGAAACATTTTTTTCTTGAAAAAGTTAGGATCATCTAACAAATTCAAAACTTCATCACCGTTTATGACCGCCCGCCAGACAGACCTGACCGAAAACCTCGAGGACTACCTTGAGGCCGTCTTGGTGCTGTGCCGGCAGCACGGGCACGCGCACGTCAACGACATCGCGCGGCACAAAGGCGTGAAAAAGCCCTCCGCCAACTCCGCGTTGCGCTCGCTCGCCGACAAGGGGCTGGTGGTTTATGAAAAATACCAGCCCGTCACCCTGACCGCGCGCGGCAGGGACATCGCCGCCTCGATTCTGGGCAGGCACCAGGTGCTGACGGAGTTTTTCCGCGCCAGCGTCGGCCTGAAGCCGAAGGAGGCGGAGGATGTCGCCTGCAAACTGGAGCACGTTTTGGAGGACGCGGCGCTGCTGCGCCTGCTCACCGTTTTCGAGCGCATCAAGGCGCAGGACAGTTGCCCCGTCTGCGGGGCAAAGGCAAGCCCCCCGAAACAATCCGCCTCCCCAAAGAAAACGCGCCCGCCATCCCGGCGCAAAACCGCAAAACCGCCCCGCTGAAATTTTTTTCCGCAAAAAGTTAGACAACTCTAACAAATGACAACGACACTTTCTCTCCTCCGTCTCCGGTTTATGTCAGCCCCCCTCTGCCAACCACTGACACAAACAAACAACCAATGACCCAAGCATCCTCTCCTTTGGCGGCCCTGATCTGCGCGGCCGCCCTGTTCAACGCATGCGCCTTCGGCGACACACCGGCGTCCTCGCCCGTTGAGACGCCGAACACGGGTGCGTCCGCCCCGTCGCAAAGCGCGCTCCCCAACGCCGCCATGACGGCCGACGTCCGGCCCGAGACACCCGAAGAAAAGGCGTTGCCGTGGCACGAGCGCGAAAGCCTAGTTCTGGGCGGTCTCATGCCCGAGGCCGTGGCCGACCGCGGCTTCACGCCGTTTGCCACATGGACAGGCGAGGCGTGGCAGAGCTTTCGCGGCGGCGACGAGCACGGAAGTTATTTGGACAGCCTGATCACGTTCGGCTTCGAGCAGGATCTTTCCGCGCTGTTTAAAAAAGAAAACCTCGGGCGCATCGGCCTGAGCGCCTTCTATTACGCGGCCACAAAGAACGACGCGAAATTCGACGGCCTGAACAGCTCCCCCAGCAACATCTTTTCGGGCGACATGACGCGGGTTTTCGAGATCTATTACGCCAACGAATTCAAAACAGAAAACGGCTCCATCGGTTTCCGCGTCGGCCAACTGGCGGCGGACGAGGACTTTATGGGGCTGGACTACGCCGACGTCTTTTTGAACTCCAACTTCGGCGCGATCCCCGCCGTGGCCGGGGCGGGATTGTTCGGCAAAGACGACGTCGCCTTCGCCCAGTACGCCAACGCGACGCCGGGCCTTGTCGTCTATTACACCCACAACGATTTTGACGTCACCCTCGGCCTCTACAACGGCAACGCGGGGCAAGACGTTCCGGGCAACCACGGTTTTGACTACGAATTACAAGACATCGCCTTCTGGTACCAGTTGGGGCAAAACTACCAAGTGGCGGGCCGCAACGGCCGCGTGGCCTTCGGCGGCAACTACCACAGCGGCACCTTTGAAAACTTCAAAACAGGGGAGGGGCAGGACGGCTTTTATTCCTTCTACTTGAACCTCCAGCAAGATTTCGTGTTGGACGAAGAGGGCAATCCCATCTTCGGGGCCTTCTGCCGCCTGGCATGGGCGCCGGAAGAAAACATCAGCGCCTGTTCGCGCTATGTGGACGCGGGGATCAATTGGTTCGGCCCGATCCCCAGCCGCAAGGACGACGTGTTCGCGCTCGGGGTTTCCGCCATGTACGCCAATTCCTACGCCCGCGACGCCAACGGCATCTACGCCTACGAAACCTGCATCGAGGCGACCTACAAGGCGCAGATCACCCCGGCGATTTCCCTCCAGCCGACCTTCCAAGTTTACTTCAATCCCGCGACATCCTCCGGCGACCGCGAGACCGCGTTTTTGGCCGGCATCCGCGTCGAAGTGAATCTTTGATGTTCATTTTTCTGCCATAAGCAGGAGAAAGAGAGAAGCGGCGGCGGCCGCGCGGGTTGGGGCCCCCCCGGCATTTCATGCAAAAAAAAATCAAACCAAGATACCGTTGTACCCAAGCCCAGTTGGGCCAACCCCGCCCCGCGGGCGCCTAGCCCCCCC
>JAVBTG010000133.1:0-12646 GCA_031556275.1 Opitutales bacterium
CCCCGCGCCCCCCCGACCCCCCCTAGCGCCCCGCACACCCTCCCGGCCCCTCCCGTCAGGGGGCGGACGCCCCCCCCGCGGCGGCGGAACGGGTCTTCGTCTTCGTACTCGTACTCAAAAGGGTTCCAATCATGCAATGCGCTATAAATACGGGGATTCGGGTCGTGTAAGAACGCCGGGTTTAATGGAAACTCAAAGGACATGAGCCCCCCTAGTATTCGTTGCTCAACCATGTCCTGCGTTGATTTTCTGTTGTGGATAAGAGGATAGACGGGGTGGTTGTCGGGTGTTATGCCGTGGCAGATCCCGAGCTCCATGAGCGCCGTCGGGAAGTCCTTCAGATTTGTGACGATGATGAATTCGCCCCAAAAACGGACAGGAGATTTTTCTTCGTCGGAAGGAATGTAATTGAAGTATTGGTTGCAAGTGAAAATTCGCACTTTTGGCATCAGCCCGTCGGCGTGGATTTTTTGTTGCAGCAATATGCTTTTTTCCGCGGCCGCGGAGCTTTTTTCCGCGATGGCAGAGCTCTTTTGCGCGGCGACGGAACTCTTTTGCGCGGCGACGGCGCTTTTCCACGCAGCCACTGCGGTGATAATCGTGGCCACACATGTGACAATGGCCACAAGACATGTGATCACAACGGTGGCGGGCTTTAAATATTTCCATATTTTGCCACAGAAAAACGCTTTGATATTCATAATGTTGAGAAATTTAAACGGCGTCATTGAAAATTTCAAATTATCTTCAAAAGCCAAAAAACGGTATCGGTTTATGGGGGCACCGCGTGCCATCGCGATCAGTGCCCGCTTTTGTGGCGGAAACACACATAAGCCCCCGCGAAGGTGGCGAAGACCATCACCAAGAGGGGCCATAAAAGCGGCCAGATTTGGGGGATGCCGTAGCCTTTTAGAAAGATGCCCTTGACCATCAAAATAAGGTACGTCAGCGGGTTCATGTGCGCCAGCCATTGCAGGAACTCGGGCATGTTTTCAATCGGCGCCATGTAGCCGGAGAGCACGATGGAGGGAACCATGAAACAGAAGCATCCGATGAAGGCCTGCTGCTGGGTGGAGCTGATCGCCGAGATGAACAGCCCGCACCCCACGAGCGCGCAGGCGAACCCCCATACCGCCAGCGCGAGGGCGAAGAGACTCCCCGTCATTGGGACACCGTATATCCACACGGCCGCCACGGCGATGATGCTTGCCTGAAACATGGCCACGAGGACGGACGGGACGGCCTTGCCGATGAGAATTTGCCCTGGCGAGAGCGGGGTGACGAGCAACTGGTCGAGCGTGCCCTCCTCGCGCTCGCGGGCGATGGAGAGGCCGGAGATCATCAGGCACATAGCCGTCGTGATGATGGCAACCAAGGCGGGCAGGATGAACCAAGTGTATTCCAAGTTTGGGTTGTAGAGGTGGCGTATCTGCGCGTGAGCCGGGGGTGACTGCAGGCCCTTTTCCGCGGCCCACTGGGATATAATTTGTTCCGCGTAGGAAGACGCGATTTGGGAGCTGTTGGAGCGCCGCCCGTCTTGGATGATTTGCACGAAGGCTTGTTGGCCGCGTTCGATTGTGCGGGAGAATTCCGGCCCCATGCGCACCGCCAGCAGCACCTCGCGGCGGTCGATCGCCTTTTGCAGTTCCGCCTCGTTGGTGATCATGCGCTTGTAGGGGAACGCCTGCGCCGCCGCGAGCCGTTGCGCGATCTCGACGCTGGGGGCGCCGCCGTCCTCGTTGAAAATACCTATCGTCGCGTTTTTCACTTCCAAGGTGGCCGCCAACGGGAAGATCGCTATCTGCAGCAGCACGGGGACGACGAGCAGGCGACGGCTCTGCGGGTTGTGCACCAGCATTTGAAGTTCCTTGCGGATGAGCGTGAGCAGGCGGCGGAACATGGCGTGGTTTACCCGTCGAGGCGGCGGCGTGTTTTTAAGGCAGTCAGGCCGAGCCAGAAGCAGGACAAAAGCAGCAGACACAAAAAGTCCGTCCGCAGGCTGTCCCACAAGTCGCCCGCTTGAAAGATCGTTTGCAACGCGCTCACGAAATAGCGCGCGGGGATGATATAGGTGATGACTTGCAGGGCCTTTGGCATGCTGGCGATTTCAAAAAGAAAGCCCGAGAGCATCACGGCCGGGAGAAAGGCCGTCACCAGCGCGATCTGGGCGGCGTTGAACTGGCTGCGTGTGAGCGTGGAGATGAGCAGGCCTATGCCCAGCGCGCTTCCCAAAAACAGGGATGTTATCGCCGCCAACGCCCACAGGGAGCCGCGAAACGGAATGCCCATCAGCCAGGTGGCGGCCCCGAAGCACACGGCCATCGCCACCATGCCGAGCAGATAGTAAGGCGCTATTTTGGAGACGAGCAGCTCCGCCTTGGTCGCGGGGCTGGAGAGCAGGGCCTCCATCGTGCCGCGCTCCCATTCGCGCGCGACGACGAGCGAAGTGAGCAACGCCCCGATGATCGTCATGACGATGGAGATGGAGCCGGGCACCAGATAGTTGCGGCTGATCGCGCCGGGGTTGAACCACATGCGCGGTTCGACCGAAAGGGCCGCCGTGCCGATTTGGCCGAGGTCGCGCGCGCGTTGCGTGGCCCATGTCTGCAAGAGCGCCTGCGCGTAGCCCGAGGCGAAATTGGCAGTGTTGGGCTCGGCCCCGTCGGTGAGCACTTGAATCGGTGAAGGGTCGCCCCGCCAGATTTTTCGGGAAAAATCCTCGGGTAGAACAATCATCGCACGGATGTCGCCGCGTTCGAGCGCGCGTTGCATTTCGGCGCGCGTGCCGCCGGACAAATCGACGTAGGGGGAGCCGCGCATGACGGAGGCGAACCGCCAGCCCTCCGGCCCCGCGTCCTCGACGACGAAGCCCATTTTCACGCGGTTGTTGTCGAGATTCACGCCGTAGCCGAACAGGAACAGCAACGTCAGCGGCAGCACGAAGGCGATCAGGATGCTGCTGGGGTCGCGCACGATTTGCAGGCTCTCCTTACGGCATAGGGCGAGCGTTCGTTTGAAGGAAAAGGAATTCATGCGGAGTCCTTTTCGTTTTGGATCAAATGAATGAAGGCGTCTTCCATCGAGGGATCGGCGTTTTCGGAGGAGGCGCCGAGTTGCTTGATCTCATCCGGCGTGCCGCGTGCGATGATGCGGCCGCGGTTGATCAGCACCATGGCGTCGCAGTATTCCGCCTCCTCCATGAAGTGGGTGGTGACCACCACCGTCACCCCCGTTTCCACAAAGGCGTTGATGCGCATCCAAAACTCGCGCCGCGCCACGGGATCGACGCCTGATGTCGGCTCGTCCAAAAATAAAACGCCCGGGGAATGCAACGTGGCGCAGGCCAAGGCGAGGCGTTGCTTGTAGCCCAGCGGCAGCGAGCCCGCGTCAGTTTCGAAAAAATCCTTTAGCCCGTAGGCGGCGACGGCCCGCGCTAGGCTTTCGTGTGCGGCGCGGCCGTGAAGCCCGTAAATGCCCGCGAAAAAATCGAGGTTTTGCGCCACGCTCAAATTGCCGTAGAGCGAGAATTTTTGCGACATGTAGCCGATTTTTTGGCGCGCCTGCGGACCTTGGTGGCGGATGTCCGTTTCCCTGATGCGCGCCGTGCCCGAGGTGGGCGCGAGCAGGCCGCAAAGCATTTTAAAGGTGGTGGATTTGCCCGCCCCGTTGGGGCCGAGCAGTCCGAAGATGGTGCCATTGGGCACGCTGAAGCGGATGTCGGAGGCGGCGGCGAAGGTGCCGAACATGCGCGTGAGCCCTTCGGCTTCCACGGCGGGTGCGGCGGCGGGGGGTGTTTTGTTTGAGGCTTCGGGAATTGACTGTCGCGGAATGCCGCCGAGCAGGTCGATGAAGGCGTTTTCCAATGTCGGTTCTGCGGGTTGCCAAGCCGCTTGGGCGCTGGCTTTTAGAATGTCGGGCGTCGGCGGTTGCTCGTCGGGCCGCATGAGCACGCGCACGCCGCTGCCTTGTATGACGGAATCCATTACGCGGTCGTCTTTCCAGACTTCCCGCAAGACAGCGCGGCGGCCTTCGGAGACTCCGCGTAGCTCAAATGTGCGGCCGCGCACGCTGCCGATGGCGTCCTCTGGCTTGCCTTGGAAAAGGATTTTTCCTTTGTCCATCAAAAGCGTTTCGGCGCAGCGGGCGGCCTCGTCGAGATAGGAGGTCGCCCAGAGAATCGTCATGCCGTCGGAGGCCAGCGCCTGCACCATCTCCCAGAGCTCGCGCCGCGAGAGGGGATCGACGCCTACGGACGGCTCGTCCAAGAGCAGGATTTGAGGGGAGCCGATCAGCGTGCAGGCGAGCCCCAGCTTTTGCTTCATGCCGCCCGAGAGTTTTCCCGCGGGGCGTTGCGTAAAGGGGGCAAGCCCCGTGAATGCGAGCAGTTTGGCGGTTTGCTCCGCGCTTTGCCGGGCGGGCAATTCACGCAGGCGGATGTAGAGCGTTAAATTTTCCTCGACGGTCAGGTCCTCGTACAGGCCGAATTTTTGCGGCATGTATCCCAAGCGCGGGCGCAGGGCGTCTGTTTGGGAAATCGGGTCGAACCCGAGCATGCGGGATTGGCCGCGCGTGGGTTTGAGCAGACCCGCGAGCAGGCGCATCAGGGTTGTTTTGCCCGCGCCGTCGGGCCCGGCAAGGCCGACGACGGAGCCTTTGGCGACCGCGAAGGAGACGTCCGTCAACGCGTCCGCCCCGCTATCGCCGAAGCGGTAGCTTAAGGTCTTTGCGCGGATGGCGGTGTCTTCCATACGGCTCTATTGATGAAGCGGCAACAAGACGGTGACGGGCATGCCTTGGCGCAGCGCCTCGTCCGGATTTTGCACGACGATGCGCAGACGGTACACTTGGGAGGTGCGCAGGTCTTGCGTCTCGACGGTTTTAGGCGTGAATTCCGCCGTCGGGGAAACAAAGCCGATCGTGCCGCGGTAGATGTGGTCGGGGCGGCTGTCCGTGTGGAAGGTCACCTCGCGCCCCGGAATCGCCGCGCCCAAATCCGGTTCCGCCACATAGGCGCGCACCCAGACGGGATTGGTGAGGGAGACGGAAAAAACGGTGGCCCCCGCGCTGAGCAACGTTCCCGGTTCGACGGCACGGGTGAGAATGACGCCGTCGGACGGGGCTTTTAAGGTCGTGTCGGAGAGTTGAAGTTCGATTGTGTCTACCTGCGCCTTGGCGGCCTGCACCTGCGCGCGGGCCTGCTCGATTTCCTCCGTCCGGTAGCCGATTTTGAGCAATGTGTATTGCTGGGAGGCTTCCTCCACGTCCGCACGTGCCTTGTCGCGTGCGGCCAGGGAGATGTCCACGTCGCGTTGGGAAATGGCGTTGTCTTTGAGCAGGTTCACATAGCGGTCGTACTCGATCAGCGCGTTTTTGAGGACTGCCTGACGGCCCGCGAGCACGGCCGCGGCCTGCTCAATCTCCTGCGCGCGGTAGCCGTTTTCAAGGAGCGTCAACTGCGCCTTGGCGCCGGCCAGCTGGGCCTGCGCCAGATGCAGGGCGTTTTCCAGCGGCTGCCTGTCCAGCTGCCCGAGGACTTGGCCCTGTTTTACGGCGTCGCCCTCGTCCACGGTCAGGGACAGCAGGCGTCCGCCCACGCGGAAGGAAACATTCACCTCGCGGATGTCGACGTTGCCGCCGAGCGGGCGAGCGGTGGCGCCGTTGCCGGAACGTCGCAGCAGCACGAACGCCGTGGCGGCGGCGATCACAAGGATGAGAATGAGGGCGATTTTTTTCTTCATGAAAAAATTTTTCTATTTGGTTTTGAGTCCCTCCAGCGCCCATTCGATGCGCTGTGAGAAGCCTTTTTGGGAAAGCGTGTTTTTAATGAACAAGGGCGAGACGGGAATATGCTTTTCCGCTTGCGCGCCCAAAATGCAGAAGGCAACGGCGGGCATGCCGACGGCCCCCACGATGAAGATGAAAATCTGCGCGGGGTCGCCCTTGCGGATGTCGCCGCTTTTTTGCGCGCGGCGTATGGCCTCGAAGATCAGCTTGGGGTGGCGCGGGTACATGGTGGCCAGGAATTTCCCGACGCTTTTCTCGCCCGCGAGCGCGTCGGATAAAAGTTGCGCGACCATCGCGGCGTTTTTCTCGACGAACGCCGCCGCACCCTCCATCAGGGCGCGCAGGTTCTCCAGCGCTGGCATCCCGCGCGTGGTTTGGGTTTGCAGCGATTCAAAGAGCGGGGCGTACCAGCGTTCGAGCAGTTGTTCGACGAATTTTTCCCGCGTGCCAAAGTGGTAGACGAAGGTTCCCAAGTTGATGTGCGCCTCCCGCGCCAGTTCGCGCACGGTGAGCGCGCGCAAGCCCCGCCTGCGCGCCAGCTCAAGGCCTCGGCGCAGGAGCCGTTCCCGTGTGGGTTCGCTTTCGGTTTTCGCCTTCATGCCGTTTTTATACAGTTGTATAAATTTCGTGTCAATCGTGTTTATACTCTTGTATAAATTAACCTCGATTGCCCGTTTTTCCAAGGGTGACGCCAAAAATAGTTTGCCGCAGTGCGCGCGCGGGGAAATCATTTAAAAACATGACAACCCTGCTTGAAGCCGCCGCCGAGCTGCGCGACGCCGTGGATCCCATGCGATTCGACGGGCCGCTGGTCGCGGTCTACAACCCGCTTGCCTACGCGTGGGAAATGCACGCGGCCTATGTGCGCCGCCACGGACAGGGGCGCAAGAAGGCGGTTTTTTTAGGCATGAACCCCGGGCCGCACGGGATGGTGCAAACGGGGGTGCCCTTTGGCGATCCGCCGATGGTGCGCGATTTTTTGCAACTGGACGAGCCGATCGGGCAGCCCGAGCACGCGCATCCGCTGTTGCCGATCAGCGGGCTGCACCACCGCCGGGGCGAGGTGAGCGGGCGGCGGCTCTGGGGCCTCTTTCAAAAGAAATTCGGCACGGCGGATATGTTTTTTAAAGACCATTATGTGTTGAACTATTGCCCTTTGGCTTTTTTCGCCGAAGGCAAGCGCGGCCCTGTGAATTACACGCCGGACAAGCTTCCGTCCGACCAGACGCGTGCGCTGTACGCGGCTTGCGATATGCATTTGCGCGCCGTCGTGACGGCGACAGGGGCCGAGTGGGTGGTGGGTGTGGGCGGCTTTGCCCAAAAACGGGCCGAGGAAACGCTGGCGGATATGCCGGTGAAAGTGACGACGATCCTGCACCCCAGCCCCGCCAGCCCCATGGCTAACCGCGGCGACTGGGGCGAGACGGCCACAGGGCAGCTGCGCGCGGCGGGGATGTGGTGAAAACGATGGCACGTTATTTGCGCAGGGAAAAGGGTTGACCTGAGGGGGGCGAGGCTTTAAAACTTCACCTGCGCATACGATTGCGCAATATCGGTATTCTCGCATGCTTTTTCGAATGTTGCCGATGCGCAATTTACACCGGCTGACGCGGCCACCATTTCTAGGCGGCTCGCAATTTTGAATATACTTACTTTTGCAAACAATGATCCGAACAATACTCATTTGCCTTGGTTGCGTTTTGGCCGGTTTGTGCGGATTGCAGGCTGCTTCTTCGGATAAGGCCGAAAAGGGGCAGCGCAAGATCCTTATCAACCCCGATGCGCGCGATTTGTATTCAGCCCGCCAATCGGGCAATTGGAACGGCGATATTTGGTGTCTGCGGCGGGCCAACATGGACGAGGGCCTCGGGCCCGCCAAGCGCGGCGCGCGCCCGCAGCCCGACACCAACGCGGAGCTAAACGGGCCGGGCATCACGATCACCCTCTCCGACAAGGTGACGGTGAACAATTTCCGCATCATGCGCGACAAGGGCCGCCTGATTATCAAAAAAGGCGGGCAGTTGACACTCGAGAAAGCCTATGACGGGCAGGGCGGTTTTGAGGCCTCCGGCGAGATCGAGGTGCAGGAAGGTGCGACTGTGACGGTCACCGGTGCCTTCTGCGTCGCGGGGGCCAACAGCACGGACAATGGCATGGGGACGTTCACGCAAAACGGGGGAGACGTCACCGTCAACGGCACCGTGTTTTTGACGGGACCGCGCCCGCTGTCGAGCTCGGCGCAGGCGGTCGGTGTTTATGCGTTGAACAACGGTGTTCTTAACATCATCGCGCCCGAAAGGCAGGTGGGCTTGCGCGACGGCATCGGCAAAGGAAAATTCAATTTTGTCGGCGGCACATTGAACACGAATGCGTGCGATTTGGATATCCTCAACACGGGTTCGGGCAACTTTTCGCCCGGCGGCGACGAGACCGTGGGCGCGACGGTGCTTAAAAGCGACGCCGCCCGCACCTATGAACAGGGCAAAAGGGCGCGCTTTACTGTGAATGTGGCGGGGCGTAACAAGCACGATCAGCTTATCTGGAAAAACAGGAGCAAAAACGCCAAAGTGGTATTCGAGGACGGCGCGACGATTTGGGTGTCCTACTTGGATAATTACCGCGCCGCTTCGGGATCGTCTTTTGACATCGTTGAATGCGACCAGATCGAGGTGCGCGGGCAACTCAAGCTCGACGGCCCCGCCGCGCGTGATTTTTCCTACGAAGTGATGAGCGGCCCGCGCACGGGACTCAGGCTCAAATATGGGCCCGGTCGCTGATGTAAAACAAACCCCATGATGAAAACTATGAAAACACTCCCCCTTTTTATTTTCCTTTCCGCGGCGCTGTGCGTTGTGACAGCGCAGGGCGCTTCTTCGGACAAGATGACGCCCGAACGGCGCAAGGCGATGGCCGAGGCCGCGGGCAATCCGGAGTTTGACACCTATTCGGCGCGCAAATCCGGCGATTGGGACAGCGATATCTGGCACCTGAGCCGCGCGTATTATGACGACAAGCTGGGCGAGGCCCAGCGCGGCAAGCGCCCGGGGAAGAACGATGTGGCGCAAATCAACGGCTTGGGCGGGATAACTGTCCGGCTGAACAAGCCCGTGGAAGTGCTCAGCTACTACCACGGCCGCAGGGATAACCATCTGGTGATCGGCAAGGATGGCGTGCTGAAGGTGAACGTGCGTTTTGAGGGGCAGGGCGGTTCCGACGGCTCCGGCTCCTTCACGGTCGAAAACGGCGGACGGCTTGAGGTGGACACGCGCTTCATTCTCGCGGGCAAACTGCAAAACCACGAAAATGCGGTAGGTGTTTTCAACCAGAACGGCGGGGTGGTGACGCTGTCCGTGCCCATGCATTTGACGGGCCATTTCACGCTGACAAGCTCGCGCACTTCGACGGGCATCTACAATCTCAACGGCGGCGCGCTCAATATCGTAACGCCGGAGGGCAAGCCGGGCGGGATCGCCAACGGCGTGGGCAAGGGCGTTTTCAATTTCAACGGCGGCGCGCTCAATTCGACGGTGCTGGGGCTCGACCTCGACAACACGAAGAAGGGCAGCCTTTCCCCCGGCGGCGACGGCGAGGTGGGTAAAACCACGCTCGTGAGCAACGAGCCGTGCACCTACACGCAGGGCAAGAACGCGCGTTTTACCGTCGATATCGCGGGGCGCAGCAAATACGACCAGCTCGTGTGGACAGCCAAGGGCAAAGGCGGCAAAGTGATATTGGAGGACGGCACCACGATCTGGGTGCAGTACGCCAAGAATTACAAGGCGTCTTCGGGGGCGACGTTTGACATTATCGAATGCGACCAGCTTGAAGTGCGCGGGCAGCTGAAAATTGACGGCCCTGCCGGGCGTGATTTTTCCTATGAAGTCGTCAACGGCAGGCAGCAGGCGTTGCGTTTGAAATACGGGCGGTGAGTTTTTCCGAAGGGATGTTTTTAGGGGGCTGTCCGTGAATACGCCGACAGCCCCGCGCTTTTTACAAGCGAAGAGCTTCGGCGGGGCATGGGGATCGAGGGATTCTAGGGTGCGCCGTTTCCTTCTGTATCGACGGGGATGCAGGGCATCTATTCCATTTGCGTGCCTGTAAATGTTGCGCGGATGATGTTTTGAGCGGGCATAAAAAAGCCGCGTCTTTTCGGACGCGGCTTTTGTTTGCAACAAAACAAGTGAAGTGTATCGATCCCTTAGCTCCGCTTGCGGCGGGCGACCGCAGCAAGGGCGAGCAGACCGCACAACAGGCCGGCGACGGCCGGTTCGGGGATGTCGCTCAACGTGGCGGTGATGGACAATTTGTCCGCAGCGAGGGTCAGACCCTTGAAGGTGAGGCTGCTGTCCAACCCGAGTATGATGAGATTCTCGCTCGCCGTGGCGTACCATTCTTCGAAGCCGGTGATGGCCGCGCTGGTGCTGAAGAGCACGATATCGTCGGCTCCGCCGGTATAGTCGGAGAAGTCCAAGGTGATCTTCTGCGTGCCGAGAATGTCGACGCCCGTGTTGAAGGCGACCAGCCCGCCGATATTGACGGTGTTGAAGGCGTCGCCCACTTCCATCGTCAGGCGCGAATGGGCGTTGAAATTCAAGTTGCCCTTGACGGAGACGGTGGCCCCGTCGCGGACGATCAGGTTGGCGGTGTTGCTCGCGCTCGCCCCGGTCAATCCAATGTTGTTGGAACCGGACACCGGATCGATCATCTGCAGCATGCCCGAGACATCCAGGGTGGCTCCACCGAAGATATTGATGCGGCCGGCTTCAAGCGTGCCGTTTTTACCGACGGTGACGAGCGCGGTGTTCGTGCCCGTCGCAGAGTTGGTGCTCATCGTCAGGAAGTTCCCGATCGTCAGCTTGCCGCCGGTGATGTTCATCACTGCAGAGGTGGTGAGACCCGCTGCCGAGGCTCCGACCAGCGTCGCCTGTTTGGCCCAGACCGTACCGTTGCTCTGGGTGTAGGTGGCAGTCGAGCCGGCGCTGGTACCCTTGCTGCCCATGCTGATTTCGGTGGAGATGTTGACATCGCCGCCGGAGACCGAGACAACGCTCGTGGCGCCTTGGAGCAAGCCGCTGACGAGCTCCGTCGCCGAGAGTGAACCGCCACGGATGTTCAGCACGCCGTTGGAGTTGCTGATGCGGGCGGTGCTGACAACGGAACCGTTGGACATCATGAAGGTTTGCGCGGCGATCTCGCCGCTACCGGCCGTCACCGCGTCGCCCAAGGTGATGTTCGTCGCCGAGAGGGTACCCGCTCGCATGACGCTCACGGTGGCCGCCGTCAGGCTGCCCGTGCCGGTGATGGTGGCCTGCGCGGAGGCCGCGCCGTCGGCCGTGCTGGCGCCGACGTTGAAGAAGGTGTCGGAGGTTAGCGCACCGCCGGAAACGGTGAGGACGGCCTTGTTCGTCACCGCGGCGTTATTGTTGGAGCCGACGTAAATTTCCTTGGCACGCACGACACCGCCCGATTGCGAGTAGTGGCCCTCCGTCGCGGCGTCCGCAATCATGGGCGCAATATTGAGGGAGCCGGTGATCGTCAATGCGCCGCCGGTGATGGTCACTTTGCCGACGGAACCCTGCGCGGCCGTGGATAGTGTGGCGTTCGCGGCCACGCCGTTGCCGACGGACAGAGTACCGACCGAAATTTCACCATTGGAGAGTTGCAGGATCCCATTGGAGTTGCTGCCGAGGCCGACGACGATCGTGCCGGCTTTGACGGTTCCGCCCAAAACTGTCAACGTGCCGGAGGAATTGGTGCCGGTTCCGAGGTTGAGAGCAGCGGTGCCCAAATCAAGCGCTGCCGTGTCGGCAACGCTGACGACGCCCGTGCTGTTTGTGCGATTGGCAACAGAGATGAAGCCGGAGCTAACCTTTCCATCGCCGGAAAGATTGAGGTAACCTTCTGCCTTGTCGGCATCGCCCACGGTCATTCTCCAGAACCTGGCTTCCCCGCCTTGCACATTGATTGTGCCGGTGGAGCTGGCACCCGAGGCAATCTGCGAGTAAGAGCCCGCGATATAAGCGTTCAGTTTGCCGGATGTCATGGTGACGCTTCCGGTGGCGTTGGTGTTTCCGGCCACGCGAAATAACCCATTAGCATTCAGTGTGCCGCCTCGGATAAACAACGTGCCGCGCGTGTCCGCGTTGGCGCCGATGTAAGTGTTTCCATTCACAGTGAGACTGCCAGCGTCCACGTAAATGGTGGAATCGTCGCCGGTGAAGTCCTTGTTTCGCAGGTTGATGTCCTTGATTGTCCAGTCATCGGCGGTGTCAAACACTAGAAACCGCCCGCTTGCGTTGGAGGAGAGGACGTGCTCGGAAGATAGATTTGGTTGTGAGTCCGTTACCGTCGGTATTATGCCCCATACGGCTGCGCTACTTGTGTTGCTTGGGAAAAAGACGGCTACATCTGCCGCATGCGTAACTGGCGCAAACGATATCGCCGCTAGGGCCAACAATCCCGTGAATGGTAATCTTATATTCATTTGGGGTATCCTTTTAGTTTTATATGTTGTTCGCGAAATTGATAAAAACGAGGGAATAGGAGAATATTCGTTTTTGTCCGCTCTCGTTCTTTATTTTTAGGACGGCTCAACTTTGTTTGCAAGAAAAATAAATTGCGCAAAGTATTATATGGCGCAATAGGTTGCGCAACTTTTGAAGGAAAGTGAAGGGCGATTTATTTGATATAATTTTACCTGTAGCCCCAAACATTTTATGCGCAGAAAGGGGCGTGGTGGTAGGCAATTAAGGGGGAACAGCAGGGATAGTTTTTATTGATTGTCCTGTGCCTCGATTCCAAATACTCCCATTAAAATATCGCCTTGTGGCTGTTCCATTTTGACTTGGCCCTTTATGGTGGC
>JAVBTG010000172.1:0-11145 GCA_031556275.1 Opitutales bacterium
AATGTCGTTTTTCTCCAAATCCGCCTCGGCCCACCCGCCGCCGAGCGCCATGTACAGATCGACGATGTAGGACGCCAGCTGCTTGCGGCTGAGCACCTGTTTTTGCTCGGAGGTCAGCAACGAGCGTTGGGCCACGAGCAAGTCGAGCATCTCCAGCCCGCCCTCCTCCCAGAACGTGCGGCTGTGCGTGAAGGCGATGCGGTTGCTCTCGACGAGCTGGTCCAAAATCCCCACGCGCGTCTTTTCCTTCTCGATCGCCACGAGCGCGTCCTCCACTTCCCGGACAGCGGAGAGCACCGCGCCGTCCCACGAAAGCCCGGCCTCGCGCGTGATCTCCTTTTGCAGCTTCACGTTGTAGACGGTCTTGCCCGCGCTGAAAATGTTCCAGCTCACCGACGGCCCGACCGACCAGTCCTTCGACTGGCTGCGAAACACGTCGCTCACGTTCGGCGCCTTGTAGTAAATGTTTCCGGCGACAAAAAAGCGCGGGTAAAAATCCGCCTCGGCGGCCCCGATGCGCGCGGTCGCCGCGTGCATCTTGTAGGTCGCCACCATGATGTCCGGCCTGCGCTGCACCAAGGCGGCGGGCACGCCGATTTGCGGCACAAAATTCTCCAGCTCCGCGAGCTTGCCCGCCTCCTTCAGCTCTTCGGCGAGCGCGCCGGCGGGTAGCCCGAGCAAGTACTCCAGCGCGTGCCGCGTCTGCTCCAGCTGCGCCTCCAACGTCGGGATTTCGGACTGCGTGCTCTCCACCTCCGCCCGCGAGCGCACTTCGTTGAGCTCCGACTCAAACCCCGTGCGGAACAGTTGCCGCGTCAGCTCGTAGGTCTTCTTTTGCAGCTCGATGTTGTTGCGCGTGATTATCAGCTGTTGCTGCAAGGCGCGGTATGAAAAATAATTCTGCGCCACCTCGGCGGCGAGGGCCACCTGCGAGGCGCACTTGTCGGCGAACGCCATGCGGTAGTCGGCCTCGCTGGCCTCCATGTCGCGGCGCAGTCCGCCGAAGACGTCGAGCTCCCACGAGGCGGCGGCCCCGGCGGAATACATGTGGCCGGAAGGCCCGTTGCCCTGCCCCGACTGCGAGAACGCCCCGCTCAGGTCGGCGGTGGGGAACAGCCCGCTGCGCGTGATCCCGAGCGTGTAGCGCGCCTGCTCGATGCGCGAGCGGGCGACGGCCAGATCTATGTTGCCGACAAACGCCCGCCCGATCAATTCCGTGAGCTTGTCGTCGCCAAAGCGCGTCCACCATTGCGCGATGTCCTCCGGCGGCGTCTGGTCGGCGGCGGTCTCCCACTGCTTGGAAAACTCCGCCTGCGGTTCTTTAAACGACGGCCCGACCTTGCAGGCCGCCAGCATCAGGCAACATAGCGGGGTAAAAAATAAAACTGCCTTATTCATAGCGCAAAGCCTCAATGGGATCGAGTCGGGCGGCCTTCCACGCCGGGTAGTAGCCGAAAATCAGGCCGACGGCGGCGCTCACCCCGACGGAGAGCAAAATCGCGGAGTACGACGTGGCGGTGGGCCAGTTGAGCATCATGGAAAGGACAACGGACGTGCCGTGCCCCACCGCGATCCCGATGAACCCGCCCAGAATGCAGATGACGACGGACTCGATCAGAAACTGCCTTAAAATGTCCTTCTTGCGCGCCCCTACCGCCATGCGCAATCCTATCTCGCGCGTGCGCTCGGTGACGGACACCAGCATGATGTTCATGATCCCCACCCCTCCCACGACCAGCGACACGAACGCCACGCACAGCAGCAAATTCGTCGTCGTCTTCGTGGAGGATGTCAGAAAGTCCGAGAGCTCCGACATCGTGCGGATCGAAAAATCGTCCTCGTCGCCGTCGGCGAGCTTGTGCGACTTGCGCAGCGAGCGCGTGATCTCCCTGACCGCCTGCGCCACGTCCTCCTGCCGCTCGGCGGCGGCGGTGATGCTGTCCACGTTCGTGAAGCGCACGGGGGGGATATTCTTGTCCGTCACGGCGGGGTAAAAGGAGACGGCGCTGGTGTACAAATCGTTCGTCGTGCTGGTGGACGAGGAACTGGAAGAAGAAGAGCTTCCCACCGAAGAGATCGAACTCTGCCCCGCGCCCTTGAGCCGCGCCTTGACGGCGGTCCACGGCGCGATCACCACGTCGTCCTGATCCATGCCCATCATGTTGGCCCCTTTGCTTTGTAGCACGCCGACCACCTTAAAGACGACGTTCTGAATGCGGATCTCCTTGCCCACGGGATCCTCGTCGCCATACAGCTCGCGCGCGATCGTCGAGCCGATCAGGCACACTTTCAACCCGCGCCGCACCGTCAACTCGTCGAACAATTCGCCGTCGGCCACCTTCCAGTTGGCGACTTCGAAATAAGAGGCGTCGACCCCGCTAATGCTATAGGGGCTCCAATTTTTCCCGCCGTAAATCACCTGCCCGCGCACCGAGACAACCGGTGAAACGCCGACGACGGCGGGGTAATCTTTCTCGATCGCCCGCACGTCCTGCTCCGTCAAATTCGCCCGCGCCCCCGCGCCGGAGCTCACCCCGCCCATCATGGAAGTGCCTGGGCGGATCATGATCGTGTTCACCCCCATCGCCGAAATGTTTTTGCGCAGGACCTCCTGCGCCCCGTTGCCGATCTCCATCAGTGCGATCACCGAGGCGATGCCGATGACGATGCCCAGCGTCGTCAAAAACGTCCGCATGGGGTTGCGGCAAATCGCCTTCAGGGCGTTCTTCACAATGCGCAGCTTTTTCATGCGCGCACCCCCGTCGGCTTGTCGAACTCGACCTCGCCGTCTTTCAGGCGGACGATCCGCTTGGCCCGCTCGGCCACGTCCGGCTCGTGCGTGACGAGGATGATCGTCATCCCCTCCTGCTCGTTGATCTCGGTAAAAATCCGCAAAATCTCCTCGCTCATGCGCGAATCCAAATTCCCCGTCGGCTCGTCGGCGAACAAGATCTGCGGGCGGTTGACGAGCGCGCGGGCGATGGCCACGCGCTGCTGCTGCCCGCCCGAAAGCTGGGAGGGCTCGTGGTCCATGCGGTCGGCCAGCCCCACGCGCTCCAACATTTCCCTGCCCGCGGCGACCATCTGTTTTTCCGAAAGGTGCCCGGCGGTGTACCCCAGCGGCATGATCACGTTTTCCAGCGCGCTCGTGCGTGAAAGCAAATTGAAGCTCTGGAACACAAACCCGATTTTTTTATTGCGCAAATCCGCGCGCTGGTCGTTGTTGAGCTTCGAGGCCTCGATGCCGTCCAGCCAATACTCGCCGGAGGTGGGCCGGTCGAGGCACCCCAAAATATTCATGAGCGTGCTTTTGCCCGAGCCCGAGACGCCGGTGAGCGCCAGCATCTCGCCGCGCTCGACGTGGAGCGAAACACCCTTTAACACCGGCAGCAAAATGTCGCCGATTTTGTACGTCTTTCGAATGTCCTTCAGTTCGATCAAACTCATGGCAAACGGGGGCGGAATTCCAAAAATCCTTATCGGTTGGCGGGCGGGCCGCCCGCGCCCTGCCCCTGCGAGCTGCCGCCGCGGTTGCGCCTTGGGGGCGTCGGCGTGAAGGGATTCGAGGACGCGCTTTTCCCGCCCGCCGCCGTCACCTGCACCTGTCCGGTAACCACCTCCTGCCCGACGGCCAGATCGCCCTTGAGCACCTGCGTCCACTCGCCGTCGGACAGCCCCGCCTTCACCGGCACGGGGCGCACAAGCCCGTTGCCGGCATCCACCCACACTTTCGAGCGCGCGCCCAGCGCCTTCTCGTCGGCGCCCGGCGCGATCAGCGCGGCCTCGGGCGTGTAGCGCAGGGCCCCGGCGGGCACGGACAGCGCCCCGTCGGCGCGCTTGACTTCAAACTTCAAATTCGCGGTCAGATACGGCAGCAGCCGCCCGCTCGAATTGTCGGTGACGATCTCGACGATGTACGTCACCACGTTCTGCGTCATCGTCGCGTTCAGGCGGATTTTGCCGACCGTCCCGTTGAACGTCTCGCCCGGGAACGCGTCGACGGTGAAGGTGACGGCCTGCCCCGGGAAAATGCTGCCGATGTCCGCCTCGTTCACCGAGGCCCACACCTCCATCTTTTTCAAATCTTTCGCCAGCAAAAACAAACTGCTCGCGTTCATGTTGGAGACGACCGTCTGTCCGAGGCTGACCACGCGGTTGATCACCACCCCGGTCACGGGCGCTTTGATCGTGCAATACTCCATGTTGCGCTCGGCGGAGCGCAATTCCGCCTCGGCTTGGACGATGCCGGCGGCGGCCACGTCCAACTCCGCCTTCGCGCTCTCCCATTCCGACAAATAGCCGTCATACGCGGCCTGCGAGAGCGCGCCCGAAACGCCGATGCGCTCCGCGCGCTTCCAGTCGCGCTCGGCCTTGTTGAGTCTGGCTTGGCTCAGCACGCGGCTGGCGTTCGCCTTGGCGAGGGCGGCCTTGGCCTTGAGCAGGTCGGACTCGGGGATCTCCTTGTCGATCACGGCCAGCACGTCGCCCTCGCGCACGCGGGAGCCGTAGTCGATCGTCTTGCCGTCCATGTCGGTGCCGAACGAGACGATCTCGCCGGACACCCGCGCCCCCACGTCCACCAAGTCCTCGGGCTCCACGGTGCCGGTCGCGTCGATCGTGGTCACGATGTCGCGCTTTTCAACGGCCGTCTTGCGAAACTGCGCGGGCGCGCTCGCGCCGGAGGACCCCCAGATGACGTACCCCGCGCCCGCGACAACGGCCACGGCGACAATCCACAAAATTTTCTTAAAGGAGAGCAATTTCTTCATGAGCAGGGGGAAAAGATGCAAAAAATAACCGCCGCATCGTCTTTCAATGCGGCGGCGCATACTGTTTACAAACGTAAAAACAGACAAAAGGTTTCAAGAAAATCCTAGCCTTCCAGCCCGCGCGCAAACCCGTACAACTTCCCCTCCACGCGCGTGCCGTCGGCGCACAGCCGCCCGATCTCGTCCAGCAGACCCTCGATCGGCGCGACAATCGTCTGAATCTGCTCGTCCGCCTCGGGGTGCGGGGCCGTCTGTCCGGTGACCTCGACCTCCACCCACCCGACCGTCTCGTCGGTCATACCGGGGGAGCTGCACACCTGCGGCCCCACGCGCGTGACACGGCCCGTGAAGCCGGTCTCCTCCTCCAATTCGCGCAGGGCCGTGGCCTCCGGCGTGTCCCCCTCCTCCACGAGCCCGGCGGGCAGTTCCAAGGTCAAGGCGTTCATGGGCGGCCGCCACTGGCGCACCAGCACAACGCGGTCGGGGGCTTTCAACCGCGCGACCACCGCGACGGCGGACCCCATTCCCGTGCGCGAGGCAAACTCCCACGGCTTTTCAAATCCCTCGCTGTCGCGGTGCTCCACCGACATCAGGTCGAGCCACTTGCCCTCGAAAAGCCGCTTGCGTTTCATCGCGGCTGTTCCGTCTTCTGGGCGACGATATCCGCCGCCGTTTCCTTGGAGGGCGGTTGCGCGGACAGGGCGTACCAGTCCGCCGCCACGCGCAATCCCTCGCGCAGGCGAATGTCGAAAACGGGTTTTTTGGCGAACTCCGCGTCCTCGCCCTCCTCCGGCTCCACCTCGTCCGGGTTGAAGGCGGGCTGGGTGTCCACCACCGAAAGCTTAAACTCCTCCGACTTGTAGTTAGACGCGGCCAGCTCGTCCAGCTCGTCGTCAAGGCGGTCGCGCACGGCGGTGTCCTCGGCGCGCTCTTTTTCGCGCTGGGCGCGCAGCAACGAGAACTCCTTGCGCTCGGCCTGCGAGCGGTTCCAATTCACCTGCTCGTCGAGCACGGAAAACTCCGGCAGCCGTTCGCGGCGGGCCGCGCTGTACTCGCCCAAGTCCTTCAGCAGCTCGTCCGACACGCTGTTGGCCGCGACGCCGGAAGACGCGCGCGCGTCGAGCTTGAGCGCGGGGATGGCGTCCCACGGCAGCGCCCGCTTCAAATCCCCCTCCGCGATCGGCAGCGCGTCGAGGCTCGAGGGCAGCGCGATGTCGGAGGAGATCCCTTTCACCTGAATGGAATTGCCGTCGGGCAGGTACCATTTCTGGATCGTCACCTTCGCCGCGCCCTTTTGCTTGGGCATGAGGTTTTCAAAGGGATAGACGGCCTGCACGGTGCCCTTGCCGTGGGTCTTGGAGTCGCCCACGATAACGGCGCGGTTGTGGTTTTGCAGGGCCCCGGCCACGATCTCGGTGGCGGAGGCGCTCATTTTCGAGACGAGCAGCACGAGCGGCCCGTTCCACGCCAGCGCGTTCTTCATGCGGTCACGCAGCTCCTGCACTTTCCCCGCGGTGTCGCGCACCTGCAGCAGGGGGCCGCCCGCCACTAAAAGTCCCGTCAAATCAATCGCCTCGTTGAGGTAGCCCCCGCCGTTGCGCCGCACGTCGAGCACGAGCGACTGCATGCCCTTTTCCTTGAGCTTTTGGATCAGCTGCTTCACGTCCTCGGACGTGCCCGCCCGCTCGTCGTTCTCGCCGGCCCCGTAAAAGGACGGCAGGTCGATGACGCCGACTTTCACCGTCTCGCCGTTTTCGGCGGGCACCTCAAAAAGTTTCGCCTTGGCCAGATTGTCGGTCAGCTTGATCTCGTCGCGCTCCATTGTGATGATCGAACGCTCGGACGGGTCGCCCTCGGCGGGCTGCACGAGGATGCGCACGACGGTACCCTTTTTCCCTCGGATCTGCCGCACGACCTTGCGCAGCTTCACGCCGACGACGTCCGTCATCTCGCCGTCCTCGCCCTGCGCCACGCCGACGATTTTGTCGCCCGCGTGGAGCTGGCCGGAACGCGCGGCGGGCCCGCCGGACACCAGCTCGCGGATCGTGCAATAACCGTCCTTTTCGCTGAGCACCGCGCCGATCCCCACGAGGGAATTGCGCATCGAAATGTCAAACTCGTCCAGAAAGTAAGGGGAGAGAAATCCGGAGTGCGGGTCGTAGATCGCGGCCACGGAATTCAAGTACACCTCCTGCACTTCCGTCGCCTCGATCTCGTCCGTGGACTTCAAAAAACGCGCGTAGCGCTTGGAGAGGTTTTCCTCCGCCGCGGCCAGTCGCTCCTCAAAGGTCTTAGGCTCCACCTTCTCCTTCTTCTCCTTCTTGGACGAATCCGTGTCCGCCTTGGCGGTTTTTTCCGCCTCTTTTTTGGCGTCCGCCTTCTTGCCGCGGTTCGGGGCCAAGCTCTCGTTAAGCAGTTCGAACTTCAGCCGCTGCTGCCACAGGGCGTCGGCCTGCTCGCGCGTCTCAATCCACGGGGCCTCCTTGCGGTCGGGCTTAAAACTTTCCTCCACGGAAAAATCGAACGGCTCTTTCAGGCGCGCCTCCACCCATTCGCACCGCTCGCGCACGCGGTCGCGGTAGATTTGGAAAATCGAAAATGCGGGCAGCAAATTCCCCTGCTGCAAAAACACGTCGAGGGTCGGGGCGAAGCGCTCCTTGATGTGGTCGACGTCGGACTTCAGGAAAAACAGCCGCGCGGGATCGAGGTCGTCCAGATACGCGTCGATCACCTCCGAGGGGTTCAGCCGCTTGATGGGCGTGCGCAGGTAGTGCATCCGCTCGAGGCAGTACGCCACGATGCGCGACTCCTCGGCCATCCTCGGGTTCGTCTGCAGCTCGGCGACTTTCACCTTGCGCGCCTCCGCCTCCTTCTCGGCGGCCGCCTCGGCTTGGGCCGTCTTTTCGGCCTGCGTCAACGGCACGTCCACGTCCGCCCACAGGGCGAACGCCTGCGCCCCGATACACAGGGCTATCAGCAATTTTTTCAACAATCCGTCAAACATGAGCGGGGACGGTCGAGCCGTCTTTTTTTTGGAAACAATAAAAAAATAGTCAACCCTCACGCGGAAAAGTTCCGCTGGGAATGACCTCCACACTAGCGAAACCCAGCCAAATTGTCTACCCCTGTTATATCCGCCCTAGGCACCGCTCATTCCAATGCGCGCGAGTGCTTTCAGCGTCTGGGCCCGCACGTCGGCGAGCGTCGCTTGGTAATGCCTCATAAAGGTTTCCTCGTCCGGGAACCCCATCGCGCGGGCCAAGGCATACCGCTCGCGCCCGGCCTCGGGAATGACGCTAACGGCCTCGTTGACGTCCCTGCGCAGGGCCATCTCGATGCGCCGCAGCGTGTCGTAATGGGAGGGCAAATTCAAAAACTCCGGACAGTCGCGCCCCAGCCCTTGGGCGGCGGCCTCCAACACCTCCCCCGTGGAGGGCGAGCGCAATTGCGGCGCGGAGGAGCCCATGCGCAGCTGCAACATCTGCGCCAAAAACTCCAGATCCATCAGCCCTCCGGCGGACGCCTTAAACGAGCGGTCGGGCCCGGCCAGCCCCTTTGTCTTTTCGGCCTCCGTGTGCAGGCGCATGCGCCACAACTCGTCCAAAATTTCCGACCCCTGCGCCCGCGCGTACAGCAGTTCGTCGCGCCATTGGAAAAAGCGTTTCAGCGTTTCGGCGTTCCCCGCCACGGCGCGCGCGCGGGTGAGGATCTGCTTTTCCCACGCCCTCGCCCCGCCCCCCGGCGCATGATAGCGCCCGACGGCGTCGAGCGTCACCACCAGCGGCCCGTCCTGCCCATAAGGCCGCAGGCGCAAATCGACCTCGTAAATCCTCCCCAGCGGCTCGGCGTGCCCGAGCACGCGGCACCACTGCGCGGCGATCCGCCGTGCGTGGTCGCTCTCCGCATTTTTCGTCAGCAGCCACACGTCCAAATCGGAGCCAAAGCCCAATTCCTCGCCGCCGTATTTGCCCAGCGCCATCACCGCCAATTCCCCCTCGGGATCGACCGTGTGCAGCGTCGCCTCGATCGCGGCGTCCGCCAGCCGGGTGAGCTGCTCCTCCACCTCCTCGCGCGGCCAACCGTACAGGGCTTGCCCCATCGCCAATCGCACCTGCTCGGCCTTCACGTACATCCAAAGCGCGCGCGCGAAGGCGTCGCCCGCGGGCAGTAGCGCGATCTCCTCCGCCAGATCCGCGCGGGACTTGTTGCGGTTGCGCGAGGTGTGCAGCAGCTCCTCCATGATCTCCGGATGGCGGCACAGCAGCGCGTGGATGAACGTGCTGCGGTCGAACACCAGATTCAGCGCCTCGAACACGTCGGGGCTGCCGATGCACACCTTGAAAAACTGCTTGCGCGAGCCGTAGCGGTCGGCAAACGCCCCGAGGCGCTCCAGCGCGCGCAAAGGCCGCGTCAATTTCTCGCTCACGCGCGAAAACGCCCGCGCCACGTCCAGAAACAAGCGCACCTGCTCGCGCGTGAGGCCGCCGCCGCCCCCGCCCAAGGCGAACTGCCGCACGCGCTC
Source organism: Opitutales bacterium (assembly GCA_031556275.1). Classification (GTDB taxonomy): domain Bacteria; phylum Verrucomicrobiota; class Verrucomicrobiia; order Opitutales; family JAKPNF01; genus JAKPNF01. Next base: position 9,292 of record JAVBTG010000172.1, read on the forward strand.
GTCCCTGTTCTCGGCGGCGGGGAACCATTCCTCGAGGGACGCGGCCACGGCGTCCTCCGGCGACTTGCCGCCGAGGAAGGATATCCACTGCTGCAGCTGGTCCTCGCCCGTGTCCTCGCCAAAAAACCCCTTGTAAATCGCCCGCACCTTTTGGCGCACCTCCTCCAAACGCGCCTCAAACGCCTCCACCTTGGCGAACCCCATCGACGCCGCCAACACCGCCCGCCACGGGTCGCCCGCGGGCGGCAGCGCGTGGGTCTGCCGCTCGTCGCGCTGCTGGACGCGGTTTTCCACCTGCCGCAAAAAGAAATAGGCCTCGAGCAAAAACGCCCGGGTCGCCTCGTCGATCAGGTTGTACCGCGCGAGCCGTTCCAGCGCCTGCTCCGTCGAGCCGGTCTGCAAAAACGGGTTGCGCCCGCCGTTGATCAGCTGGTGCGCCTGCACGAAAAACTCGATCTCGCGGATGCCGCCGACGCCGGACTTCACGTCGCGCTCGAGCAGCCCCGCCCCGACGACCTCGCGCTCCGTGCGTAGCTTGGCCCCCGCGACCTCCTGCAGCATGGCGGGGGAGGTGGAGCGCGGGTAGCGAAAGGCGTTGATCTCTTCCAAGAGCTCCCCGCCCAGCGACAAGTCGCCCGCCACGGGCCGCGCGCGGATCCACGCCAGCCGCTCCCACGTCTGCCCGCGCGTCCAGTAATAGTTCACCAGCGCCCCGTAGCGCCACGCCAGCGGCCCCGAGTCGCCCTCCGGCCGCAGCCGCAAATCGACATAATAGAGGGGCCCGTAAGGGCTCGCCTGCTGCAGCAGCCCGCACGCCTCGCGCAGCGCGCGGGCGAAAAACTCCTCGTTGGCCACCCCGCCGCAGACGCCGTCCCTGCGGCAAGTGCCGGAGCCCTCGTAGAAAAAGATCAGATCGAGGTCGGAGAAGAAATTCAGCTCCCTCCCCCCGAGCTTGCCCAGCGCCATCGCGCACCAGCGGGCCGGGGCGTCCGCGTCCTCGTCCCACGGCGTGCCAAGCCTTTGTATCCAATTTTTAATGACAGCGTCGAGGACAACACGCAGGACGAATTCCGCCAGCTCCGTCTGCTCGCGCAGCGTCTCGCGCACGGGGGCCTCCCCGCAGACGTCGCGGTAGGCCACGCGCAGGAGCATGCGCCGGCGCAGCCGCCGCAGGGCATCGAGCCACTGCGGCGAAAGGGCGGCCAGCCCCGCGCTAGCCGTCTCCCACAAGTGCGCGAAGTCCGAAAGGTGCCACGCGCGCCGGGCGTCCTCGTCCTCGAGCCACGCCCAGTCCTGCGGCCGCTGCCGCAAATGCGCCGCGTACACGGGGCTCAGCCGCGCGAACAAATCGGCCCGGTCGTCGGCGTCGGCGGGCGGTTGCGCGACGTCGCCCGGGAGGGCGGAACGCAGTTGTAGGCTAAACGGCTTCATTCGGCCCAGCTATGAAAGCAACAAACCGCCGCAAAAGGCAATCACCGCTTTTGGAAGACGCCGCGCGCGCGCTCGAGCAGGTCGCGCTCCTGCGGCGTCAGCGCGGCGAAACCCTCGCGCGCGATCTTGTCGAGCACGCGGTCCACCTCCTGCCGCGACACCTCGAGGGGCTTTGAGAAATTCACCTTGTAGGAGACGGGCGCCGCGGCCCTCCCTTTTTTGCGCCGCAGCCACGCGGGCAGTTCAATCAAGGGCTTTTTTTCGGAAAACCCGCCCGCGCGGAAAATCCTATAACACACCCACGCCGTCAGTATCCCGCCCACATGCGCCGAGAACGCAATGGGGACGGACCTCCCCGCGTGCCCGAAGCGCTGCGGCAATTCGCTCAAGAGCAGCGAAAACACCTCCATCCCCGCGAAAATC
>JAVBTG010000156.1:0-12029 GCA_031556275.1 Opitutales bacterium
TGATCTGTTCGTTCAGGATGCCTTGGATGCCGTTGAGGCCGCCGTAGATCTCCTCGATGCAGCCGTGGTTGAGGGCCTCGGTGATGACACCGGCGAGGCTGGAATTGATGACCGCGGTCGGTCCGCCCGATTGGGCCACGAGAATGTTGCCGTTGAGTTCTTCAGACATAAATAAGAAAGAAAACGTTAAAATTTGAATCTGCCTGTCCCTCGGGGCATTGGCAAACGAAAAAGGGTTTTTGCGGGTTATTTTTTAGAGTGTCGCTTAGGGTGTGAAACTTCCGGTGCGCGGGCGTTTTGTTTTCCAAAAAAAGCGTCTCCGAAAAGGGAGACGCTTTTTTGAGGGAAGCAAGGCGATCGGGGAGTGTCTTCAAATTCCTCATGTCGGTTGCTCGGCCGGATTTTGGTCCTTTTTTTGTGTCCTCGCCTCGACGATGCTCTGCATCGCCTCGACTCAAAGCCCAAAAAAATGCCTCAAAACCAGCCTTCGCACCCTCGTTCCGGAATTTGAAGAAACTCCCTAGGCCCCGACTTCGAAACGCGCGAAGCGGCGGATTTTCATGTTCTCGCCGGTCTTCGCGATTTTGGCGGTCATGAGATCTTGGATCGTCTGGTTGGGGTCCTTGACGTAGGATTGCTCCATCAGGCAGATCTGCTGGAAGAACTTGTCGAGCTTGCCGGCCACGATCTTCTCGACGGCGGGTGCCGGCTTGCCTTCGCACTGGGCGATGGCGATGTCCTTTTCCTTGTCGATGAGGTCCTGCGGGACTTCCTCGCGGCTGACATACAGCGGGCTGGCCGCCGCGACCTGCATGCACAGATCCTTGGCCAAAGCCTGGAACTCCTCGTTCTTGGCGACGAAGTCCGTCTCGCAATTGAGCTCGAGCAGCACGCCCACGCGGCCGCCGCCGTGGATGTAGGAGGTGATGGTGCCCTGACCGGCGTTGCGGTCGGCGCGCTTGGCGGCGCTGGCGACGCCCTTTTTCTTGAGGATCGTGATCGCTTCCTCCTCGTTGCCGTTGGATTCGACGAGGGCGCGCTTGCACTCCATGAGGCCGGCGCCCGTCTTGCCGCGCAGTTCGTTGACCATCGCGGCGGTGATTGTGGTAGACATGTGTATGTTCCTTTCTTTTTTTTAAAACTTATTCGGCGGCGTCGGCCTTCTTGGCCGTGCGGCGGCGGGGCTTGGCGGCGGACTTGTCCTCTTCGCCCGCGACCTCGATGTCGGCGGCGATTGTCACTTCCGGCTCAACCTCGACGGTCTCCTTGCCCACGAAGGTCGGGATGGCCTTGGGCGAAACCTTCTCTTGGCGGCGGGCCAGGCCGTTCTGGATGGCCTCGACCATCACGTCGGCGATCATGCGGATCGACTTGACGGCGTCGTCGTTGCCCGGGATCGGGTACTGGGCGAGGGTCGGGTCGGAATTGGTGTCGACCAAGGCGATCACGGGGATGCCGCAGCGGTTGCCTTCGGCGACCGCGATCTGCTCGTTCTTGGTGTCGACCACGAAGATGGCGTCGGGCAGTTTTTCGAGCTCAAGCAGGCCCTCGAAGTTGCGCTGCATGCGGGTCATCTCGTGACGGATGGAGGAAGCCTCCTTCTTGGGGAGCTGGTCGAGCGAGCCGTCGGCCTCCATGCGGAGGTAGCGGCGGTACTTGTCGAGGCTCTTCTTGACGGTCGCCCAGTTGGTGAGCGTGCCGCCCAGCCAGCGGCTGACGACGAAGGGCATGCCGGTGGCGGTGCCGACTTCGCGCAAAATTTCCTGCGCCTGTTTCTTGGTGCCCAAAATGAGGATCTTGCCGCCCTTGGCGACGACTTCCTCGGCGAACTGGGCCGCCTGCTCGAGCAAAGCGAACGTTTTTTCCAAATCGATGATCGAAACACCGTGGCGGTGGTCGTACACATAGGGCTTGGAACGCGGGTTCCAGCGGCGTGTCTGGTGGCCGAAGTGCACACCGGCGTCGAGCAGGTCTTTAATCGTGATATTCATATGCTTATGGGCTCCGTACCCCGGGAGGGGCCTTGGATAGAACTAGGTTAGGGTTGGTTGCGTGAGGCGCGTCGTGCGCTTCGGGAGCAACGGAAAGTTAATTCAACCATGACGTCGGAGGGCTAGCAAGCATTATTTGGGAGGAGGGGGGCTGGCGCCGGGCGGGGCGGCCATTGGCTGAAGGTGAGGCCTCGGGTGCATCTGGGCTAAAATCGTCACATGTTCGATTTTAGCCCATTCCCGCGGCCAAAATAGCCTAAAAAGCCTTTTGCCTTGGTCAGGCAGAGGAGCGGTGATACTCGCACAGCAACCTCTACCAGCCCTGCGGACAAAAGGCTTTTTAGGCTATTTTTCCTCGCGGGAAAGCCGGGGGGAGCAAAACTATAGTCCAGTCAGCGGGCGGTGCGGACGCATCGCGAAATTGTCCTAAGAGAGGACTTGGGGGCGCTCAATAATACTCGATTTGGCTTAGAACGAGGGTCGGGGGTTGCTCATTACCGTGGGTTTCCAATGTTTTGATCGGGTTGCCCTTGTCGTCGAATTCCAAATGGTTTTGCGTGGTGGTGGTCGTTTTGTCGCCGAACGTGTCTGTTTGTATGCGGCTCTTTTCGCTCCAAATCAAGTTGGACGTGCCGGTAGTTTTCCCGTCTTTGCTCTTTATCTGGGCTTCTTTCATTCTGTACTGCGCGTCTAGGGCGATTTCGACGCGATAGGTGTGCTGGACGGTTCCGTCCTTGTCATAAAAAATTTCTGTGAAAAGAGCCTGATCGGCGGAGGGAAATTCGACGACGGTCCGTTGGCGCAGGGTGCCGTCGTCGGTGTAGCCAGTGCCGATCATGCGGTGTCCCGGCTCTTCGATTACAAACGTCGCGTCGGCAGCCATATCCGAATGTTTCATGCGCGTCACTTGGCCGTTCTCATCAAAGCAAATGATTGCGCGGTTGCGTTGATCCTCCGCCATCGGACCTTCGGGTGTTTCTTTTACCGAGAATGTCGTCTGGGTGATTTGCTTCACCTTTCCCTTCAACCCAAGCATGCGCGCATAGGTGGGCTGCTCCGCCTGCCCGCAGGCCGAGAGCGCGAACGCGCATACCATCAGTGACAACAAACGAAAGACTGCGAGGGGTGATTTTTTCATGGTGAATTTCGGGGTAATATTTTTGAGTGAAGTTTAGGCGAGCACCTGCCATAATCAAGCCTTTAACCCGATGAAATCCGCCCTGCCCATTGAAGTGTTGCGCGCGCCGCTCGTGAAGGCGTTGGCGGCGGGTAATCGCGTGGTGATTCAGGCTCCTACCGGGTCGGGCAAATCCACGCAGATACCGCAGATGCTGATGGACGAGGGACTGACGAACGGGCGGGTGGTCGTGCTGCAGCCGCGCCGTATCGCCGCGCGGATGCTCGCCAAACGGGTGGCGCAGGAGCGCGGCGGAATGCTTGGGGAGGAGGTCGGGTACCATATTCGGTTTGATCGGGTATTCAATAAGGATACTCGTATTTTGTTTGTGACGGAGGGGTTGTTGCTGCGGCAGATGCTTTCGGGAGACGGCTTGAAAGGGGTGGGGGCGGTTGTCTTTGACGAATTTCACGAGCGCAATCTTTATAGTGATTTGTCGCTGGCGATGGCGCGGCAGGTGCAAGAGGAAAGCAGGCCCGATTTAAAAATTATCGTGATGTCGGCCACGCTCGACACGGAGGGGTTGGCGCAGTGGCTGGATCCGTGCGATGTCCTTTCATCCGAGGGGCGCACGTTCCCCGTTGAGATCGGCTATGCGGCGGGTCAGCGGGAGACGCCTGTCTGGGAATTGGCGGCCAACGCCTTTGAGAAAAATTTTGAAACGGCCGAGCGTGACACGCTCATCTTCATGCCCGGGGCCTACGAGATTCAGCGCACGATGGAGGCTGTCGCGGGCACGCGGGCGGGTAGGGGGTGTGTCGTATTGCCGCTGTACGGGGATTTGCCGCCCGACAAACAGGACGCCGCCGTCAATCCCGACCCCGCGGGGCGGCGCAAGGTGGTGGTGGCGACGAACGTGGCGGAGACCTCGCTGACGATCGACGGCATTGATTTGGTGATAGACGCGGGGCTGGCGCGCATCGCGCGCTATGACCCGAGGCGCGGGATCAACACGCTGTTGATTGAAAAAATTTCCCGCGCGAGCGCCGACCAGCGGGCGGGGCGCGCGGGGCGCACGCGGGCGGGTCGTGTTGTGCGCTTGTGGGGCGAGAAAGAGCAGGGCGCGCGCGCCTTGCGCGACACGCCGGAAGTGCGCAGGGTCGATCTTTCGGAAACCTTACTGACGCTACTTGCAGGCGGTATTGAAAATCTGGATACATTCCCGTGGTTCGAGGCCCCCGAGCCCGCCGCGATGGCGCGCGCGAAAGAGCTTTTGCGCGACCTCGGCGCGGCGGACGAGGCGGGGAGGATAACGCCAATGGGGCGGCGCATGGCGGCCTTTCCCGTGCATCCGCGCTACGCGCGCATGTTCCTCGCGGCGGAGCAATTCGGGTGCGTGGGGCAAGCGTGTTTGCTCGCCGCGCTCGTGCAGGGGCGCAACTTTTTATTGCCGCTGCCCGACAGCCGCAAGGCGGAGGCGCGGGAGGATTTTTGGGGAGGGAAGGCGGATAGCGATTTCTTCCCGCTGATCGCCCTGTGGTCGCAGGCGCAATCGCGCAATTATGACCTCGGCTGGTGCCGCGAGTGGGGCGTGCACGCGCAGGGCGCGCGGGCCGCCGGTGTGCTCGCGGGGCAGTTGCAAAAGCTGGCGCGCTCGCAGGGGTTGGATTTGGGCGAGTCCGACCGGCTGGCGGAGGACGGTTTGCGCCGTTGTCTGCTGATCGGGTTTTCCGACCACATCGCCCTGCGCGAGGATGCGGGCACTTTGCGCTGCCGCATGCCGCACGGGCGGCGCGGGGAATTGCGGCGCACCAGCGAGGTGCGCGACGCCCCCATGATCGTGGCCGCCGAAGTGGAGGAGGTGCAGGCGCGGGGGGATGTGGCGGTGCTCTTGAGCCTCGCCAGCGCGGTCGAGCTGGAATGGCTCCAGCAATATTTTCCGCAAGATATTTTTATGGTGGAAACCGCCGCCTACGACGCCGTGCAAAAGCGCGTGGTGTGCCGCCGCGAGCGGCGCTTTCGCGATGTCGTGTTGGAATCGAAAGACAGCGTCGAGGACGCCCCCAAGGGCGAGGCGGCGAAACTGTTGGCGGCGGAGATCGTGGCGGGGCGCATTGCACTGCGCGATTGGGACGCCTCCGTGGAACGCTGGATCGCGCGGGTGAATTTCGCGGCCAAGCGGCTGCCGGAGCTGGGCATCTCGCCGATCGACGAGGCGGGGCTGGAACTGATTTACACCGACATTTGCTTTGGGAAAACGTACGCGCGGGAAGTGCGCGAGGCCCCCGTCAAGCGCGCGCTCCACGGGTGGCTCTCCGCCGAGCAGCGCATGGCCGTGGAGCAGTTGCTGCCGGAGGAAGTGATCTTGCCGCGCAAAAAACGCCCCGCCGTTTTGCGCTACGAGGGCGAGAAAGTCTATTTGTCGGCCACGGTGCAGGATCTGTACGATGTGCCCGCTGAAAAGTTTTCGTTGGCGGGCGGGCGTATTGTTTTCACCGTGGAGGTGTTGGCTCCGAACCGCAGGCCGGTGCAGGTGACGGAAAACATCGCCGCCTTTTGGCAGAACAGCTACGCGCAGGTGAGGAAGGATTTAAAGGGGCGCTATCCCAAGCACGAGTGGCGGTAGTGTGTTTCTTTTATAATAGCGGGGCGATCAAATGCGCCGCGTCTTCCAGCAGGCGGCGGTTTTTGCCCGACTGGCTTTGCTCGGTCTGCTCATAACGCACGCATTTGGGCAGGAGGGTTGTCTCCACCCATTGCTCGAGCGCGCGCACCGGTTCGGGCGAGGTGAGCAGCAGGCCCACCTCGAAGTTGACGAACAAGCTGCGCATGTCGAGGTTGACGGAGCCCATCAACGCCACCTTGTGGTCGGCAATAAAGAGCTTGGCGTGCAGCATTTCCTCGCCGCGGTACATGAGGATTTCGCAGCCCGCCCTTTGGAGCGTGTGCAGGTAGGAGTTGCGCGCCAAGTCCACCATTTTGTGGTTGGAGTTTTCGGGAAGGATCAGGCGGACGCGGTGGCCGCTGCGGGCTTTCAGCTCGATGTTGCGGAACGTCACCTCGTCGGGCACGAAGTAGGGCGTCACCAGCGTGCATTCGTGGCGGGCGGCGTTGATCAGCAGCAAAATGCGCTCCCATAAAACATCGCCGGCGATGTCCGGCCCGCTGGCGATGGCCTCCATCGCGCAGTTGCCCGCGGGCGGCGGGACGAAGGAGATGATGTCCTTGTATTTTTTGGGATCTTCGTTGGCGGCGAAGCACCAGTCGCTGACGAAGGTGCGCGTGAGGGTGCCCACTACCGGGCCGGCGATGACCGCGCTGAAGTCGATGTTCATGCGCGCGTCGGGCGTGGGGCCTATGCCGCGCACCTCGATGTTTTGGCCGCCGATGACGGCGGTGTTTTCGTCGAAGATCGCTATTTTACGGTGATTGCGCAGGTTGGCGGAGAGCTGGTTGCGCAGGCTCAGCATGCTGGGCATGAAGCGCACCGCCTTGCCGCCCGCCCTGCGCAGGCCCTTGGTGGAACGCCACGCCGCGCGGGATGACCCCGCGGCGTCGATCAGCAGGCGCACCTCGACCCCCTCCCGCGCGCGTTCGGCGAGTTTTTCCAGAACCCTCTCGGCCACCTTGTCGTTGCCGAGGATGAAGGTCTGGATGTGGATGCGTTTTTTGGCGTCGCGGATCAGGCGCATGAGGGCCCTGTAAGTGGCCAGACCGTCGGGCAGCAAATGGAAGGCGTTCTCGGTGTGCTCCACGCGCGGCATCGTGATCGGCTGGTCTTTGAGCAGGGCGGGGGGCGGGTTGCCGGTGATGAGCTCGTAGGCCATCCGCTGGATTTCCAGCTTGCGGCGCACGAGCCGTCGCGACTTGCGCCCGCCGAAGATGAAATACAGGGGAATGCCGATCAGCGGCAAAAACAGGATCAGCAGGCACCACGCGAAAATGTTGCTGGGCGCGCGCTTTTCGATGAGCAGGCGCCCCCCCACGATCAGCGCGAACAGAATGGCCGCAACCGTGACGAAATTGCTGAACAGGTAGGCCACCAAAACGTCGAAGGCGGAATCGACCACGGCACTCCACGTGTCGGATGAGGGGGCGGCGGCTGTCAGCAGGAAGTGGGGCATTGTGTGCTGGGGCGTGTTTGAAAATTTGAAAGATTCGGATGGAGCTGGGCTTCAGAGATGGCATTTGGGAGACGGAGAGCCTCATGTCCACCCGCTAAAAATCTCCGATTTTTAGCGTTCCCGCTGTAAAAATGGGCTATGACTGCGTTTGCGTCGGGTCAAACAGGGGGGCAGTAGTCTCGTACGGCACCCCCTGTCTGCCCCTCCTTAAACTTCGTCACAGCCCATTTTTCCTGCGCGGGAAAGTCGGGCGGAGCTAAAAAGAGTGCTGTTTTATTTTAGAAAAAACGCCATATCTATCTAATACTTGAATGATTAAGAAATTTGTTTTTTCGAATTTTCAAACACACCCTAGCTTATTGTCGCGCGGGAATGCGTGGGAATCAAGGGCAATGCGGTGATTGTATGGATTGAAACTTGCGACAGCGTTGATTTGGGGTGAGAGTATCCGCAGCAATGGCGCACTTGCGGCTGATCACTTACAATATCGCCCACGGGCGCGGGCTGTCCCTTTACCAAGGTATCACCCGCACGACCCGCGTGCGGTACAATTTGCTGCGCATCGCGCGGGTGCTGCGCACCTTCAAGGCCGACGTCGTGGCGCTGCAGGAGGTGGACTTCGACTCGCACTGGAACGGCCGGTTTGACCTGCTGGATTTTTTGCGGGAAAAGGCGTGGTTCAAGCACGCATGCCAGGGGGCGAACACCGTCCGCGCGGGCAAAAAACCGCTGCGCTACGGCAACGGCATTTTGTCCAGAAAGCCGGTGCAGGCGTGGGAGAACTATCCGTTCGGCTCGGCCAAGCTGGGTGAAAAGGGTTTTTTGTACGCGCAGATCGATTTGGGCAACGCGTGGCTGCCGATCATCAATCTGCATCTGGATTTCCGCTCGAAAACGCGGCGGCTGGCGCAGTTGGAGCGGGTGACGGCTTTCATCCGCGACCTTGGGGCCGCGGACGGCGAAAAGCCGCGCCTGATGCCGCTGGTGTGCGGGGATTTTAATGTCTCGCGCGCGTCGCAAACCGACGCCGTGCGCACGCTCTTTCATTTTCTGGCCGAGCGGGGCGGCTACGAGTTATATCCGCACGGGAAGGGGAGCAAGACGTTTCCCTCGTTTTTTCCCACGCGCACGCTGGATTTTATTTTCGTGCCCAAGTCCGTGAAGGTGGAGCGGTGCGAGGTGCTTCCCATCCATCTCTCTGACCATAGGCCTGTCTTGATAGAGCTGAGTTATTAAACCATTGGTTTAATCTAGGCTTGCCCCAACGGGGCTGTTTTTGAGAGTCTTAAAAGCTCATTGGCGCGCGACGAACGCGCGCGGATGGCATACATACCGTGAGCAACGAAAAACCACTCATCATGCTCGGGTTGCCCAAGGGCAGCCTTGAGGAAGCCACGCTGAACCTGTTCGCCAAGGCGGGGTTCCGCATCTCCAAGAGTTCGCGCTCCTACAAGCCCTCGATCGACGATTCCGAACTCGACGGGCGCTTTGTGCGCGCGCAGGAAATGAGCCGTTACGTCGATCATGGGTTCTTTGACTGCGGGCTGACGGGCTATGACTGGGTCGTTGAAAACGGCTCCGATGTGGTGGAGGTGTGCGATTTGGTGTACAGCCGCGCCTCCAACGTGCAGAGCCGCTGGGTGATGGTCGTGCCGGAGGCATCCTCTTTCAAGACCGTCAAGGACTTGGAGGGCAAGCGCATCGCCACCGAGCTGGTCAATGTGACAAAGTCTTTTCTCGAAAAGAACGGTGTGAAGGCCGAGGTGGAGTTTTCCTGGGGCGCGACGGAAATGAAAGTGCCCGACCTCGTCGACGCGATCGTCGACTTGACGGAAACGGGCTCTTCTTTGCGCGCGAACAAGCTGCGCATTATCGAGACGCTCCTTTACACCAACACCAAGCTCATCGCCAACAAGAAGGCGTGGGCCGACCCCAAAAAGCGCAAGAAAATCGAGAGCATCGCCATGCTGCTGCAGGCGGCCCTCAACGCCGAGAGCAAGGTGGGCTTTAAGTTCAACCTGCCCAAGGCCAAGCTCGACGAGGTGTTAAAGGCGCTTCCGGCCCTGCGCAACCCGACCGTTTCACAGCTCTCGAACGCCGAATGGGTGGCCCTTGAGACGATTTTGGACGAAAAGGCCGTGCGCGATTTGATCCCCACGCTGAAGGGCATGGGCGCAGAGGGCATCATCGAGTATCCGCTGAGCAAGATCGTTTACTAACCATCGCGCCGCCATGTCGAAGCTGACCCTCGGCCTCATTCAGACCCACGCCTCGGACGACGCGGCGGACAACCGCGCGCGCACCGAGGCCAAGATCGCGGACGCGGCGAAAAACGGGGCCACGGTCGTGTGCACGCAGGAGCTGTTTGCGACGCCCTATTTTTGCCGCAGGCAGGATCCGGCGCTGTTCGACTTGGCGGAACCGCTCGACGGGCCGTCGGCCAAAATGCTATCGAAGGCGGCGAAGGACAACAAGGTGGTCGTCGTCGGCTCAATCTTCGAGGATCGCGGGGGCGATTTGTACCACAACACCGCGCTGGTGTACGACACCGACGGCTCGCTGTTGGGGCTTTATCGCAAGATGCACATCCCGCAGGACCCGGCGTTTGAGGAAAAGTTTTATTTCACCCCGGGCGACACGGGGTTCCGCGCGTTTGACACCCGTTTCGGGAAAATCGGGGTGCTCGTGTGCTGGGACCAGTGGTACCCGGAGGCCGCGCGGCTGACGGCGCTGGCCGGGGCGCAGGTGCTTTTGTACCCGACCGCGATCGGCTGGCTGAAGGAAGAAAAGGCCGCCCTCGGGAAAGCCCAGCATTGCGCGTGGGAGACCGTCCAGCGCGGGCACGCCGTCGCCAACGGCTGCTATGTGGCGGCGATCAACCGCACGGGCTTTGAAGGCGAGACGGAATTTTGGGGCCAGAGCTTCGTGGCGAACCCTTACGGCGAGCTCGTCGCCAAGGCCTCGTCCGACAAAGAGGAAACGCTGGTCGTGCCGTGCGACATGAAGTTGCAGAGCGAGTTCCGCCGCATCTGGCCGTTTTTCCGCGACCGCCGCATTGACGCCTACGGCGACATCACGCGCCGCAAGATCGACTGACGATGAGCCGATCCGCCTTTTATCTGCCGCCCGAATGGGCCCCGCAAGCGGCCGTGTGGCTTTCGTGGCCGAGCAACCCCGCGCTGTGGCCGGGACGGCAGGAGGCGATTCCCTCTTTTTTCGCGGGGTTTGCCGCCGCGATTTCGCAGTTTGAGCCGGTGCGTATTAACGCCGCCTTGGAGCGCCATGCGGACATTTTCGCGCTCGCCAAAAAGGCGGGGGCGCGGATGGAGCGCGTGGAGCTGTTCGACCACTCGACGGACGACGTGTGGTGCCGCGACCACGGGCCGTTGTTTTTGAAAAGCATCGAGACGGGCGAGGTCGTCGTGTCGGACTGGGTCTTTAACGCGTGGGGCGGGAAATTTGAACCGTGCGACAAGGACGACGCGACGCCGCGCCGTATCGCGCATTCGCTCGGGATGAGGTGCGTTTCGCATGAGGAAATTCTCGAGGGCGGGGCCGTGGAGGTGAACGGGGCGCGCCAGTTGCTCACGACGGAGTCGGTGATGCTCAACCCCAACCGCAAGCTGCCCAAGGACAAAGCGGACATTGAACATATTTTGAAAGACGGTCTGGGCGTGGACGAAATTTTTTGGCTCGGCGAAGGGCTGGACGGCGACGATACCGACGGACATATCGACAACCTCGCCCGCTTTGTGTCGGACGACACGATTTTGGCGGCGACGGCCGAGCCGTCCTCGCCCAGCTACGCCGCCTTGCGCGACAACTGGGAGCGTTTGGAAAAGCTGCGCACGAAGGAAGGCAAGCCGTTTAATTTGATCGCCCTGCCGCTGCCGCCCGAGCCCGTGATCGCGCCCGCGGACGGTCGCGTGCTGCCTGCCAGTTATGTGAATTACCTTTTGGTCAACGGCGGGGTGCTGATGCCGTTTTACGGGCAGGCCGCCGATGCGGCCGCCAAGGCGATTTTGGAAAAGGCGTTTCCGGGCCTGCGCGTCGTCGGGCTGGATTGCCGCGACGTGCTGATCGAGGGCGGAGCGTTGCATTGTTTGTCGCAACAACAGCCTATGTAGGTGGTCTATCCCCTTAGGATAGATAGTTATTACAGTCTTTACAGGGCGGGGCGTTTTCTTAAGAATAAGGGACTTTATTCCCCAAGAGAATAACTACACCCCCCTTTTTTATTACAGTGAGCATCTCTATTTTCTCCAAGACGGCTCGTCTTATCGGGTTGTGCGCGGTCTCTTTGTTCGTGTGCGCCACTGCCGCGCGCGCACAATACGAGCAGGGGATGATTGCCGATCCGGCCGTGGCGGCCGACCAAGCCAACAAGGCGTTTCAAACGGGGCAATGGGACGAGGCGCTCAAATTGGTCGACGGCCTGATCGCCACGGTGGGCGAGGACAACCCCAACGTCGAGAATGTGTTGCTCATGCGCGCGGCCATCCTTTTCAACAAGGGGGATTATCCGGCGGCGGAAGAGGCGTATAAAAAGTATTTGGGGAAATACGGGGCCTCCACGCAGGCGCCCGCCGCCCGCATGACCCTCGGCCAGACCTTGGCCCTGCAGCAGAAATGGGGCGAAGCCTCGGCGATTTTCAAAGAGTTGGAGCAAAACCCCGACTTGCAGCAGGAGGCCCTTCAGTATGGGGCGCAGGTTGCCTTGCAGTCGGGCCAAAACGACGACGCCATTACGGCCCTGCGCAACGTGATGAGCAGCGGGGCCAAAACCCCCGACACGAT
>JAVBTG010000104.1:0-6988 GCA_031556275.1 Opitutales bacterium
CTCGTCGTCGCATTTCCCTGTCGGCATTTGGATCGCCAACGCACTGGGATGCCTATTGCTGGCGCTGTCCGTGCGTTACGTGCCGCGTCTGGGTGAAAAAACACGCCACTTTTGGGCGACGGGCCTGTGCGGGGGCATGACCACGTTTTCCGCCGTGAGCGTGCGCGCGTGGGCGCTTATGGGGCGCGGGCATTTTTTGGGAGCCTCGGCGGAACTGCTCGGGATGCTTGCGATGTGCCTGCTGTGCGTGTGGATCGTCCTGCGTGCGCCACGGTCAAAGGAAGGTGGACAATGACGGCGGCGCTGTGCGTGTTCGCCGGCGGGGCCTGCGGGGCGATGTTCAGGGCGCTTGCCGCCCTGTGTTTCCCCGCAAAATTTCCGCTGGCGATTTTTGGGGTGAACATGGCGGGCAGTTTCCTGGCGGGGCTGTTCACCGCCGGCGCGCTGTCGCCGGAAGCCTCGGCGGCCCTGATCACAGGTTTTTGCGGCGGGTTGACAACCTACTCCACTTTCGCCTTGCAGACCACCCTGATGTGGCGGCAATCGCCCGTTTTGGCATTAGCTAATGTCGCGTTTAATGTGGCCTGCGGCGTGCTGTGCGCTGTCGCTGGCTGGCTGCTGGGGGGCCGGCTCGGGGGCGGGTGACGGCTGCTTGGCTGCCGGGGCTGGCTTTTTTGTCTCAAACAACCCTGTAAGCCAGACCCAAACATTGCCCAAATATTCGTAGACGGCGATTGTTGAGTGTTCGAGCGATGCGATATTCCACCCGATGTTGTCCCAGTTCCAAAAATTCCTTTGGTCGGCCACAAACTGCGCCGGGGCTGCGATGGGGTGCATTCCGCGCCGTTGAAAGAGCTTCATCGCGCGGGGCATATGGGTGGCGCTGGTGACCAAAATGAAGGGCTTTTCGCCGACGATAGTAGCGATGGAATCCGCCTCTTCCGCCGTGTCGCGCGCGGCGGGCACGCGCTCGATGCGTGTCGGCGGCATTCCCATGGACAGCGCGGCCATCGACATGGCGTCGGCCATCGGCAGCGGATCGTCGGGCAACCCGCCCGTAAACAGTAATTTTGTTTTCGGGAGCAGATTGGCCAGCCGCACGCCTTCGACCAGCCGTCCGAGGCTGGCGGTGGAGAGCCGCGAGGCGGGCGGCACGTCAAACACGACGTAAACCCCGCCGCCGAGCACGACAATGTAATCGCTGCGTTGGGCGTCTTCAGAAAAGGGGATGCCGCCCACGGCCAGTGGCACATAGACGGTTTCCAGCGGGCGCAGCAGCCAGACGGCGGTGCCCTGAAAACTGCATACCCCGAGAATCACAAAGGCCGCGAGCAAGGGACCCTTCACGATCCAGGTCGTTTTTTTGCGGAACGCGAAAAACACCGCCGCCCCAAGGCAGATGAGTGACAACGGCAGAGGGAACAGCATGTGCCCGATAAATTTCTTGAGAGAGTACAACATGTTTGATCAGTTGCCGTGCGCGAAGAAAAAACGCGGGCGACCCGAGATATCCGGACGGCTTTCCGTGCGCGCGTAGCCCAGCTCCTTCGCGTAAGCAGTCAAGGCCTCGTGATGGGCGATGCCCGTTTCCAACGCCACGAGGCCGCCCGGTTCCAAAAACGCGCGGGCCTCGCGCAGGATTTTTTTGAGGTCCGCCAAGCCGTCCTCGTCGGCCACGAGCGCGGACCCCGGCTCGTAATCGCGCACCTCGGGCGCGGCCTCGGCGGTTTCGGCGGTGGTGAGGTAAGGGGGGTTCGAGACGACGAGCGCGCACTTGCCCTGCGGCAGCCCCGCAAACCAGTCAGTCTTGAAAAATGCGACGCGGCCTTCCAGATCGTTGCGCGCGGCATTTTCCTGCGCTAAAGACAAAGCCTGCGTCGACTGGTCGCACGCCCAAACGCGCGCCTCGGGAAACGCCTTGGCCAGCGCCAGCGCGATCGCGCCCGTCCCCGTGCCCAGATCAATCACCCCGGCGGGCGGGGCGTTCTTAAAGCGTTCTTTGAGCAGCTCTACCAGCTCTTCCGTCTCGGGGCGGGGAATCAGCGCGCGCGCGTCGCACGCCAGCGTCACGTCGGCAAACTGCGTCTGCCCCAAAATATATTGCAGCGGCTCGCGTTTGGCCCTGCGGCCCACGAGCGGGCGGGCCTTGTCGAGCACGTCGTCTTCCAGCGGGCGGTCGAACTGGAGATAGAGTTCCAGCCGCTTCAGCCCGAGCACGTGCGCGAAAATCAGCTCCGCGTTCAGCCGCGGCGACTCGACGCCCTTTTGCGTGAAAAAGGCCTCTGTCTTGCGCAGGATGCCCAAGAGCGTCTCCATGATCCCGTCGATTGAAACGAAAAAACGCCCTGATGGCAACCCCATCCCGCCGCCTTCCGGCTTGACCAAATCTTTCCCCTATTTCACCCTTAATACTTTAGGTCGTGTTTGAAAATTCAAACACGGCGGCTGCTTGGTCGGCTTCGGCCCTCCTTTCGGTTCCTCGCCTCGACGATGCGCTGCATCGCCTCGACTCGAAGCCCGAAAGCATGGCTCGAAACCGCCTGTCGCATCCTTGGTTTCAATTTTCAAAACTCCCACTTTAGCATGAGCACCGAGAACAAATCCGAAAACCCCTCCCAACCCCTTTCGATGGACACGCTGATATCGCTGTGCAAGCGCCGCGGCTTCATCTTTCCCTCGTCCGAACTGTACGGCGGCGTGAACGGGTTTTTCGACTACGGCCCGCTCGGTTCTGAGCTGCGCCGCAACATCCGCAACGCGTGGTGGCGGGATATGGTGCACCTGCGCGACGACGTCGTGGGCATCGACTGCACGATCATTTCGCACCCCGACGTCTGGAAGGCCTCGGGCCACGTGGACGGGTTTTCCGACCCGATGGTGGACTGCAAGGAATCGAAAATGCGCTACCGCGCCGACCAGTTGTTCTTCGCCCCCGTCGTCGTGGCGGGCGAGACGATCGGTTATGTCTCCGTCCTTGAGGACGCGGGCATGCAGGCCAAGGCGGAGGCCGACGCACAGACCCTCAAGCGCAAACTCGGCAAGCAGGGCGAGCTGGAGGCGATTGTCCTGAAAGACTACACCGAGGCCAAACCCGAGGAATACGCGCTCATCCCTTCGCCCGCGACGGGCAAACCCGGCTCGCTCACGCCTCCACGCGCCTTCAACCTGATGTTTCAGACATACATCGGGGCCTTGCGCGACGAGTCGGCGGTCGCCTACCTGCGCCCCGAGACAGCGCAGGGCATGTTCATCAATTTCAAAAACGTCGTCGACACCTCGCGTGTAAAGCTGCCGTTTGGCATCGCGCAGATCGGGCGGTCTTTCCGCAACGAGATCACCCCGCGCAACTTCATCTTCCGCTCGCGCGAGTTCGAGCAGATGGAGATGGAATATTTCATCCACCCCGACGCCGACTGGAAGAAGCTCCACCGCGAATGGATCGACTGGTGCCACGACTGGCTCGTCTCGATCGGCCTGCCCGAATCCAGCCTGTCCGAATACGACCACCCGAAGGAAAAGCTCTCCTTCTATTCGCGCGGGACGACGGACATCATGTTCAGCTACCCCTTCGGCGTGCAGGAGCTCTGGGGCATAGCGGCGCGCGGCAACTACGATTTGACGCAGCACGCCAACGCCAGCGGCAAGTCGCTCGAAATGTTCGACGAGGACACCAAGCAAAAGGTCGTCCCGCACGTGATCGAGCCGGCGGTCGGCGTCGACCGCATCGTGCTGGCCGTCCTGTGCGCGGCCTACGCCGAGGACGAGGCGGACGGCGAAAAGCGCGTGGTCCTGCGCCTGCACCCGCGCGTGGCTCCCGTAAAGGTGGCGGTGCTGCCGCTCGTCAAAAACAAGCCCGAGCTGGTCGCCAAGGCCGACGAGATCTACCGCAAGTTGAAACGCCGCTGGAATGCCTTCTGGGACGCCTCCGGCGCGATCGGTCGCCGCTATCGCCGCATGGACGAGATCGGCACCCCCTTCTGCGTGACGGTCGACTTCGACACCTTGGAAAAAGACGGCAAAGTCACCCTGCGCGACCGCGACACCATGGAGCAGGTGCGCCTGACAGAAGAAGAGCTGATCGCCAAACTTTCGAAGGAAATCGACGGCGTCTGAGCAACTCCCCAAAAACAAAAAAAGCCTCCCTTCGTCGGGAGGCTTTTGTTGTTTTTGGGGACAAAGGACATAGATTTCAAAATTTTTATCAATCAAAATATCAAAAGCCGAGAACACCGTGGCGTGCGCGTTAACGCTTTACAAGAAAGCCCAAAAGCATAAAACTCAGTGGCGCTCCCTCTTGCCATGAACGCGACGCTCCTATTTTCCCGATCTTTTGTTTTAAAATTGTCCGCCTGCATCCTTTTTTTGTCGGCTTGCGGCAGTGCTTTCTCGGCGGAATCCAAGAAATCAGGCCCCGTGGATTACGCGGATCCGGTATATCATATAAATCAGTACAAAGAGAACGCCAAAGGCACATGGGAAACCGCGAAAAATTGGGGTAAAAAACACCTTCCCGAGCCGGAGGAAACCGCCATCATCCAAAACAACAGTTGCGTGAGCTTGTCGTCGAAAGTCTCCGTCGCGCACTGCCGCGTGGGCGGGCGGGGCACATCGTCGCTCACCATCGAGGAAGGAGCGGAGCTCAACGTGCAAGTGGCGTTCAACGTCACCCGCAACGACGGCCCCTCGGTGGGGCTGGTGGTGTTCAACGGCGGGACGGCCCGCGCAGGGTTGGACGACAGCGGGAAGGGGAAGCTGGCCATAGGCGTCTCCGCCACCCACTCCAACCAGTCTTACGTGAAAATGATTCGTGGCACTTACGAGGGCGGCATCATCATCGGCAGCGACTTCCCTAACACGGCGACCGGCACGCTCAGCGTCATCGGCACGGGCGGCACCATAAAAGCGCGCTTTAAGCGCGACACGCTTTTTGTCTCCCCCTACGGCGCGATCGAGTTCGTCCTCGACGCCGAGGGCGTGAGCGTCTTGGACTACAAGGCCAACCGCGCGGAGTTCATAAAGGGCGCGAAGCTCATCGTCGACGGCACCCGCTACGCGGCAACGGAAAACAAGTCGATCCCCCTCATCAAAGCGGGCCGCGTCGTCGGCGCCCCCGCAATCAGCCTCACGGGTTTCGACGAAAAATACGCCCCGAAAGTCGTCGCCGAAAAAGACGGCTTCACGCTCAAAGTGCCGTTGAAGTAAGACATGCCCTCGTCAGCCCTGTGACGGCCGCCAGTCAAGGAGCTCCGCCTGCGGGTACTGCCGCTTGTTGTAATAGTTCCACGAAAGCCGCAGCGCCAAGTCTAGCGGCTGCCCGGCAGGCGGAACGTTGTCGGCCTTGTGCCACGCCACGACGGAGACGCCGCGCTGCTGCGGCCCGCCGGGGAGGAAAAAGCGGTAATTGGCCTCGCCGAACATTTCGGGCGGGTGCGCCAGCACGACGCCGCGCACGCCAAAAATAGGCTCGGGGTTACCCTCGCCGAAAGGCGCGAGGCACTCGATGTCGTGCAGCAGTTCCTCGCCCACCTGCGAGGGCTCTATCCACATGGAAATTTCGAGCGCCGCCGGTTCGCACTGCGGGCAGTCCTTCGCCAGCTTCACCACGCGCACAAGTTCCTCGCGGAAAGCGTCCACTTCCTCGCAGGAAAGGCTGATGCCCACGGCCATCGGGTGGCCGCCCCAGCTCAACAGGCGTTCCTTGCAGTGCGCCAAAATATCCACGAGGTTCAGCGCGGGCACGCTGCGTCCGGAACCTTTGGCGATGCCGCAGGGTTCCTTCCCCAAAACGACGCAGGGGCGCGCGTACTGCCGCGCGAGCTTTCCCGCCACGATGCCCACGACGCCCGGGTGCCAGTCGTCGCCGTATAGCACGAGGACGGGGTCTTTGTGAAACGCGTTGGCCTCGATCATCTCGTTGGCCTGCCGCGTGACGAGGCGCTCCTTTTCCTGCCGTTCGCGGTTGAACTCGTTGAGCTGGGCCGCCATTTCGCGGCAGGCGGCGGGGTCGGGGCACAGCAAGAGTTCGACGGCGATCGTCGCGTCGTCGAGCCGCCCCGAGGCGTTGATGCGCGGGCCGATGCGGAAGGAAACGTCGGTCGGCAACAGCGGCTGCCCCTCGGCCACGCCGCAGGAATCCAAGAGCGCGCCCAGCCCCGCGCGCTGGCGGCGGCGCAGCATTTCGAGCCCGTAGCGGGTGTAAATGCGGTTCTCATGCCGCAGCGGCACAAGGTCGGCGATCGTGCCCATCGCGACGAGGTCCAAAAAGTCGATCAGCCGCAACTCGGCCGCCTTCGGGTCGCCCTGTTCGCGGCGCAATCGGCGCAGCCCGTGCACGAGCTTGAACGACAGCCCCACCGCGCACAGATGCGTCCACGGCTCGTCCGGCGCGTCGTAGACATGCGGGTTGACGATCGTGGCGTCGGCCTCGCCGCATTCCTTGGCGCGGTGGTGGTCGGCGATAATCACGTCGACCCCCTGCATGCGCAAGTAGGCGGTTTGTTCAACCGAATTTGTGCCGCAGTCCAGCGCGATAAACAAGTCGGGCTTGCCGTCGGCCAGCACGCGGTCTACGGCGGCCTGCGACAGACCGTAGCCCTCGCTCAGGCGGCGCGGCACGGCGTAGCGCGGCGAGGCGCCCAAGTGGCGCAACGCCAGCACGAGCACCGCGACGGCGGTGACCCCGTCCACGTCGTAGTCGCCGAAAACGACGACGGACTGCCCCTCGTCGACGGCGCGGCTGATGCGCGCGACCGCCTCGTCCAAATGGCTGATCCGCGAGGGATCGTCCAGATGGCGGACATCGGCGTGCAAAAAGTGTTTGGCGAGAGCGGGATCGTCAAATCCCAGGCGGGTCAGCAAACACGCGACAATGGGGCTGATCCCCAGTTCGCGCGTCAGGCGGTCCGTCTGCGGGGCGGTTGCCTCCGGCAGGGTTTTCCAGAACATTGCGTTGTATGTGTTTAGTTAAAAAAATCATGCGCGTCCCTTC
>JAVBTG010000035.1:0-2577 GCA_031556275.1 Opitutales bacterium
GCGGCTTTGGTGGCGTCGCTGAAAGTGACTTGGCCGCTGGCGACGGCTCCGGGGCGCATGATGCGGTCGACGGAAACGGAAACGGAGCCGGTGGGGACGTGGGCGTCGTCGGAAGGAAGGTCGTCGGAGGCGTCGGCCGGGGCGGTTTCGGGGGATTGGGCGACGTCGGGGTCGCTCGCGGGGGCCTTGTCTTTGACGGTCAGCCCCAAGTCGTCCACGAGGAAGCGCACTTCCATGTAGGTGGAGACGATTTTCAGATCGTCGGCGAGGGATTTTTGGATGTCGGAGAGCGTCTTGCCCTCGTCGATCCATTGGCGAACCTGCTGCTGTTGGTCGGGTGTGAGTTTCATAAATGAGGATGCCACAAGCGCGGCGATGCGGTTGCCGCGGGAGTTCGTTCAGCAATGTAGCCTAGAATGCGCCGGATTTCCATCGGAAAGCGCGCGGCGAGAAAGGCCGGAAAATTTTAGGCGCGGGAGCGGCCGAGCTGGGATTTTAAGAGGTCTACCGTGCGGCGGACGGATTCGTCGGTTTCCATCAGGTTTTCCACCGTCTTGCAGGCGTGGATCACCGTGCCGTGGTCGCGGCCGCCGAAGGCCTCGCCTATCTCCTGCAGGGACTGGGCGGTCAGCACGCGGCTCAGGTACATCGCGATCTGGCGGGGCAACGCGATGTTCGCGGGGCGGCGGCGGCTCACCATGTCGGCCATGCGCAGGTGGTAGTGCTCCACGACTTTTTGCTGGATGATCTCCACCGTCATTTGCGAGTGGACTTCTTCCTGTAAAATGTCGTGCAGCAGGCGCTCGACGGTGGCCACGTCGGTCACCGGTTTTTTATTGAGCGACACGTACAACGCCACGCGGGAGAGCGCCCCCTCGAGGCGGCGCACGTTGCGCGAGACGCGCTCGGCCATGAACGCGATGATCTCGTTGGGGAGCTCCAATTTTAAAGCGGCGGCCTTGCGGGCGAGGATCGCCATGCGCGTCTCGCAGTCCGGCGGCTGGATGTCCATCGTCAGGCCCCACTGGAAGCGGGACAGCAGGCGGTCTTCGAGCTTGGCGATCTCGCTGGCGCTGCGGTCGCTCGAAAGAACGATCTGCTTGTGGGAGTCGAACAGCTGGTTGAACGTGTGGAAGAATTCCTGCTGGATGCCTTCCTTGCCCGAGAGGAACTGCACGTCGTCGATCAAGAGCACGTCGACGTTGCGGTAGCGCTTGCGAAACTGCGCGAGCGTGCCCGTCTGGAGAGCCGAGATGTACTCGTTGGTGAAGTTCTCCGTCGTCACGTACGCCACGCGGGCGGTCGGGCGGTTTTTGAGCACGCAGTGGGCCACGGCGTGCATCAGATGCGTTTTGCCCAGCCCCGTGTCGCCGTAGAGAAACAGCGGGTTGTAAGTCTGCCCCGGGTTCGCGGCGACCGCCATGCAGGCGGCGTGCGCCGTCTCGTTGCCCTGCCCCACGACGAAGTTTTCAAAGGTGTTCGAGGGATTGATGCGCAGCTGCTCGGCGGCGGCGGCCGGGTCCGGCTCGGGAACAGCCACGCGGGGCTGCGGGGCCGTGCGGGCGATGGGCGCGGAGGTTCCCGCAATGTGCTCCACCTGCAGGCTGACCGCGATGGGACGGCCGACCGCGAGCTGAAGGCGCTCCTTGATGAGCGCGAGGTAGTGCTCCTGCACCCAGATCGCGGAAAACTCGCTCGGCACGCCGAGGATGAGCGCGTCGTCTTCCTGCGAGATGCAGGTCATCGGCTCGAACCACGTCTTGTACACGTCCGCCGAGGCGGCGAACAGGCCCTGCAAATCGGTGCGCAGGGCAGACCAGAGGTTTTGTTGGACCAAAGAGGAACTCATTGAGGGACGGCTCGAAAAAGCGGGATGTTATTCACAGAAGCCGCGCGATCGTCAAACGGCGGGCTAAAAAGCCCGCGGGCTGCCCGATGAAAGGCGGCGGCGGACGGTTTGGGACGTGGGCGGAAGCTTCTGCGGTGTGGAAAGGAGGTGAAAGTGCGGATTTTGGCGGTATTCCGAGGGGAAACCGCCCGCTTCCCTCTCAATAAGCGGCTCGGCGGGCTACCCGATTAAGGGTGGGACGCGAGGGCGTTTTGGGGAGGGAAGAGTACCATGATAGGCATGAATGGGGGCCTGTTGGCAAATAAAAGATTGGGGAAAATCCCCACACCTTTTTCACAGGTTATTCACATCGCGGATAAAGGGCTTATTTTCAACGCTTAAAGAAGGTATATCATCATTTGGAGGATGATTTCTTCTCGGCCATGTGGGCGATCAGGCGGCGGTTGAATTCCTGCGCGGAGTCGTGCCCCATCATGCGGACGGACTGCACGAGCGCCGCGACCTCCACGAGGCGCGCCATGTCGCGCCCTTGGCGCACCGGGATTTCCATGTGCGGCAGGTCGATGTTGAGGATGTTGAAGGAGTTCATGTCGAGCCCCGTGCGGTCTTCCTCGACGCCCTCGCGCCACTCGATGAAGGTGATGACCATGTCGATGCGCTTTTCGCGGCGCACGGAGTTCACGCCGAAGAGCTCCGCCACGTTGATGATGCCGATGCCGCGGCATTCC
>JAVBTG010000112.1:0-3542 GCA_031556275.1 Opitutales bacterium
CAGGCCGTAGCGCAGGCCGTTGCGGGCCGGGCGAAAACGCAGCCGCGCAAACCGCGTGGCGCACAAGCGGCCGAACTTCGTCTTTTTGAGGAATGAAATTTTCGACGGCCATTTCGCGATAAAATGAAAGCCGTCCATCAAAATGCCGAAGGGGCACACAAACGAGCAATACGCCCGCCCGCACAGCAGCGCCAGCAATGTGAAAACGATGAACGCCGCGCCCGCCACCAAACTCCCCGTCATGCACAGCTTCAAAAAGGAGGGCGAGAACTGCCATGCGATCGGCGAGGCGCCAAACCAACTGTCCGACAACGACTGGTAGACGTCGAGAAACGACGCCGACACCGCGCAGAACACGACGAGGGCGAACAGGATTCTAAAGCGCCTCAATAATCGCAACCGTTTCAATTCAACAGGCTTCCATTAGGCGAGCTGGATGCGTTTGACGTTGAGCTTGGACAAATCGGTCGTGCCCACGCCCAGTTCCTCGGCAAACGCCAGATACTTGATGTCGGAGAGCTCATACGGCTGCCCCATGCCGAACTGTTTGGCGACACTCGCGAAAATCTGGGTCGCGGCCGTGTCGGCGGCAACGATGTCGGTCGAAATGATCTGGTACTTGACGACCGGGGCCGACTCCGGGCTCTTGCCGCGCGGGCCGTCTTCGAGCATCACGCGGTTGGCGTCGATGATCGTCAGGGTCGTTTTCTGCCACGTGGCGTAGTCGGCGATGCACTGGGGCATGCCATTGGCGTGCCAGTATTTGCGGTCCCATATGCAGCCCATGTAGTTTTTGAGCGCGGCCGTGATCTTCGCGCCGCTGTGGTGTTTGAGCACCGGTATGTTGATAAACACGTCGCAATCCCGCGTGCAGGGGTGCACCATCGCCTGTTTGAGGATTTTGCCCTTGGGGATCTCCTGCGGCACGTACATGCTCTGGGTGTTGCCCGCGACCATCGTGCCGCCGTTGGCCTCGACGGCGGCACGGATGCCGCTCAGGTTGTAGCGGTTGTCCCAGTCGTTGCCGCAGGTGTGGTCGAAGCACAGGACCTCCTTGGCCCCCGCCTCGAAACAGGCTTTGACGATACGGCCCACCAAGTCGGGGTCGGTGTTGGAGCCGTATTCGGGTGTGCGGTCCCAGCCGATGTTGGGTTTCACCGTCACGCGGTCGCCCTTTTTGACGAAGTTGGCCATCCCGCCCATCTCGGCGATGCCGCGCTCGAACATTTCGACGGGCGTGCCGCCGTGCAGGGCCACCATGTCGACGGGCTTTTTAGGATCAGACTTGGGGGATTCGGCGGCGGCAAACAAACGGCTCAAGGGAGCGGCGGCCGCGACGGCGGCGGCGCTGGCGATAAAAGTTCTGCGTTTCATGGGATTATAAGTGTGAAAAAGCGCAAGGCACTTGCGCCTCTTGGTTTAGGGTAACTCCATAATCCTGTAAAGGCAAATCCGCCGAAGATATCTTATTGCCACCGGCCCAGCGCCTCGTAATCCAACACGCAATGGCTGATGTGGCCGCGGTTGAGGCATTGCTGGTCGGTGTCCTCCCTGTCGTCGAACGGCGGGGCAAAGGGGAATTTGAAGCGGAACGTCCCCTTGGAAACTTCCTCGAACAGCGGGGCGGGCACCAAGTCGCCCATTTGGGTTTTTTCCAAAATCGTGTCCGGCAATGTCTGGCGCGGGAAATTGTAATTGTGCACACGCACACCGGAAGGAAGGTTTTTTTCGTACGCGATGACTTCGCGCGTGAGCAACGCCGCGCGGGCGGAAGCGTGGCGCAGGCTGTCGGCGGCCAGTCCCTCCAGCTCGTTGCCGAAGGTGGCGCGGATGCGCTCGAATTGCTCCACGGGCAACTGGAGCGAATAGGCGGAGGCGGGGATGCGCCACAGCGCCCCCTCGAACGCCCCCGCCACCGTGCCGGAACCCGTCACATACGGCAGGTTCGCGTTGAAGCCGAGGTTGATGCCGGAGATAACGGCGTCCGGCTTTTCGGGCAGCAAGTGCCCCAATGCGATATTCACGCAGTCGGTCGGCGTGCCGTCCACAACCCACGCCGGGCAATCCCAGCCGCCGGCAGGGCGCACCGCGACCTCGCGCCGCCGCGAGAGCGCGCGGGATATCCAGCTTTGCTCCGCCTGCGGGGCCGCGACAAAAACGGAAAACCCTGCCTCCTGATGCGCGCGCACAAGGGCGCGCAAAAACGCGGACTCGACCCCGTCGTCGTTGGTCACCAACACGGAAAGCGGTTTGGACATAAATCATCAGACTAACCGTTTGTCCGGCAGGCGGAAACCTAAAAAACAAATTCAAACACGCCCTACTGCCCCGCGCCCATTGGGCACAGGGCCATTTCGTCGATAAAATGGTCTTCGAAAGTCGACTCGAGGTTCACTTCGACGTTGCGGATGGTTTTCACCGCCTCGGAAAGCTCATAAACCGACTGACTATCAAGTGCATACAGGCAGGCACCACCGAGCGCGGCGTTGCCGAGGTAGCGGATGCGCTCCAAGGGGAGAGGCGGCAAGAGCCCGCAGGCCTGCGCGTTGGCGGCGTCGATATGGCGGCCGAAGCCGCCCGCCAAAAATAGGTGGTCGATGCTCTGCGGCGTCAGGCGCGCCTTGTCCAAGAGCGTCAGCAAGGTGGCGGCGATCGCGCCTTTGGCTTTTAGCAAATTGGCGATGTCGGCTTCCGAGATCAAAATAGTTCCCGCCGCCGAGGGCGCCAAGTCCACGCATTTGCCCTTCCCTTCGACGGCGAAGGCCGGGGCTTTGGGCGAAAATCGGCCCATGGGCGTCAGCCATTCATGGCGCAGGCCCTCGGCCAAAAAATCGACATAGCCGGACCCGCAGATGCCGCGCGCGGGCGCCCCGCCGATCGTGCGGCATTCAGCCGTTTCGCCCGAAAGCGCGATCGACGACACAGCCCCCGCCGCCGCGCGCATACCGCACATCAGGCCGTAGCCTTCAAACGCGGGCCCGGCCGCCGCCGAGGCGGCGAATATCCCCGATGGCGTTTTCAAAACGATCTCGCCGTTGGTGCCGATGTCCATGAACAGCGCCACTCCCGAGCAGGCGAAAAAATCCGCCGCCCACAGGCCCGCCGCGATGTCGCCGCCGATAAACGCGCTCACGTGCGGCAATGTGACGACGGGCACGCCCGTCCATTGCGATAAAAGTTCCCCGCCGTCGAGGCGGCGGCTCTCGGTGAAGCGCGGGGTGAAGGGCGATTTGCCCATCGACGTCGGGTCCACGCCCAAAAATAAATGCCCCATCGTCGTGTTGCCCGCGACGACGATGCCGGAAAGATCGCAAACGGATCGGCCCGCGTTTTCCAAACACGTTTTCGCCAGCTCGCCCATCGTTTCGAGCACCAATGTTTGGAGGCGCTTCAAGCCGCCCTGCGCGCCGCACGCCTCGATGCGCGACACCACATCGTCGGCCACGCGCGTCTGGGCGTTGAGCGCCCCCGCGCAGCCTAGGGGAACGCCGGTGGTCGTTCCAAACAAACGCGCCGCCACGGTCGTCGTGCCGATGTCGAAG
>JAVBTG010000023.1:0-3227 GCA_031556275.1 Opitutales bacterium
ATCGCGGCCGTGACGTCGCAGACGGACGATTTCGAACTGCATGTAAAAGACACGCTGGTGGCGGGCGACGGACTGTGCAACGAGGACAGCGTGCGGCAGATCGTGCAAGGGGGCCCTGCGGCCATCAAGGAGCTTGTCGGGCGCGGCGTGTATTTTTCGCAAATGGACGACGGACGCGTGTCGCTCGGGCGCGAGGGCGGCCACTCCAAGCGCCGCATCCTGCACGCCAAGGACATGACGGGGCGCGTCATCGAAGAGGCGCTGCTGCACGCGGCGGCGGCGAGCCCACATATCACCCTGCTGGAGCATTTCTTGGCGATCGACATCATCACTTCCGGCAAGCTCGGCCTGCCGGGGGCCAACCGCGTCGTGGGGCTGTACGCCCTCGACAACCGGGAGTCGCGCGTGCGCGCGCTCCGCGCAAAGGTGGTGGTGCTCGCCACGGGCGGCGTCGGGCAGGTTTATCTCTACACGACGAACCCCGACATCGCCACGGGCGACGGCATCGCCATGGCCTACCGCGCTGGCGTCCGCGTGGCGAACATGGAGTTTATCCAATTCCATCCCACGGCCTTTTACACGCCGATGGGCGACCGGTTTTTGATCTCGGAGGCCGTGCGCGGCGAGGGGGCCATCTTGCGCAACCACAAGGGCGAGGCGTTCATGGCACGCTACGACGAGCGCAAGGACCTAGCCCCGCGCGACATCGTCGCCCGCGCCATCGACCAGGAGATGAAGCAGTCGGGCGCGCGCCACGTGTGGCTCGACATCACGCACCACGACCGCGCGTTTTTGCAGGACCGCTTCCCCACGATTTTCGAGGCCTGCGCGAAAAACGACATCGATATTTCCAAGGACTGGATCCCCGTCGTGCCCGCCGCGCACTACCTATGCGGGGGCGTCGTCACCGACATGGACGCGCGGACGGAACTGGGCGGGCTATTCGCCTGCGGCGAAGTCGCCTGCACCGGCCTGCACGGGGCCAACCGCCTCGCGAGCAATTCGCTCTTGGAGGCGGTGGTGTTGGCCGGCCGGGGGGCGCGCGCCGCCGTCGATTACGTGAGGGCGAACCCCCCGACCGCCGTCGCCATCCCCGCGTGGAAGGACGGCGACTTGCAGGACTCCGACGAGCGCGTGATCCTCTACCACAACTGGGAGGAGATCAAGCGCACGATGTGGGACTACGTGGGGATCGTGCGCTCCGACAAGCGGCTGCAGCGCGCCCTCACCCGCATCCGCATGCTCGAACGCGAGATCGACGAGTACTATTATAATTTCAAGGTCGAGCCGATGCTCATCGAGCTGCGCAACCTCGTGCAGGTGGCCGAGATCATCGTGCGCTGCGCGCTCTTGCGCAAGGAAAGCCGGGGACTGCACTGCACGCTGGACTATCCCAAAAAACTCGACGCCGCGCGCGACACCATTTTGCGCAAGACCGACTGATTTTTTTTCGCCGCATGCGCATCCTCGTCACAGGTGGAAACGGTTTTTTGGGCTCGAACCTTTCGCGCGCGCTGCTCGGGAAGGGCCATCGAGTCCGCGTTTTCGGCAGGGCGCCCGCGACGGTTCAGGGCGTCGACTCTTATCAGGGTGACATCGCGGACGAGGCGGCCGTCGCCCGCGCCGCCGAGGGTTGCGAGGCGGTGTTCCACACGGCCTCCAAAGTCGGCATGGGGGCCGACGCCGATTTCTTCCGCGTCAACGTGACGGGCGCGCGCAATGTCGTCTCCGCCTGCCGCCGCGCGGGAGTGAGGGCGCTCGTCTACACCAGCACCCCCAGCGTCGTCTTTGAAAACGGCGGCATTCGCGGCGCCGACGAAACCCTTCCCTACGGCACGCGCTTTCTGTGCGCCTACGCCCGCACCAAGGCGCAGGCCGAAAAGGAGACGCTCGCGCAGGCGGACGAAACGCTGCGCGTGTGCGCCTTGCGCCCGCATCTCATTTACGGGGCGGGCGACCCGCACCTGTTGCCGGTGGTGGCCGCCAAGTCGAAAAAACTTCGCCAAGTCGGCGACGGCAAAAACCGCGTGGACGTCACCCACATTGCCAACGCCGTCCTCGCGCACGAGTTGGCGCTAAAAGCCCTCTTGGAGGGCCGCGCCAACGGAAAGGCCTATTTCATCTCGCAGGGCGAGCCCGTGCAGCTCTGGCCGTGGATCAACCGCGCGCTGGAAAAAGTGGGCGTGGCGCCTGTCACGCGTCGCATCCCCTTCCGCGTCGCCTACCTGCTGGGCTGGCTGTGCGAACCGTTTTTCAAAGGCCATGAGGCGCCGCCCATGACGCGCTTCATCGCCGCGAGCCTGGCGCACGACCATTATTACGACATCTCCGCCGCGCGGCGCGATTTGGGCTACGCCCCGATCGTCTCCACCGAAGACGGCCTCGACGACTGGGCGCGGGCGTTCCTGAAAGGATAGCACAAAAAAAACCCGCATCCATGATGCGGGTTTTTTGCAGGTCGCGCGCTACTCCGCGCGCTTTCCGGCCCAGTGGTTGACGCCGAAGATCAGGTTCTGGTCGTTTCCGGCGAACTCGAGCCCGCGCACAAAACTGCGGGTGTTGTGCTCTTCCTCGCACTGTTCCTTCAGGAACCATGAGAGGAAGTCGGCGGTCACCCAGTCCTTCTCGTCGTTGGCCAGCTCGTAGATCTTCGTGATCTGCGCGGTCACCAACTGCTCGTGGGCGTAAGCGGCTTTGAAAGCCTCGAGGGGCGTCTTAAACGTGTCCTTTTCGGGCTTGCGCACGAGGTCGGTGACAAACGGCGCGTCGCGCTCGGTGATGTAGTTGTAAAACTTCATCGCGTGCTCCATCTCCTCCTTGTACTGGAGCGTCATCCAGTTCGCGAAGCCCTGATAGGGCGAGCGCTTGAACCACGCGGCCATCGCGAAATAGATGTGGGCCGCGTACATCTCGTTGTAGAACTGCTCGTTCAGCAGCTTTAATACTTTTTTGGGTATGTCCATTGTGAATCCTTTGTTGGTTGGAATAAAAGCCGACGACGCCACAAGCTAACATCAGCTATCAGCCGCCAAGCAAGCAGATTCGGCGCCTACCCGCGCCGCTGGCGCACCGCCTCGAACAGCACGAGCGCGGCGGCGACGGAGACGTTGAGCGAGTCCGCCCGGCCCGCCATGGGAATGCGCACGGGGTGGCCGGTGCGTTCCAGCCAAAATTCGCTCAGGCCGTCCTTCTCGCTGCCCAGCA
This sequence comes from Opitutales bacterium, assembly GCA_031556275.1. Taxonomy (GTDB): domain Bacteria; phylum Verrucomicrobiota; class Verrucomicrobiia; order Opitutales; family JAKPNF01; genus JAKPNF01. Next base: position 3,205 of record JAVBTG010000023.1, read on the forward strand.
GCAGAGCGGTCGGCCCGTGCATG
>JAVBTG010000043.1:0-22156 GCA_031556275.1 Opitutales bacterium
GACGACCGACTCGCCCGAAAAAATGGAGGTTCAGCTGTGGTGGATACCGAGTTCCAACGCCAGCGGCGACCGCGAAGGCGTGTTTCTTTCCTCCTATCTGATGGACATGAAGAGCGCTCCCTTGGACATAGGGCCCACGGAGACGGGGAACGCGGAATATAAGCGGCTCACCCCCTATTCCCTGGAGGGGCGTTTTGGGTGGTACTTCTTGCGGAAGGACGCCAGGGCGGACACCTCCTGGTTGACGAACAAAAACACGATTTCCCCGGCCGACCTGTTGCAAGGCACCGACAGTTTTATGTTCTACGACAACGGGGAACCCGGAGACATCCGCATGGACACCACGTCGTACAACCAGGCCGCGTCATGGGCGAGCACCGGCTTGCTGGACAAACCCAGCGGGAAACTGCTGGCCTCTCCCTCGAACGATCGCAATGTCATTCTCGGGGCGGTGAGGGATAAGGCGCGCGTTTCCACTTCGATCGTGCAACCGCCCGAACGCAACCTCGGGGCGGCGGTTTCCCTGTTTGAGCTGCCGACGCGCCGCCCGCTTTCGATGGGCAGCCTGCAGCACCTCACGCTGACGGGACGCAGGCCGTTTGCCATCGGCAATTCCTGGGGGCATGAGGCGGGGGTTGCGTCCTCCGGAAAAGGGAAGGATGTCAACGCGTTGTTTGACGATTTCGGCGTGAGCGGGCTGTCCACGATCACCCTTTCGGAACTGAACCCCGCCCAGCCTATGCTGAACCACGCGCTCGAGCCGCTGTGGACTTCCTCCGGCAGCGCGCCTTCCGTCAGCAGCGTCGACGTGCTGTCAAAATTCCTTGTCAAAGGCGCCTTCAATATCAACTCGACGTCGGTGGCCGCCTGGAGGGCGTTGCTTTCCGGCATCTGGATCGAGCAATGGGACAACACGGGACTTTCCCGGAACGACACCGAGCTGATCGCGTCGGAGGGAACTCCCTTCGCGCTGAAGCGCGCGCATTTTCGGCAGGCGCTGGTTGCGGACGAAACGTTCCAGGCTCCGGAATACGTGAATACCGACTCCACCGGCGTCTACAAAGACAAGGAGTCGTATCTGCATCCCAACCATTTCCGCCGGGGCGTGCGCTCGCTAACCCTGGCGCAAGTCGAGACCATGGCCGAAAGCATCGTCCGCCAAATTAAAAAACGCATGGAGACGCAGCCCGCGCCGTTTACCAGCCTGGCGAGTTTCCTCGCGCCGGACGAGACCTCCAACAAAAGCATTTTTGAGCAGGCAATTGAAGATTCCGGGGCCAACGAAAATGCCGACTGGGACGTGAAGGGAACCGCTTCCGCCGCTCCGATGCGCGGCTCTAGCGCGTATTTGACGCAGGCCGACCTGATGACGTCGCTGGCTCCGGTCGCGCAGGTGCGTTCGGACACTTTCAAGATCCGCGCCTACGGCGATGTCAAGGGCGCGACCGGCCAGATCGAGGCAAAGGCTGTTTGCGAGGCGATAGTCCAACGCTATCCGGATCCCGCGAAAGACGGGACGGTGCAACAGCCGGGGCAGCTTGGTCGCCAGTTCAAGGTCCTTTCCATGCGCTGGATCAACGACTAAGGCTTTCCCATGAACTTTCTTCCTAAAAAAAGCACGGCGGGACGTTGTTTGGCGCTTTGCCTCGCCTTTTGGATGGGCGCGTGCGCCTTGCAGGGTGCCGACAAGACGGTCCGTTTCAGCTTTCGCATAATGAGCGACAGCCTGCTGTCCGACCTTTCTTATCGGAATTACCCGAAGGGAATGGATCAACCCTTTGAGTTTACGCCCACGATCAAGGTAGGATCGTCGATTTCGATCGACTACGATTACCACGGGCCTTCCACGCTTGAATTTTACAGAGGGCCGGTGACCGAGGAATCCAAGCCGTTTTTCTCGTTTGACGTGTCGGGCCTGAAATCCGGATGCGTGTTTGTTTTTTGGCGCGAGGCGCCCGGCGTGTCCGGGGTGGAGGGGGAATGGAGATGTGTTCCGCTGAACAATTTCGACCAGCGCTTTGCCAAGAACAAAATCTCTTTTTTCAATTTCACGAACATTCCGCTGGCGGCGAAACTCGGAAACAAAGTTTACCAGCCGTTGCCCCCGTTCGTGCACGCGCTTTCCATATCCGAAGATTTTGAATTGAATGTGATGGCGATGTGGCCTTCGGAAGGGAAGGCCATAACGGTTTGCCGGAACACGATGATGCTCAAAAGCGGCTATCGTTACCTCGGCATGTTTTTCCCCAGCGGCCGTGCGCGGCAGGGGGACAAGCCGGTGGTCAGCTTCAAGCTGATCGGCGAAATGGTCGACTACAAGGAAGCCCAGAAGTACGAGCCGCAGGAAGCCGATATTCTCTAGGGAAACCGCCTCTATTTCTTGCGCACGTGCAGGAAGATGCCCGGCTGTCTGGCGGGCGGCGTTTCTACCACCAATTCCGCCGTCGCCCCCTGCGGTTGCGCTGTAACGGCCATGTCGAGCACTTCGACATCTTTCCAGCGCCAAGCAAGTATCAGCGGGATGCGCCTGGAAGGCACCTGAGGGGGCACCTGATAGGCACTGGCGTCGACCCGCAATTTCGACCCGGAGATACAGGTGACGGTCCGCTTGGAGAAATCGAGCGCGCTCACGCCCTTTTCGTCCAAGATAAATTCAAGCGTGCCCGCTTTGGAGATCATAAGGGACGTGCGCTTGTTGTTGTCCTCGATTTTCGCGTCCGATCCTTTAATCACAAGCAGGGCGGATCCCCCGAGACCGGTCTGGGAGCCGATCGTGATGCCGCCGATCACGGTGCCGCCGCTTATCGTCATGACGGCGTTGGTGGAAAACGTCAGGCTCGAGCCGATGCCTAGCCCGGAAGTTTCCCCGCCGACGCCCACCTCGATGTCTCCCCCGGTCATCTCGGCGGCACTGCGCGAGTTGGCTTCGTTCGAAAAGATATTGAACGATCCCGTCACGCGCAACTTGGCGCCCTTGGAAATTTGCAAAACGGTGCCCGAACCGGTGCTGCCGAAGCCCGCCGAGAGCAAATCCGGCACGGGGCTGTCGAGCGTGACGGCGGCCCCCGCGGCGCGGACGCCCGCCACGGCGAAACCGGCGGGCACTTTGCCCCCCGCCCAATTTTTGGCGTCGTCCCAATTTCCCTTTTTGCCGTTCCAGCGAATGTACGCGGGCTCTTTGTAAGTCTGCGGCGCCGCATGGCAGGCGGCCGCCGCCACGGCGCACAACAATCCGGCGTTCAAGCGGCGCAGGCGGGGATGTAATGTCTTCATAAGCGGGGTAGGGGTTGCGGTCATAAAATAGAACCTCAAGCGCCCCGTGTCCATCCCTTAGGTTGTGTTTGATAATTATGAGCAACGTCTCCACACGCCGGATTTTGCCCCTTTTCCCGCGGCCTCACCTCTACGATACTTTATATCGCCTCGGCTCGGCCGCGAAAAAAATGCCTCAAAACCGGCATGCGTAGCCATCACGCCTAATTATCAAACACAACCTAGCGCACCTGTCATATTTGCCAAAAAAATCGTCATCGCGGGCATGGACAATCTCCCGTGTTTGCCCCATAATAAACACGACCGCTTTTGCGGGCATTCCCCTCGCTTCCCCAACCGCCATGTACATCCCCATTTTCACGGCATGCGCCTTGCTCGCGTTGGGCGCGTTCACGGCATCCTCCCTGTGCGCGGCTGAGGCCGCCGCGCCCCACAAAGACAAAGGAGGTGCGTGGGTTTACCCGACCTACACGTTTGCCGCCAAGAAGGGCGACTGGACGCAAAATCGCAATTGGAAAGACAACAAGCTCCCGCAGGGCGAGTTGCCGTGCGCCTACGTCGACGCGGGCAGTTCCATGACGATTTCGCGGCCCGTCGACCTCACGCTGAGCAGCCTGCTCGTCCGCTCGGGCGTCAGCAACCCGACGGAAGTTTTTTTCAAGGACAACGCCAAACTCAATGTCGGCAGGCTTACCTTGCCCGCGATGGGCGGTAGCGGTGCGAACTTTCACATGGAGGGCGGCGAGCTGACGGTGGGCAACGTCAAGGGCCACAGCTACTACCTGAGCGTGGGCACCAATGCCACCTTGTCGGCAGTGGGGCAGTTCGCCGTCAGCGCTGGCACCCTGCGCGCCGATTACGGCGTGCGCGTGGGCAACAGCACGCAGGGCACGCAACAGGGCGTTTTTTTGGTGCAGGGCTCCAAGCCTGAAATTTTCGCGAACGCGGGCGAGTCCTCGCTGGCGTTTTTTCTGGGAGCCACGGGCACGCTGACATTTGACCTCGATGACGCTGGCGTGTCCGCCCTCGACGCGCGCAAAGGCGACTTCCGCGCCGAGGCGGGCGCAACGATCTGTGTCAACGGCAAGGCCTACACGGGCGGCCCGAAGGTCATAGTCCTTGTGCGCGCGCAAGCCATTTCCATGCCCGAAGGCGTGCGCACGGAAGTCTCCGGCTTTCGTTCCTCCCTGAAGGCGGACATTTCCGTCGAAAAAAACCGCGTCGTTTTAAAAATAGCCAACGCGCGCTAACCTCCCCAAAAAACCCAACCGCCATTCTCCCATGAAAAAAATCCCCGCTCTGATTCTCCTGTCCTGCACAACCCTGCTCTCCCTGTCGGCCGCCGACAAGGGGCTGCCCGCAAATTTCAAACCCGAGTCTTTCGCCTTCGAATCCAAAAAAGGCGAATGGGAAAGCGTGCGCTGCTGGAAGGGCGGAAACATGCCCTCCGGCCAATACCCCCGCGTCAACGTGATGGGCGGGGCGACCCTGACGATCAGCAAGCCCGTCAACACCGAGCTGAGCTCCCTGAACGTGGGCTTCACCCCCCAGAAAACGCAGGTCTATTTCACGGACGGCGCCCAGATGAGCGTCGGCGGCATATCGATGCCCGGGCGCTACAGCGAAAACGGCGAGGCCCATTTCCACATGAGCGGCGGGGCCTTGACGGTGGGCGACATGCCGCAGATGGGCGAATACAACGAGACGCTCAACGTCGGCGGCAACACGACCTTCGCGGGCAAGGCGTATTTTGTCATGAGCGGCGGCACGCTGACGGCGGGGCTGCGCATCGGCAGCGCGTTGCCCAACACCAATATGGGCACGTTTTCCGTACAAGGCTCGCTGCCCGTCATCCGCACGAACAAGCTGCCGCGCGGCAACGTTTTCATGCAGCCCTCAGGGACGTTGGAATTCGTCCTCGACGCCGACGGCGTGGCCACGATGGACTACCGCAAAACATTCTGGTCGCTCCACGGGGGCACCATCATCGCCGATGGCAAAGCCTACAAGGGCGACAGCAAGACGTTTATCTTGGTCCAGACGGACGACATCCGAAAAAACGGCGAGGTCGCCACGCAGGTGCGCAACTTCGGCCAGGAATACAACGCCAAGATCGCGATCGAGAAAAACAAAATCACCTTAAAGATCATCCGCACCCAACGTTAATTCAAGCAGCGCAAAATAAAAAGCCTCCCGAGACACCTCGGGAGGCTTTTTATTTTGTATGCAACCGGGTGTCTACCGCTTCTTGATCCAGATCTCCGACACGCAGGTGCTGACGGCCTTGCCGTGCACCTTCTTGAGCTGGATCTCCAGCTTGCCGCCGGCGGTAAGCTCCTGCGGGATGTCGAAGGAGAAGTGGGTGAAGTACTCGCCCTCGGGCCTGTCTTCGGTCAGCAGGCGGCGCTCTTTTCCCGGCTCTTTGGACGTGGGGTTGACGAAGTGCATCCCCTTGGGCTTGGCGTGCCCGATGAGCTTGCCGTTGGCATACACCTCAAACTCGTTCGGGCTGTTCAGCGCGAACGTCACGCCGGCCGGGTTCGGGTACGTCATCTCCACGCGATAGGCGGCCTTGGGGTCGACCTTCGGGTAGACAAAACGCGGGCCATCGACGGCCTCGACGCCGTAAACATACGAGCGCTGGGAAGGGCGCGAGTTTTTTACCAAATGTCCGCTGCCGTAATAATTCTCGCCGGACTTGGGATCGAAGTGCGGCATCTGCCCCGGCACCCCGCAGTTGTCGTAATATTCGTCAACCCCCACGACGTCATAGTTGACCGTCGCCAGACGGATCGCGTTGGCGGCCTCGGGCGTGGCGGCGTTTTGCATCTGTTCCAGCTGATAAATGAGCCACCCCGCGCCCACATTGTCGGGGCGCTTGTCGAGGCGCTGCAGTGCCACGGACTTGAGCCCCGCGGCCTTGTCGAGCGCGGCGTCCGTTTCCTGCATCACGGCCATGTAGGGTTTCAGCGCGTCGATGCGCTCGGCGTCTTCGAGCGCGTCCGTCATGCGCGTGAGCGCTTTTTCATCCGGCGTCGACTTGGCGGCGCGCAACTCGGCCAACACGGCGTCGTAGGCTTTTTTCTGCGACTCCATGCGCACCGACAGCCACGCGTCGAAGGCCGCGCGTTGGCGCAGCAAATCGAATCGCCAGTTGCCGTTGCGGTACGGCTCGCCCATTTGCGCCCACGCCTTTTCCACCAGCTCGTGGCATTTGAGGATGTTCGCCCCGTTGCCCAGCATCATGGCCTCGGCGTTGCTTTCGTGCAGATAGATGGCATCCGTCAGCATGTCGGCGACGTTCTCGCCGTAATACAGCACTGCGTATTCGCGCGTGATCTGGCGGTTGGTCAGATCGGGATTCCACAGCAATCGCAGCGAGAAGAATTTTGCGAAGTCGTCAAAAATCGACTCGGAATACCCCGCGCCCAATTCGATGTAGGGCAACACCTCGCGCCACACGCGGCCCATGCGTTCGGGGTTGGCGTTGAACGAGCGTCGCTCGTACACCTCGATGAATACTTGGTCTGCGAGCGTGAGGCCCGTCTGCGAGCGCTTCCAGTGCCCGATGTCGATCATCCCCATAACGGGCTGGCCCGGCGCCAGATAGTTCAAGCGCGATTTTAAAAACGTGCTGTCCGGATACACGCCCGGGAAGATGTCGTACTTGGGGTTCGGCTTCACATAACCGTAAAAAGAATTCTCGCTGCTGCCCGGGCCGTAGACATAACCGGCCAACTCGGGAGACTTTTCCTTGTAGTAACGGTCGAAGAACAGGCGGTTGCCCTCGATCTGGAATTCTTGGTTGGAAATGATGATCTTGGCCTCGGGCTTGTACTTGTGGATGCGCTTGGCCATCTCGACGGCCAGATCGTAGTAAGTCAGCGGCCACGGCGCGCATTTGGCGCAGTCACAACCGGCGACATCCCCGGGCAGCAAGAGGACATAGTCCATGCGCGGGGAGTGCTCGGCCGCGATCTCGCGCACGCGCAGCATGGCCTCGCGCGCCTCGGGCACGGAGGGGCACGCGTGCTGCTCCGAGCGGTAGCGGTAAAGCTCGGCACGCCAGTCGGGTTTCATGTTGTTGGTGCCAATCGCGTTGATGGAGGTGGCCAAAATATACTGGATGCCGTACTTTTCGCAGAAGTCCGGAACGTAGAGGCTGATCTGTTTACGCTGGCCCGTGTACTTGTCCAGCGTCATGGGCGCGCCGCCGCCCCATCCGTGCAGGTAGGCGTTTTCACCCAGCAGGACGAGCTCCTCTTGGTAGGCGAGGGCCTCCTCGCGCGTCCAGCTGCGCGCGCCGGTGGCAACGCGCATGCCGCCGTCCATGTTGGCGTTCCAGCCTTGGTTGACGGTGCGCAGGCCGTAGCGCGGGGCTGAAGTCTCGCCGAGTGCGTTCAACGAAATCCCCCCGGGCGTCAACTGCGCCTTGCGATAAATGACACTCAAGCCATAGAGCATCCCGAGGCGGTCGGCCCCCGTTATCTCGGCGACCATCCCGCCGGAGCGCGCCTCGGCGATATCAATGCGATAGCCTTCCGGCCCGGGCGAATCCTCTTTCGAGAAAAAGGGCAGAATCCGAATCTGCAACGTGCCCGCCTGGGGTTCTTGCACATTTTCAACAATCGCCGTTTTCAGCGCGCTCGCGCGGGCACCCATCAGCTTTTGGAAAACCCCGACGCTTTGTGTGAGCTCAGGGGTTGGTTTTTGCGCGAAGGCGATCTCGATGTTGCCGACATGCCCCGCAAAGGCGGGGCACAAGGCGGCAAGGGCGAAGATCAGACAATGGAGTATTTTTTTTGACATAAGGACAGGGATTTACGTTTTTTGGAAAAAATCAGTTTACACGAGCGGGTCGTCGTTGAAGTCCCACACGGTGAGATTGGTCAAATCGCGCGGCTTGGGCTTGAGGATCAATCCGGCCACGCACGTGGAGACAAACATCACGGCATTGCCTAGGAGCATCGTGTAATAAAGCTCAAATTGCATCTCGATCACCTTGAAATGCATGAGCATCGCCCAGACGGTGAACGCCAATGTGCAGCCGATGCCGATAATCAGCGAGCGCGTGTCGCCGATGCGCGTGAGCATGCCGATCAGGAATATGCTGGCCATACCCCCGCCGATCAGGGAGCCGACGATGATCCCGAGGTCGGTAAAAGTCTTGGTGTCCGACAAATAAAACGCCCACGCCCCCAGCATCATCAAAATGGAGACGCCCAGGGAGAACGCCTTGCCCATGCGCATGTAGTGCTTGTCGGAACGGTTTTTTACAAAATAAGGGCGGTAGATGTCGTTGACGGACACCATGCCGATCGCGCTGATGCACCCGCCCAGCGCGGACATGGCGGCGGCCATCGCGGCCGCGATCACCAGCCCCGCGACACCCGGGGGCAGCACGTGCGTGATGAAGTAGGGCATGATCTCCTCGGCCTTGTGGCCGTCGGCGCCGTTGAGAATGGCGGTGGCCACGTCCGAGGGATTATGCTGGAAGTAAACCCACAGGCACGTGCCCAAAAACATGAACGTCCCCCACACCGGCAGGCTTCCGGCGGCCAGAAAATACATGGACTTGCGGGCCTCCTTGGCGGTCTTGGCGGAGCACCAGCGCTGAATGGTCGTCTGGTCGAATTTTCCCGTGAAGTGCTGCACCACGCCCAGCAATATGAGCATGGGGATCGTCTTTTGCGTGAGCGAAAAGCCTTCGGCCAGCGCCTCCAATTTTCCGGTGCCGGGATTCAGGTCCATGCAGGAGAGCTTTCCGGCCTCCCACGCCTCGGAAATGATCTGGGAGAGCCCACCGGGAATGAGGTACACAATGACGGCGATGGAAACCAGCCCCCCGAGAATCAGCACGATCGTCTGGACGACCTCCGTCCACAAGACGGCGCTGAATCCGCCCTTGACGGCGTAGAGCGCGGTCGCACCCCCGGCGAGTATGATGCACAGCTCCACGCGGATGCCCAGCAGGGGAGAGAGCAGCATCGCCAGCAGATAAATAATCGTGGCGCAGCGCACCATTTGCATGAGCAAAAACACGCACGCCGCGTAGATCGAGATGCCCGGCCCGAAACGCAAAGAAAGGTATTGGTAGGCGGAGGTCACCGTCCCGCGCCGAAAAAACGGCACGAAGAAGTAGGCGGCCAGCAGCATGACGATGGGGAAGGTGAGCGTCGGCAAATAACGCACCCACGCCGTTTTAAAAGCGTCGGCGGGGAAGGCCAAAAAGGTGACCGAGCTGATCATCGCCCCGATCAGGCTGATGCCCACCGCCCATCCGGGGATGCTGCGCCCGCCCAAAAAATAGTCGTCGGTGCTGCGGTTGCGTTTCGTGAAATAAAGCCCCAGTCCTATCGTGCCGAGGAAGTAAATCGCCAGTACCAGTGCGTCAATCCAAGTCAGTTCCATAATTTAGTGTCTCGCGCGCGGTTGTAAAGGACCGGCCGCGCGCGGGCCGATCCGAAAGATTGGGTTATAGTTGGTGTTAAGAAAAAGGGTGGGTCGCCTTCGCGCGCGTTGGCGGCGTCGGCGTCAAAGCTTGGCCTCGACAATCGCGTCCTCCGCCTCCACATGCGTGTCGAAAAACAGCCTGTGCCGGACTTTTCCGTGAACAGGGGCGAAGCTGACAACGCCCAAGGCGTTGAGGTTGTCGACTTCGTAAAGAATGTACATGGATGATGTTTTTCCGTCCAGCTCCGTGACGTTGTGGGGCGGCCGCGAGCTGGCGGCGCGCCCGAACGGCTCGAAATAATTTTTATCGTCGGTGTAAAAGTTCATGTTCATCTGGTAGCAGGCGCCTTTCTGTGTGTCGTTCATGGCAGTCCACGCGGGGCAGATGAAATTTTTCGCCCGCAACGTGCCCCCGCCTATCCATTCCTGCTCCGCAAAATAAGGTTGGATGTGGGCCACCAATTCCGCGCTGGATTTGTCCTTGTAGTAACCGGTCTGGTAGGCGTTGAGCGGGCCGGGGAGCATGCCGCCGTTGTCGTTGGCGTACATCTGCACGGCGGAGCCTATCTGGCGCAGGGTGGAGGCGCACTGGGTTTGGTGGGCCATCACGCGCACTTTGTGGATGGCGGGGATTGTGATGGCCGTGAGCACGCCTATGATGGCGATGACCGTGAGCAACTCCACCAGCGAAAAGCCGCGCCGCAAATTCCGCGCCGCGACACGGGGATTATATCGAAGGCTTTTCATGGAATGTTATAAAGATGGTTTGCGTATGGCCCGCCGCAGGGCAGGCCATGTCTTATGGCAGCGTTCATCCCTCAAAAAAGGGCAAAAGCCGTGAAAAACAGGCACAAAAAGGCCATCCACCCGAGAGAGCCAAAATCTTCCGTGGAAGACAGCTTCTCCGACTCCCCCTCGGGGGATGGCATTTGTCACTCGGCGCGAACGGCATAAGACCGCCCGCCGCCGGTGTTCATGTGGGACAAAATGTTCTCGGCATTTCCGACCGCACCACGCCTTAGGCGCGGCGGCGGCGGATCAGCGTCACACCGAGCAAGCCAAAACCCATCAAAGCAGCCATGGCGGCAGGCTCGGGAATGGTGATGTCGGAGGACATTTCGAATTCGCCGATGTAGAAGTCAAAAACTTTCGAGGAAGTGAAGGTAACGTTTTTGATGCCGAGCGTACTACCAGCATAATTATTGTAATAGCCAACCCCTTCGTACACCAATGTGTCGCCCAACCAAATATCCATCGCTCCGGCGACCAAGGTATGGTCCCCGCCATAGATGATGGCGTCTGCACTGTTATTGTAAACCAGTGTCAGTTCTACCGCCTGCTCGACATCATAGGTAGCTAGTATCGTACGGTTAATGGCTGTGCCGCCCGATACCGATGTGTAAATATTGCCGCCTTGCAGGAAGATGCAAAACGCGGTGTTGGTGCCCGCCGCCGCGCCGTCGTTTGAAGATATGCGCATCTGCAACCCGTTGGCAGTGGATGTTTTATCCATAGTATTCGGGTCGTAGAAACTCATGGAAATCTGTCCGGTGCTGGTGGCTGCCGGTTTGCCAGGCACATAATAGTACGAAAGAAAACACTGTGCGTTGGTTCCGACTCCGGTGCTGGAAATGGCAAGGTACTGTTTGTCTGTTCCTTGCCCGAAAAATTCATCGGTATCCTGTGTGATTTCATAGGACAGGTTCGGATAAGTACTCTGCGGGTAGTTTACAAACCAAGGAGAGCCCAATTGGGTTCCTGCTTCGTAAGAACTGAAATTATCGGAGAAAGACCCGGCGAAAGCAGGCACGCAAAGCGCCGCGGCGAGCGCCCCGATGGATAGGATCTTGTTTTTCATAGTGCGGTTCTTTTTGAGGTTTTGGGATTGGTATTAGGTAGGCAATTAACTGTCAGGTAAAAATTGATTTTGGCGTGCTTTATCGAGAAAGGCGCATCGCTTGGAGGTTCTGTTTAAAAGTGCCCGAACCCGCGCGGCGACATTTTCCCCATATAGGCATTATCGCACATTTCGCATTTTTCCGACCATGTCTTAAACGATGAATGATTTGGCATATTTGATGAAATTGCGGAATCTAATATTTATAATTTTCTGTTTAAAAAACATCTTTGGCCGTCAGCGAATCACGGAGGACGAGCTGACTTCCCAATGCTTGAGTCGCGGTTGAATCACCGTCGTCGGATAAACATCACTCAGCGGTTCCTCCAATTCCTCGATGCGATTCTCCCGCGGATTTTTCAGCCACAGGCGCAATTTATCGCGCAAACGGTCGAGGCGCAGCAACAGCCCGCCGTACCGGCGTTCGATGGTCTCCCAGCCAAACGGCTTGGAAAGCGCGTTCCAGGCACAGTGGTGCGTCTGCCACAGCTCCTCCACCTCGCGCCGAAGATTGGGCAACAAAGATTCGGCGATGTCCGCAATCTCCCGCGCGTCGCCTTTGGCGTAAGCCGCGCGCACCGTCAGGTGCAGTTCAGCTTTCAGCGACAGTGTCTGCGCCAGCCGCGCGGGGAACTCCAATTTTTGCCCCATCGGCGCGTCCTTGGATTGCGCCCACAGCCGCTTCGCCAAATCCGCATAAAATTCGGGCCAGCGCGCGTCGATATGCTTTTCCAAAAACCCCAGTAACGGGTCGTGCCACAACAGCCACTTGGAAATATTCCCCTCGTTTTCCGCCTCTCCCAAAACGCCCGGAGGCGCGTCCAGAGCGCTGGCCAGTGTCCAAGCCTCATAGGAGATGCCGCAGCTGCCCAGCAAATTTTGGCCAATATTTACATCAATGTCTTCCATCTTGTCGGCATAGCCGCATTCGGCGAAAAACTGAATACCGGGCAGGGCGGACTCCAAATCACACTCCATCCCGTCGTCGCCCCAAAACGTGCCAAAGGCCTCTTGAACGCCGCCCTCGCGGCAAGCCCGCATGCAGGTGCGCAAGGTCGCGTAAGTGCGCGGCAACATCGTCCAAAACCTATCCCACGTCCACACACCGCCCGCGAACACGGGCGCGCGCCCGTTGAGCGCCCGATGCCGCGCGATCCACTCCCTGCAGAAATCAAGATCGGTACGGAAGTAATCCCAATAGACCAACTGTACGTCCTTCGGGATCATGTCGGACACCCATTCGGGGATCACGCTCGAGCGGTCATAGTAGGCGTCCGTCTTGGAGCCGAGCCGAAAATACATGTCGCCCCATATCATGGGTGAAAGCCCGCGCTTGCGGCATATCCCCATCACGCGCTCCAAATGTTCCGACAAAATCTCAAACGGCGCGCGCGGCCCGTGGAGGCGGCGGTATTGCCCGCTGCCGATGCCGTGCGCCTCGTCCATTCCGATGTGGATGCGGCGCGAGCGAAAGGGGGCGATGGCCGCGTCGATCATTTTTTCGATAAACGCCTCCACGGCGGGATCGCCCGCGAGCAAAATATCGGCGGTGTCCCGCAAATGCGCATAGGCGGGCCAATGCAGCATTTCCTCCAAATGCCCCAGCGTCTGTATGCATGGAACGACCTCGATGCCGAACAAGGCCGCATGCGCGTCAATCCCGCGCAAGTCCTCTTGGGTATACCGCCCGCGAAAATACCCGAACATCGGTTCCTCCGGGATCTCATAGGTGTCCTCGGTGTAGAGCATCAGTTGATTGATGCCCATCAGCGCGAACTGCCCGATCATGCGGCGCAGCACAGACGGCTTTAAAACGGCATTGCGCGAGACGTCGAGCATCATCCCCAGCGACGAAAACCGCGAATGCTGCGCAATATCCTCACGCGCCGCCCCCGCCGGCAGTTGCCCCATCAGCAACCCCAACGCGCGAAAGGCGTCGGTCGGTTTGTCATAGGCAATTTCGGTATCCCCATCCTTCGCCCACCGCAACGAGAATCCCTTGTCCACACCCTGCGGCGCAAACCGCACGCGCACATCTCCTCCTTCATCGTCAAACCGCTCCGGATAAAGCGCGCGCACCTCGTCCAGCCCGCCCGCAATCTCCCGTGGGCACGTCTCGGAAGGCAAAATAATTTTTCGAACAGGGGAAGGGAAGGGGATATTCATGAATGCGGGAGTATTGAAAATTTTCACCTGCAATGCAAACGCATGTGCCCGACGCAATTTTTCAGCGCTGGGACGGGGTCTTGCGGGTCGGCCTCGTATTCGATGACGGCCATGCCGTCGAACCCGTTCTGGTTGAGCGCCTCGGTGAACGCGGGCAGATCGAGCGTGCCCTGCCCGACGACGGTGTCCTTCCACTGCGCGTTTTTCTCAAAGACAAAATCCTTGAAATGGATGCCCGTGATGTGCCCCGCAAACCGCTTGGCCCATTCGACGGGCTGCCCGAAGCGCGGCCCTATCTGCATGCACCACGCGGTGTCGATGCACAGCCCGATATCAGGCGCGCCCAAGCCCAGCAGGTGCTCGATCACATCCGGCTGCCCGCCGAACATGTAGCCGCCGTGGCAGTGCATGCCGGCGCGCACGCCGAACTCGCGGGCCAGCGCGCGCGTCTGCGCGATCGCCTTGGTAAAACTGTCCACGCGGAACTGGCAGGAAATATGTTTCACCCCCGCGGTGGCCGCCGCCTCAAAGAGCGCGCGTTCCGACGACTCGCCCACCAGCGCCTCGACGCCGAGGGAGACGATTTTAACGCCCTCTTTTTTGTAATCCTCGACTTGGCTCGCCCACACGTCCTTGTTCCAAAAATCCCCGTGCGCCCTGCACACCTCCACGCGATCGACCCCGATCTGGCGCACTTTTCGCGCGACCTCGGCGTTGTCCTTAAATTCGCGAAAGCAAAAACTCTGTACCCCAAATTCACTGAGCGCGCTCATAATATCGGTGTTTTGGTTTTTTTGTAAAATATTAAAACCCTATCCCAATACGGTTAATTCTGCCTCTAATGATTGCATCGCTCAAGCCATTGTGATATCAAATAAATATATTCTCTTTCAAAAATGTCCCCCTCGCAAAGAACGGTCAACCCGCCTCCGGAAGGCAACGCCTACGCCGTGGGGTATTATCACCAACCCTTCGGCTGCCATCCCACGCCTTTGCGAATCCCCAAGGGCCTCGAGCAAATCGAGATCGTCACCGAAGGCCGCGGATGGGTCGAAGTCGAAGACGTTCGGCACATCGAGCTGTCGCCCGGAACCCTCCTCTGGCATGTCGAGGGCGACCATACGATAGGCCGCAGCGATTTCAAAAACCCCTACCGTTGCCTGTCCCTGCGCTTCCACTCGCCGGGGCGTGTTTCGGCGAGAGGCCATCTCCCGCACGTGAGCCGCTGGGAAGACATCGCGGCCGTCCATCAATTCGCCCGCGAAGTCATCGGCTGGTACACCTCCGCCGCGCTCAATCAGGGGATCGTATTGGATTACATTCTGGCGCGGCTTCGCCTGCAGATCGAGCTGCACGCCCATCGCCAAACGGATGAACACTTGCCGCCGCCGCTATTGCGGGCGCTCGCCTACATCGCGGCCAACCAAGCCAAGGTAGTCGTGTTGCCCGACATCGCCCGCGCGGCCCAATGCTCCGTGCCGCTGCTGCACAAAATCTTTCGCCGTCACCTGCAAAAAAGCCCGCACCAATGGCTCGTGGAGCGGCGCATGGCGGCCGCCCGCGCGCATCTGGCGACGACCAACTGGCCCGTCAAACGCGTCGCGGCGGAGTGCGGCTTTTATTCCGCGGCGGCCTTCTGCGCCCAGTTCAAGCGCCACGCGGGCATTTCACCCGCCACCTACCGGCGTCAGGCCACGTATAAGTGAAACCCGCTTGCCATTTCGCGGGATATGCTATTTATCTTTTTTGATGAAAAAAGACAGTCTCTTGAAAAAGCGGGTCGCCCAGAAAATCAAGGCGCTGCCCGCCACCCCCAAGAACTATTACAAGGGCCGCCGCCGCTGGAGCACGGCGCTCCCCGACAACGTCCTGCTGTTTTCCCGCGCCGACCGCAGCAAGGTGGACTCCAACGACCTGTCGACCTACTTTCACCACCGCTGGGTGCTGTTGGTTTCCATGCAGGGCGGCGCCACTATTCAGGTGGACAAAGTCAGCCGCGAGCTGAGCGCGGGGACAATTTTGCTGATCCCGCCGCTGCACCTGCACCACTACCACAACCTCAACGACAAAAAACTGTGCTGGCTCTTCATCACCTTTGACTGGCCGGGGCAGACGCCGCCCACGGGAGGGGAGCTTGGCCCCCACACGCTGTCCGAAAAGGCGCTCGCCCACCTGAGCGCGCTCGCCGAACTGTGGCGCGACGACGACTTGCCGAGCAACACCCTGCTCAGCGCGCAGGTGATGGCGATTTTGCTGCTGATGTTCCCCAACATTGCCGCGCACGCCCCCGTCGCGTCCGGCGAGGAAAACGAAAGCGCCTTGGTGGCCGCGATCCGCAGGGAAGTCACTTCCCAATCCGGCGAAAACCTTTCCATCTCCGAGCTGGCGCGCCGTGTCGGCATGAGCTCCAGCCACATGCGCGCGGAGTTTCGCACGCACACGGGCATCAGCCTCGGCCGCTACCTGCGCGAATGGCGCCTGCGCGAGGCGGCCCTGCTGCTTTCGTCAAAAAACCTTTCCGTCAAGGAGACATCCGAGCGCTTGGGCTTTCGCGACATCTACGCCTTCAGCCGCGCCTTCAGCCGCGCCTTGGGGGTGCCGCCGTCGAGCCTGCGCACGGGGGCATCCCGCAAAAATTAGCGCGCCGTTTCCAACGCCGTAAACGGGTTGGGCAGCCGCAACCGCTCCTCCCATTCGAGGACGCGCCCCTAGAGCTTATCCAACGCCGCCATGTCCTCGGCCTCCAACGTGTTTTGCACGGCGCGCGTGCGGGTGGTCATGCGCAGGCCGTGCTTGCGCAGATAATACTTGGCCGAGGTCATGTACTTGCGGTGCACCAGCACATTGGTGTCGGCAAAAAATTCCGCGAGCGCGCGCGCCTGCTCCGGATGAGACGCGTGGCGCGCGCATATCCACGAAAACAGATGCCCGAAATAATTGCCCGCAATGCCGCTGTACCCGTGCCCGCCCGCCTCAAGGCTGCCCAACAGCGTGACGGAGTCGGCGTTGTAAAAACGCAGCGCGGTCCCTGAAATCTGCCCGATCTTTTCGCGAATGACCGCCGCGTCGCAGGCCGTGTCCTTCGTCGTGAAAAAGCGTCCGGTGCGCGCGAGCCATCCCAGCAGTTCGGGCGGCAAATTGCACACACGCGGCTTGGGGCATTCGTAAATCCCCAGCGGCAAATTTTTCGGCAACAGCGCCAGCCAGCGTTCCATCTGCGCCTTCCACTGCGAGTGCCCGCGCTCGTCGTTCAAAGGCGCCTCGCCAAACTGGTTGCTCAGGCAGATAACGGCCGAAATCCCGACATCGGCCAGCCGCTTGGCCGTGTCGGCCATTTTTTCGACATCCGGCCCCACGGGTCCCGCGGCGATCACGGGCAGCCGCCCGCCCGCGCATTCCACCGCGCGGCGCGCCAGCGCGAATCGTTCTTCCTCGGTGATGTGGAAGAATTCGCTCGAAAGGCAGGAGGCGAACAGCCCCGATGCCCCCGTGCGCACGTACCACCGGATCAGCTCGTCATAGGCGGGCCAGTCGATGTCGCCGCGTTCGGTGAAGGGGGTGAGCATCACGGGCCAAAAGCCCGAGGGAAGATTCGCGCAAGACATGATGTCGGTGCGGGGCTATTCGCCCCGTGCAAAAAATTATCGGGAGAACAGCGCGCCAAATTCGCCTTCAAGCTCTCTCCAAATAGGACGAAGGTCCACCATGCGTCCCTCGTTCATGGAGGCGTCGATCGCGTTGGCCAGCGCCATCGAGCGCACGCCTTCGACAAATCCGGCGGCGGGGGCGCGTTCGCCGCGCAGCACGCCGATCAGTTCGCCGGCCATCATCTCGTCGCCTCCGGCGTGCGAGCTGCCGTGGGTGACGGTGTAAACCTGCGTCGGCTCGTTCCACCCGATGCGGCGCAGTTCGATGCGCCCCGTCATCGCGTCAAAAATCATCGAGCCCTCGGTGCCGAGCATGTAGAAGCGGCGTTCGGGAATCCCCGCGTTGCAGTTGGTGTGAAAGGTGCAGCGCAGGTCGCTTTCAAACTCCAAAATCGCGACTTGGTTGTCCACAATGTCCTTGTCCGTGCCGAAGGGGTCGACGCGTTCGGGGTCCGCCCATTCCTGATAGGCGGGGCGGCCGTTCTTCGGCGAGGGCCCGAGGCGCTTCACATGGTGCGCGTTTTCGGGCAGGAAGAAATTGCAGTTGCCAAAGCTCGCCGTGCGCGTGGGGACGGCGTCCGTCAGCCAAAGGGCCAAGTCGAGGTCGTGGCAGCATTTTTCAAGCAGGTGCGTGCCCGCGTACTCGCATTTGCGCCGCCAGTTTCCGTGGATGTACCCGCCGTGGTTGAAGGCCAGCGTCTCGTTGAACTCGAAGGAGATCAGCTTCCCGATGCTGCCCGCGGCCAGCAGTTTTTTCGCCTCGCGGTAAAGGGGGGAGTAGCGCAGCACCAAGCCCAGCGCGAAGATCCGCCCGCTGGCCTTTTGCGCCGCGAGCATTTGGCGCGACTGTTCGACGGAGAGGGCCAGCGGCTTTTCGCAGAAAACGTCCTTGCCGGCGGCGAACGCCTCGCACACCTGCTCGGCGTGGAAGCAGTTCCACGAGCCGATGAAGACCCAGTCGACGTCGGCGCGCTCGCACACTTCCTTAGAGCTGCCGCACACAACGACGTTGGGCGCCAGCTCGGTTTTCAGCGCCTCCAGCGAGGACGCCAGCGGGTCGAATACCGCAGTGATGCGCACGGAGGGATCGCGTTCCATCAGGAGCGAAAGCACGCGGCGCAAGCGCGCTCCGCAACCGACGACGCCGATACGCTTGTTCGAAGCCGCGCCGTGAGAATGAGAAATTTGTTCCATGCCTGCGATTTTGCCAAATTCCCCTCTTTTTAGCCATGTCATCGACGATGAAATATTTGGCAAATATGATGATGTTTTTCCATCTTGTAAGCGCAAAATCGTGCGCCCGTCTTTCCCCAAACAAAAAACGGGCGGCCCCCGCAGGAGGCACCCGTCAAAAAACAAAACAAACTCAAAGCCTTCCTTCGACCAATCCCAACGGCAACGCCTCCGGTCTCGGCGGCATCGATGTTATCTCCACGACCGCGCCCTTGAGCGAAGACGTTTCAAACGCGTGCATGACTTCGAGCGCGTGGTACGCCAGCTCCCCGCTCGCGCGGTGCGAGCGCTTGCCGCCGCTGAGAATCGCGTACGCCAAATCGGCGGCCCCGATGCCGCGCGAATTCATTAAGTAAGGATGGCTGAACGCCTGCGTGCGCCATTCCTTCGTGGGGGCCGTCCAGAGTTCGATGGGCCCGCCAAACGTGTTGGGGTCGGGCGCCTTCAACGAACCTTCCGTCCCGTACAGTTCGACGGGGCCGTGCCCGTGCTGGCGCACGTCAAAGGAAACCGTCACGGTGACGACGGCCCCCGAATGAAATTCCAGCACCCCCGCGTTATGCGTGGGCACAAGCACGGGCAGCATTTTCCCAAAGTGCTCCTTGCACGTGGCCAACCGCTCATCAAAAGCCTTTCGCGCGAGCGCGGTGACGCTTTTGACGGGCCCCAGCAAATGCACCAGCGCCGTGATGTAATACGGCCCGACGTCGAACATCGGCCCCGCGCCCGCCTCGTAGAAAAAGGCGGGGTTGGGGTGCCAACTTTCCGGCCCGCGCGACATCACGAAGGATGTGCCCGCGACCACCCGCCCCAGCCAGCCGTCATCCACCAATTTACGGCATGTCTGGTAGCCGCCACCCATAAACGTGTCGGGCGCGCACCCCACCAATAATCCCTTCGCCTTGGCCGCGCCCAACACCTCGGCGGCCTCATCGAGATTCACCGCCAGCGGCTTTTCGCAGTGCACATGCTTGCCCGCCTTCAACGCGGCCAAACTGACTTGCGCGTGCACGGCGGGGATCGTCAAATTAACGACCAACTGCACATCCGAATTCGCCAACAGCTCGTCCACCGTCTGCGCCTTGCAACCGTGCTCCTGCGCCTTGGCTTCGGCGGCGGCAGTGTTGATGTCCGCGCAGGCCACCACGTCAAGCACCTCAAAGAGCTTCGCCCCGTTAAAATACGCCTGCGAAATATTCCCGCAGCCGACAATGCCGATCCCGATTTTTTTCGCCATGGCTATTTCCCTGTTTTTAAAAAATTGATAAATTATTCTTTTATCGTTTCAAATTTCAATTATATCACCTAGAGATAATTCGGTCTATTGACTAAACCTATGAAGTCTAGGCAAAACCTACTTCCCCAAATCGTCTCGCTGGGCGTCTACAAAAGCCCCAAGGGCGGGTCGCGCCGCCCCTTCATTGTTCCGCCCGGCAACATCCTGTTTGAAATCATCCAAGACGGCATCGTTTACGGCTTCGAGCCGGAGCGCGTTTTGCGCGGGCAGGGCAGTGTGTTTTGCCATTACCCGGGCCAGCCGACCGTCTCAGACTCCCCCGATCACAGTTTTTACAACTGCGCGGTCGCCCTGTTTGCCTGCACCCCGGCCGAACGCGCCGCGCGCGCGTGGCCCCGCTGTTTTCAGTGGAAAAACCAACCGCAGATGCACCGTTTTTTGGGCGAAATGCTGGTGGACTTCCACCGAGGAACCGTCAATCGTCTTTGGGTCGGCAACCTGCTCTGGAGCCGCCTGCGCCTTGAATTGGAACGCTTCCGCCTCCAAGAAAAAATGAGCCAGATGCACCCGCGCCTGCGCGCCGCCGCCGATTATATGGACACGCATTTTTCAGCCCCTGTGAGCCTCGACGGCGTCGCCCGCGCCTGTTCCATGAGCGTCTCGCACATGCACGCGCTGTTTCAAAAACACTTCGGCGAAAGCCCCCACCAGTACCTGATCCAAAAACGCCTGCGCGCGGCGGGCCACCTGCTGGCGACGACCAACCTGCCGATCAAAGCGGTGGCCAACGAAGTCGGCTACGCCAACGTGGAAAATTTCTGCCGCGCCTTTGGCAAATACTTCGGCCGCACGGCATCCGACTACCGCCAAGCCTACACGACCGAACGATAATCCCGCCAAACCTCCGCCGTTATTTCCCCACTTCCACCCGAAACGGCATCGCAGGCAACCCTTCGCCGTTCGTCAAATGAACTTCGGGCGCATTGTGCCACCCATAGCGCACGGCGACAGGTTTTTCCACCTCGGGCGACCACACGAGCAACGTGTCCCCATCCACCCGCGCTTGCGCCGAACCATGGAACATCCCGTCCGCCCCCGCGACCTCAAACCACTTCCACGGCCCCTGCCCAAGTTTCAGCCCTCCGGTCGTATGCGTAAAACGCAACCGCACCTTGTCGCCCTCCACGCTTGCACCGCTCAAACGCGGCCCTGAAAATTCCTCGCCCGAGCCCTCTAATTTACTGCGCGCAATGCGCGCGAGCCGCCGCCCCACATCCTGCTTGTCGCCCGGATGTATCTGCCGCGCATTCCCCGTGTCCATAATCACAGCCACTTCGGCCTCCTTTAACGCCCCGGCCGCCAATGCCTGCGCCTCGCGCACACCGGACCACCCCTGCCTGCTCGGATCCACAACCGTGTCGAAAGGCGGCAACTGCACAATATAAAAAGGCAGATCCCCCTGCTTAAAAGCATCGCGCCACGACGTCACCATCGCCTCCAGCAACGCCCGATACTCATTGGCCCGCAAAATATTCGCCTCCCCCTGATACCAAATAAACCCGCGCACACCATAACCTGCCACAGGCACAATCATCCCGTTATAAAGCGAAGACGGCGTCTGATGGTGCCCATACCCGACAGGCGCACGCGGCGGGCTACGTTTAATTTTCAACCCCTTCGCCTTCGCGTCCGCCTCCTCACCCCGCCACTTGGCCAACGCTTCATCATACTCCGCCTTCAAACGCGGATAATCCGCCAACTGCTTCGCCCACCGCTCCCCCACAATTTTAAAACCATCCTCACCCCCCAACACTTCTTCCGGTATCCAAGACTCAATAAAAGACCCCGCATAAGAAGCATTGATAATCCCCACCGGCACCCCATTGCTGCGGAACAAATCCCGCGCAAAAAAATAAGCCACCCCGCTAAAATCCCCCACCGTCCGCGGGCTGCAAACCACCCATCCCTTTTCCGTCCCCCCAACCCCTGCCGCCCCCGTTTTCATCGCACCCATATCTTTCGCCCCCATACTCACCGTATTCGCCCCCGACCCGGTCGACACCCCGTCCACCACCCCATTTTTCCTCACCCGAAATTCCCGAATCAGCGGATAATCAGCCGCCGCCATTTCCGCTGCCGCATCATTCGACTGCGAAACCATCCACTCCATATTCGACTGCCCGCTAGCCACCCAAACATCCCCCACGAGGACATCCCGTATCACCACCGCATCCCCCGCCACCCCGCCGC
>JAVBTG010000033.1:0-11437 GCA_031556275.1 Opitutales bacterium
TCGGCGCGGGCCGCACCAACGCGATCCCCGACCGCGTGACGGGTTACCCCACGCCCATGCTGGTGGGGTTGGAGCAAAAATTAAAACCCTACACGGCGATTTTGTTCCTCAAAAATGTCGGCACCAACGCCGCGCCTGTGTTCGCGCACCCCATCCCCTTCGCGCATGAAAAATCCCCCGCCCTGCAACCCGGCGGGGCGCATGAAACCGGGGTGGCCGTGACGACGCTCGGCTCGGCCGACGGCAAAACCCTCAACCTCATTATCTGCGACGAGGGCGGGCGCGGCTACTTCCTGCCGCACAAGGATGTTTTTTTGATGAAAGACCCGCCGCATTTGAAGGTGGACAAAGACAAGCCGATTGTCATTGAGCGGTACATGCTTTGATTGAAAAAACAAAAAAACGCGACTGCTTGTGCGGTCGCGTTTTTTTATGAATGCCCTATTGGGTTACTTCAGGGAGGGCACCCCGCCGATGATGAGGCTTTAGCCGGTCATCTCCGCGGGCTTGCTCAGGCCGATCAAGTCGAGCAGCGTCGGGGCGCTGTCCGCCAAGCGGCCGCCCGAGCGCAGTTTCAGCCCCTGCATGTCCTTGCCAAACAGGATGACTTCCACGGCGTTGAGCGTGTGGCGCGTGTGGGGCCCGTTGGCCTCGGCGTCCCACATCTGCTCGGCGTTGCCGTGGTCGGCGGTGATCAAGGCCGCCCCGCCCATTTTCTCGGTTGCCTCAAGCACCTTTTTGACGCCCGCGTCCACGGCCTCGATGGCCTTGACCGCCGCGTCCAAAGACCCCGTGTGGCCCACCATGTCGGGGTTGGCGAAATTGACGATGACGACGCCGTAACGGCCGGAAAGAATGGCCTCCGCCGTGTCGTCCGCCACGCCCGCCGCGCTCATCTCGGGCTTTTGGTCGTAGGTGGCGACTTCCTTGGGGCTGGGAATGAGCTTGCGTTCTTCCAAGTCAAAGGGCTTTTCGCGGTAGTCGTTGAAGAAGAAGGTGACGTGCGCGAATTTTTCCGTCTCGGCGCAGCGGAACTGCTTGATGCCCTGCTCGGCCAGATAGGCCCCGAGGATGTTGACCATGGGGGCCGGCTTGTCAAACAGCACGTTCGGGCAAAGGCCCGCCTGATAGTTCGTCATCGTGGCGAAGAACAAGTCGAGCTTGGGGCCACGCTCAAAGCCCTTGAAATCGTCGTCGATGAACGCGCGCGTGATCTCGCGCGGACGGTCGCCGCGGAAATTGAAGAAGACCATGGCGTCGCCGTTGCCTACCACGGCGACGGGTTTGCCGTCTTTGCCCAGAATCTGGGTCGGCACGATGAACTCGTCGCCCACGCGGGAGGCGTCGAGCGGATGATCGTAGTAATACTGCACCGCCTGTTCGGCGATCTCGGACGTGCGCTCGACGCGGCGGCCCGTCAGGCAGTCGTACGCCTTTTGCACGCGGTCCCAGCGCTGGTCGCGATCCATGGCCCAGAAGCGGCCGGTGACGGTCGCCACTTTGCCCAGCCCGATTTTGGCGCACTCGGCCTCCAGCTGCTGGATGAAGCCCAAGCCGCTCGTGGGCGGGCTGTCGCGCCCGTCCATGAAGGCGTGGACGTAGGCTTCCTTTACCCCCGCTTTTTTGGCGAGGCGCAAAAGTCCGTAAAGGTGCTCGAGCATCGAGTGCACCCCGGCGTCGGACACAAGGCCCATCAGGTGCAGCTTGCCTCCCCCTTTGGTCGTGCGGGTGAAAACGGTCTTGAGCACGTTGCTCTCGGCGATGGAGCCGGTGGCGAAGCCCTTGTCGATGCGGACGAGCTCCTGATCGACGATGCGGCCCGCCCCGATGTTCTGGTGGCCGACCTCGCTGTTGCCCATCACGCCTTCGGGCAGGCCGACGTCGAGCCCGCAGGCCGCTATTTCCGTGCGGGGCCACTTGGCGGAAAGCTCGTTGCTGAAGGGGAGCCGCGCCTGTTTCATGGCGTTGGTGGCGTCCTCACGGGCGTTGTTGTTGACTCCCCAGCCGTCTCGGATCACGAGGACGACGGGTTTGCGCTGTACGGGTTTGCTCATAAATTTGAAGGTCAATCATACCGCCAAGGTTGGCGATTCAACAAGCGAAATTGTGCGGCGTGTCGGCGGGTGTTTTTTCCTCCCTTGACTTAACGGGGGAATGCGTCAGAATTTTTCACCTTATATGCGCCTCTTTTTTTCGCGGCGTCTTGTCGCGAGGAAAAAAGCCCGATTGCCATGGAATTGAAAGACACTATTTTGTTGCCGAAAACCGCATTTGCGATGCGGGCCAACCTCGTCGTGCGCGAGCCCGAACGCCTCGCGCACTGGGAGAAGACCGACCTGTACGGCCGCATCCAGAAAAAGCGCGCGGGCGCGCCCTCCTTCGTTTTGCATGACGGCCCCCCCTTCACCAACGGCGACGTCCATATCGGCACGGCGTTGAACAAGCTGCTCAAGGACATGGTGCTGCGCGCGCAGTCCATGAAAGGCTTTGCCACACCCTACGTCCCCGGTTGGGACTGCCACGGGTTGCCCATCGAGCACAAGGTGTCCAAGCTGCTGCGCGAAAAGCACGAAACGCTCGACACCGCCGCCCTGCGAAAGGCATGCGCCGATTTTTCCGAAAGCTATATCGAGAAACAGCGCAAGCAGTTCAAGCGCCTCGGCGTTTTGGCCGACTGGGCCAACGAGTACAAGACGAAAGACCCCGCCTACGAGGCCGTCATTTTGCGCACGTTCGCCGCGTTTGTGGAAAAGGGACTGGTGTATCGCAGCAAGAAGCCCGTCTATTGGTCGATCCCCTGCGAAACCGCGCTGGCCGAGGCGGAGATCGAGTACAAAGACCATACCTCCCCCTCCATTTGGGTGAAATTCCCCGTGCCCGCCGATCAGGCCGTCCAAAAGGGGCTGCCGACGGACAAGCCGCTGTTCGTCGTCATTTGGACGACCACCCCTTGGACGCTGCCCGCCAACATGGCGGTCGCCGTGCACCCGCAGGCCGTCTATGAAGTGATCGACGCGCCGACCGAGCGCTACCTTGTCGCCCGCCAACTCGGCGAGGACGTGCGCACGCATGCGGGATTGCCCGCCGAAACGCCGTCCGTCGCCCAGAAAACAGGCGCGGAATTGGAGGGCTTGGGCGCGCGCCATCCGTTTATCGACCGCGTCAGCCCCGTCGTGCTGGCGGACTATGTGACGATGGATTCCGGCACCGGCGCCGTCCACACCGCCCCGGGCCACGGCCCCGACGACTATCTGACGGGGCTGCGTTACAAAATCGACATTTACTGCCCACTCGACGACAAGGGCCGCTATGTGGACGACGGGAAGATGCCCGCCGAGCTGGTCGGCGTTTCCGTTTTAGAGACCAACGGCAAGTGCCCGGCCAACGAAAAAGTGCTGGAGATCATGAAGGCGCGCGGGGCGTTGCTGGCGCTGGAATCGCTTTCCCACCAGTATCCCTATTGCTGGCGGTCGAAAACCCCCGTCATTTTCCGCGCGATGGACCAGTGGTTCGTCTCGCTCGACAAGGACGGCCTGCGCGAAAAGGCGCTCGGCGCCATCGGCGGGGTGAAATGGATCCCCGCCTACGGTGAAAAGCGCATCCGCGGCTCCGTCGAGGCGCGGCCCGACTGGTGCATCTCGCGCCAGCGCGCGTGGGGGATGCCGATCCCCGCGTTTTACACGCAAGACGGCGAGGCGTTTATCGACGCCGACGTCATCCGCCAAGTGGCCGACCGTGTGGAGAAGGAAGGCACGCAGTTCTGGTTTGAGGAAGAGGCCCCCTCGATTCTTAGCGGCATGAAGCTCCCACAGGGCTGGGACGCCGCCGCGCTGCGCCGCGGGACGGACACGCTCGACGTGTGGATCGACTCGGGCTGCTCGCACCGCGCCGTGCTGCAAGGCTCGCGCCCGGGATTGCCCCTGCACTGGCCGGCCGACATCTATTTGGAAGGCAGCGACCAGCACCGCGGCTGGTTCCAGTCGTCTTTGTGGACGGCCATGATCGCCGACGGGGCCGCCCCCTACAAGACGGTCGTCACCCACGGGTTCATCGTCGACGAGCAAAAACGCAAGATTTCCAAGAGCGACGGCAAACCGCAGACGGCCGACAGCTATGTCGCCACCTACGGGGCCGACGTCATCCGCCTGTGGCTGGCCTCCGAGGACTTCCGCAGCGACATCACGCTTTCGGACACGATCCTCAACCACGTGGTGAACACCTACCGCACGGTGCGCAACACGTTCATGTATTTGCTGGGCAACCTCGCCGACTTCGACGCAGGCAAAAACGCCGTCCCCTTCGAGAAAATGGACGCGCTCGACCGCTGGGCGCTGCATCAGCTCGGCGCGCTTATCGAGGAGGTGACGGCCGACACGGATGCGCTCGAATTCCACCGCGCCGTCCAAAAGCTTGAAAACTTCTGCGGCGTGACGCTCTCGCGCGTGTACCACGACATTCTAAAAGACCGCCTCTACACGCTCGGGACGGACGATCCCCTGCGCCGCAGCGCGCAGACCGCGATGCGCGAGATTCTGCACGCGCTGTTGCGGCTGTTCGCGCCGTTTTTGCCCGTCACGACCGACGAGGCCTATGCCCACGCCGTCGCGGGGAAGGACTATCTCGAGGACGACAGCATCCACCTGCAGGACTGGCCCGCGCCCGGAGCGCAGTGGCGCGACGGCGCGCTCGCCGCGGAGTTCGACGCCCTGCTCAAGGTCCGCTCGCTCGCCAACGAGCAGCTCGAGGCCCTGCGCAAGGAAAAGAAAATCGGCAAGGCACTTGAGGCGAAAGTCGCTGTCTATGTCCCCGCGGGCGACCCTGCGCTGCCCGTGCTGGAAAAATATTCGGCGAAGCTGCCAGAACTATTTATTGTCTCGGACGCCAAAATCGTCCAAGATTCCGGCTCCAAGGAAATCCGCGTGGAGGCGTCCCCCGCCGAGGGGGTGCGTTGCCCGCGGTGCTGGCGCGTGGTTCCCGCGCTGGAGAGCTCCCCGCACGCGGACGTCTGTCCGCGCTGCGCCGGGGCCCTCCGCCCGGCCTCCTGATTGGTATCCATTTTTTTAATACACCCAAGCATGAAGAAGCCCGCAAAAAAGGCCACGCGCCCGCCCGCCCGCAAGCCCGCCCCCGGCAAACCGGCAAAAAAAGGCGCTCCCACCAAAAAAACGGCCAAGGTCGCGCCCGCCAAAAAGGCGGCGAGGCCCGCGCCCAAGCCCGCGAAGAAAACCGCGGGCAAGGCGGCCGTGAAACGACCCTCTTCCATGCCCAAGCCCGTGAAAAAGATTTTGCCCAAAAAGCCGGTCAAAAAGACCGCGCCGAAGGCTCCCGTCAAAAAACAGTCCAAACCGGCAAAGCCCGCCAAGGCGGCGCCCAAAAAGCAGCCGACGCAGGTTGCTCCCATGAAAAAGACGGCGGTTTCTGCCAAGAAGCCGGTGAAGCAGGCCCCCGCCAAAAAGGCCGTCAAGCCCACGCCCGCACCCGCAAAAAAAACCGCGAAAAAGGTCGCGGCCACGGCCAAAACTGCGCCTGCCAAAGCCGCTCCGATTCCGGCCCCTAATGCGCCGGAAAAGCCCACGCCCGCCGCCAAGGCGGACGCCCCCAAGGCCGTCAGCTCGGCGCTCAAGGGCAAATTGATGGAGCTGCAAAAGCGCACCGCGCTCAAACGCTCCCGCGCCCCCATGTTCTCCTTCGACGACGCGGCCGAAGTGCTGGGCGCGCGCAAGGGTTCGCTCAAAATTTTCAAGACCCTAGAGACGGATTCCGTCAAAAAGGTCCAGAAAAAGCAGGATTTCCTGCCCAAGGTCAAGCAGCGCTCTGTCGGCGCGGCCTCGCTTGACGATATTTTGGGCGGCATGCCGACCAAGGGGATCGTGCGCAAAGACCCGAATCCCGAGGATGTCCCGCAAAAATTCCGCCGCAACTACAAGTTGCTGCTCGACATGCGCAA
Organism: Opitutales bacterium; assembly: GCA_031556275.1. Taxonomy (GTDB): domain Bacteria; phylum Verrucomicrobiota; class Verrucomicrobiia; order Opitutales; family JAKPNF01; genus JAKPNF01. The sequence goes on from JAVBTG010000033.1 coordinate 5,948, forward strand.
GCGCGTGAGCGAGGGGCTGGACGTGCGCACCAAGGACACGCTCAAGCGCTCGACCAAGGAAGACTCGGGAGACTTGGCCTCGTACAGCAGCGACTCGGGCACCGACACGTTTGACCGCGATTTCGCGCTGAATCTGGTTTCCAGCGAGCAGGACTTGCTCTTTGAGATCGACCAGGCCATCAAGCGCTTGGGCGACGGCAGCTACGGTATCTGCGAGATCAACGGCAAGCCGATCCCCGCGGACCGCCTGCTGGCCATCCCCTTCACCCGCTATTCGCTGGAGGGGCAAAAGGAACTGGAGGGAACCGGCAAGGTGCGCAAGACCTACATCGAGCCGCCCACCAATTTGACCGAAACCAGCGAGGAGGACACCCCCTCCTTCGCGGACGACGACGACGAATAAGCCGCGGGCGACCGCCCTCATGCGCCGTTTTCTCCATGGTCTTGGCACGCACCGCTGGCTATTTATCATAGCGGGGCTGGTGTTCGTGCTGGACCAGCTGAGCAAAAGTTGGATCGCCCGCAACCTGCCGACGGACGCCTATTACGGCAGCCCGGACGCGTTGTGCGTGATTCCCGAGTGGTTCTACGTCGTCCACGTCTATAATCCGGGGGCGGCGTGGGGCATGTTTTCGGGGTACGCGATGATATTGGCACTCTTGGGGGTCGTGGCGATCGGGCTGGTCTTCTTCTTTCGGCGGCAGCTGGAGCTGCACCGCCCCTATGTGCAGGGGATTTTCGGGCTGATGTGCGGGGGGATTTTGGGCAACTTGGTCGATCGCTTTCATTACGGACAGGTGCTGGATTTCATTTTGGTCATCCTGCCCGGCGGCTATCATTGGCCCGCCTTCAACGTGGCGGACATCGCGATCACGACATCCGTCACGCTTTACTGCCTGATCGCGCTGGCGCAGGGGTTTTCGAAGAAAAGCGAGTCTTAGCGTGTGTTTGGTGGTTTTTTGAGCAACTTTTTGCGCACGCGGCGGTTTGTCTTTTATACCCTGTCTTTATGCGCGCGAATTTATCCCCGTTTCTACGCGGCCATCGCACTGTGTGCGCCTGCCTAGCCGTGCTTTCACTCGGCCTGTCTTGGATTTTCGCGGCGGAGCCCCCCAAGGAGGCGCCCACGAAGCAATCTGCCAAAAAGCAGGAGCGTGCGCAGGACAAAAAAACCGCGCCCGCCGCCGAGGACCCGTTTGAAAGCGGACGCCCCTTCGCCGTCAAAAACCCTATCGACCGCTGGGTGTTGGCGGATCTCAAGCGCAACAATCTCAAACCCTCGCCGGAATGCTCGGACGCCGTTTTCCTGCGCCGCGTTTATCTGGACGCGACGGGCGCCATTCCCACGGTGAAGCAGACCCGCGCCTTTTTGGCCGACCAAGACCCCGACAAGCGCGCCAAGCTTATCGACAGTCTGCTCGACAGCCCGCAGCACGCCGCCTACTGGGCACTCAAATGGGGGGATTTGCTGCGCATCAAGGCCGAATTTCCGGTCAACTTGTGGCCCAACGCCGCGCAGGCCTACGACCACTATGTCACCCAGGCAATGCGCACGAACATGCCTTACGACCGGTTCGCGCACGAGCTGCTCACCGCCTCGGGCAGCAATTTCCGCGTGCCGCAGGCGAACTTTTTTAGGGCCATCCAAGGGCGGACACCCGAGGCGGTCGCGGGCTCGGTGGCCCTCGTTTTCCTGGGAGAGCGCGCGGACAAAATGAACCCCGACCGCCTCAAGCGGCTGGCGGACTTTTTCTCGCGTGTGGCCTACAAGGAAACGGGCGAGTGGAAAGAGGAAATCGTCTACGTAAACCCGCTTGAGACGGGCCCGATGGAAGTGGTCTACCCCGACGGCAAACGGGCCGTGATCCCCGCCGGACAGGATCCGCGCGAAGCTTTCACCCAATGGCTGACGGCCCCCGCGAACCCGTTTTTCGCCCGCGCCTTGGCCAACCGCCAATGGAACTGGGTGTTTGGCGTGCCCTTGTACGATTCGGTCGACAATCTTTCCCTCGAAAGCAAGGCCGTCAATCCCGAGCTGGCCGACTATCTGGCTAGGCGCCTTGTGGAAAATGAGTTTGATACGCGGGGGCTATTGCGCGAAATCTTCAACTCCGCGACTTATCAGCAATCGAGCCTGCTCAATTCGGACAACCCCGAGGCGTTGCGCCGTTTAGCCGCCTATCCCGTGCGCCAGCTCGAGGCCGAGCCGCTTATCGACGCCATTTGCAAGGTGACGGGCACCACCGAGGTCTACACGAGCACGACCCCCGAGCCCTACACCACCCTGCCCACCTGCGAGGACGCCGTGGACATCCCCGACGGCAGCATCACCACCGCGTTTCTCGAATTGTTCGGGCGTTCCCCGCGCGACACAGGGCTGGAATCCGAGCGCAATCGCACCGCCAACCCCTCCCAGCGCGTCCACCTGCTCAACGCCACGCACATCCGCAGCAAGATTGAAAAGGGCGAGTTCCCTAGGGCCCCCCAACCGGGCCGTTACAACGAATTTTTGGAGGATATTTATCTGCGTGTGCTGTCCCGCCCGCCGACGGCCGAAGAAATCGCCCTGCTGCGCCCGCAGGACAAAACCAAAAACGCCCCCCGCATCGACGCGCGCGACATTTACTGGGCGCTGATCAACTCCGAGGAATTTTTAAACCGACACTAAAACCATGCATGCTTCATCCGGACATAAAAACGGCCTGTCACGCCGAGATTTTCTGCGCACGGGGGCGGCGGCCACGGCCGCCATGCTATTGGGGCGCAATCTTTCCTGGGGCGCCTCACCCGCCGCGCTTTCGACGCCCGCGGTCGCGCCCTCCTTCGGCAAGGCCAAATCCATCATCCAAATTTGGATGTGGGGCGGACCTTCGCATCTGGACACCTTTGACCCCAAGCCCAACGCCAGCACCGATTACATCGGCCAATTCACCAAGGTGATCGACACCCAGGTGGACGACCTCAAGATCAATCCCCACTTGGCGGATTTGGCGAAAATAGCCGACAAATTTTCCGTTTTGCGCGGGATGACCCACGGGCTCAACGCCCACGAAACGGCCGCCTATCTCGTCCAGACAGGCCGCATGCCCGGGCGCGACGTGTATCCCTGCGTGGGGGCGGTCACCTCCTATTTCAAAGGCTACCGGGCGGGCTACAAGAGTTTGATCCCCCCCTACATCGCCCTGACAAACCCGCTGGGGCGTTTTTCGGAGTCGGGCTTTTTGGGCATCAATTACAAGCCTTTCGCCACCGGAGGCGACCCGGGCAAGGATCCCTTCGTCGTCGAGGGCATCGTGGCCGAAGGCATCACCGACGCGCGCCAGCGCGACCGCCGCAAGATGCTCGAGCGGCTCAACACTTTTTCCAATCGCATCCGCAACAACCCGGCGATCGCGCAGGCCGACTTAGCCAAGCAACAGGCTTACGACCTTATCTTGGGCGACGCGGGCAAAGTCTTCGACTTGGCGCAGGAACCGCCCAAGATGCGCGAGCGCTACGGCAAAAACACGTTCGGACAGGCCTGCCTGTGCGCGCGGCGTTTGGTCGAGGCGGGCGTGCCCTACGTGACGATCAACTACCGCGGATGGGACGACCACAAACAGATTTTTTCCGAGTACAACCGCAAAGTGCCCCAAATGGACAAGGCCCTCGCCGCGCTGCTGACCGACTTGGAGCAGCGCGGGTTGCTCGATTCCACCATTGTCTGGTGGGGCGGCGAATTCGGGCGCACGCCAAAGATATCCTACGAGGCGCCCTACAACGGGGGCCGCGGGCACTACGGCAGCGCGTTCTCCTCTTTTGTGGCCGGCGGCGGGTTCAAGGGGGGCCATGTCATCGGCAAAACCGACGCGCGCGGCGAGGAGGTGCTTGAGCGCCCCATCTACCCCTGCGACCTCATCGGCAGTCTTTACCACCTGATGGGCATCGCGCCCGAGGCCACCTTGCGCCACCCGCAGGGCCACGAGCTGCCCGTGCTCGCCACGGTTGACGAGCAAAAGGCATTCGTGACCGAACGCAAGGAGCGCTTCGTCAAAAAGGGCATCGGCGATCCGGGCGGCGGCGATCTCCCGCTGGGCATGCTCAACGAAATCATCTAACCGCCATGCGTTTGCTTTTACACAGCGTCAGTTTTCTTGCGTGCGCGCTATGCGCGTTGTCGGCACCGCCCGCGCAGGCGCAGGTGCGCCCCGCGAAAATCAACGCCGCCTACGTCTATCCGGCCGGCGGCCAGGCCGGCACGACCTTCCGCATCTGGGTGGGCGGCAGCGGTCTGGCAAGGGCAACGGGCGCGATCCTCTCCGACAACATCGGCACGGCGACGCTTTCCGGGACGGACATTCCCTCGCAAAAAGGCGAGATGAACGCCGCGAAAAGGGACATAGAAAAAAAAGTTCTGGAAAAAGAGCCCGATCTCGACGTGAAAAACCTTTCCCAGCGCGTGCAAGCCTTTCTCAAGGAGCACCCCGAATACGCCCAGCAAAGAAAGGACTTGGCGGCATCCTTCATGATCCGCGAGCTATCCACCAGCGCCTTGGCCGACCTCGTGTGTTTTGAAGTGACCCTGAAGCCGGACGCCGCCCCCGGCATGCACAATATCTTGGTGCGCCGCAGGGACGGCCTGATCAACCCGCTGCCTTTCATGGTGGACGACCTGCCGGAATTCACCACCCCTGTGTTCCGCGACGTGGTCAAGGCCGACAGCAAGGAACGCGTGCAGGCGCACATGTTCGCGCTGAATTTGGCCGACAACTCCAAGCTCTTTTTCCCCGAGGAAGGCGACCGCTTCGAGGTGACGCCCCCCGTCATCGTCAACGGGCAGGTGACCTTCGCCAAGCCCGACACCTTTGTCTTCCCCGCGAAAAAGGGCCAAAAAATCGTCGTGGCCGTGTGGGCGCGCGCGCTGATTCCCTATATTTCCGACGCCGTGCCCGGCTGGTTCCAAGCCGTGGTCACCGTACGCGACGACAAGGGCGAGGAGATCGCCTGGTGCGACGATTTTTACCACGATCCCGACCCCATGCTGTGCTTTGAGGCCCCGCGGGACGGCACCTATTCGGTGGAGATCAAAGACGCCGTGTCGCGGGGACGCGAAGATCTGGTGTACCGCATGCTGATCGGGGAAGTTCCCTTTGCCACAGGGGTGTCGCCCCTAGGCGTCCAAGCGGACACGCCCGCGGTGCTTTCACTCTCGGGCTGGAACCTCCCGCAGACGACCTTCTCCTACACGCCGCCCAAATACGCGCAGCGCGCGTTCCCCAATCTGCGCGCGCAGGGCATTTTGCACAAACCGCTGGCGCTGCAAGTGTGGGACGCCGCGCCTGTGGAGATACCGAATGGGGCCGTGGGGAAAAAGCCCTACAACATCGCCCTGCCCGCCGTGCTCAACGGAAAAATCCCCACGGCGGGCGCGCGTCAGGCATTTGTGTTTGAGGGCAAAAAAGGCCAGACGGTGCACGCCGAAGTGTTTGCGCGGCGCTTGAATTCGCCGCT
>JAVBTG010000139.1:0-22073 GCA_031556275.1 Opitutales bacterium
AATGCTTGAGCACTTCCGTCTCCGATGCCTTGGCCAGCGCCGCGAAGTCGGGGAACCGCTTCATCCACTTATGAAAATAAGGCAGCGCCGTCGCGATCTGGGTCTGCTGCAGCATGAACTCCGAAACGACCGTCCCGTACAGCGAAGGCCGCTCGCGCCAAGGAAGCTTTCGCGCGTTTTCCCCGTACCAAGCCCCCAACGCCCGGCAAAATGCCCTCGGGCGTATTTTAAAATTCAAACACATCGGCTGCTCGGCCGATTTTGGCCCCTTTTTCGTTTCCTCCCCTCGACGATGCGCTGCATCGCCTCGGCTCGAAGCCCGAAAAATTGGCTCAAAACCGTCTGTCGCATCCTCGGTTTTAATTTTCAAACACGCCCTTGCTTGGGCGCGGTCAGAAAAGCTTAACGGCGTGGATTTAGGAACTGACATTTTAGGGACAATCCCTCTATATTAAGACCTTGTCCGCGCCCTTGGAAGCGCGAAAGCAATCCCCCCACTTTTTTGAAACGATGAACTGCCAACGCTGCGGAAACGAGGACACCAAGGTGCTTGAGACGCGCACCGGAAAGAACAACCGTTCCATCCGCCGCCGCCGCCAGTGCCTTTCCTGCGGCCACCGTTTCACGACGATCGAGGAGGTCTTGCGCGAGGGCCTGATGGTGCGCAAGCGCGACGGCCGCCTCGAGGATTTCGACCGCGGCAAACTGGCCTCCGGCATCCAGAAATCGACCGCCAAGCGCCCCATCGCCGCCGAACAGATCGAGCTGATGGTGTCGGAAGTGATCGACGCCATCGAGCGCGGCTACGACACGGAGGTGCCCAGCGCCGCCGTCGGCGAGGAAGTGATGAAACGCCTGCGCGTGACGGACCACATCGCCTACGTGCGCTTCGCCTGCGTCTACAAGGATTTCAACGACGTCGCCGAAATCGCCCGCGAGATCGACCAGTTGAAGAACCCGAAGTGACCCTCCGTTGGTTTTGCGAATAACTTTCGCTTGTCGAGAAACCCCTTTTCGTGAGATGAATGACGGCGACGATGAACGCCGACATCACGCGCGCGCAGCTGGAACGCCTCCAGACATTGCTCTGCCTCTCGCAGCAGGGGCCGCTGGCGTATCAGTTGCGCACGGCGATGGAGGCGTCGCTGGACGAGCGCGGCGAGTTCCGCGAGGGGACAGTGCAGGCGGCGGTGGAAATGCTCGGGCGCCTGCACGCATGGGGGGAACATGTGGCGGTGGCGCAGGCCGACCTTTCGAAACTGGCGTGGGGGCCCCTCTGGGTGGGCGAGGCCGTCGCCCGCGCGATGCGCCCTCTGGCGGGCCATGCCGACGCCGTGCTGGTCGTCACCGGCCTTTCGCGGCACGTGTGCCCGATTTCGGGCCGGTGGAGCCGCGCCTGCCGCGCCGATTACGACTCCATGCGCGCGCAGGTCGAGCACATCGCGGCGCGTTATCTGGGCCCGCGCGCGCGCCTGCGCATCCTTTTTGTCTGAGTGAACAAAAATAAACAAAAACAAACCGTTTTTATGATCCAAAAAACACTTTTCCAAAAAATCGCCGACCGCGAGATTCCCGCCGACTTTGTGTACGAGGACGAGCATTGCTTCGCGATCAACGACATCAATCCGCAGGCCCCCGTTCATGTGCTCGTCGTTCCCAAGCGCGTGGTCGCGCGGGTGGGGCAGGCGGGGGAGTCCGACGCCGCGCTTTTGGGCCACCTGCTATTGTCCGCCGCCAAAATCGCGGGACAGCTCAAGCTCGAAAATGGCTTCCGCCTCGTCGTCAACAACGGCCCCGACGGCGGCGAGACGGTGCCGCATTTGCACGTGCATTTGCTCGGCGGCCGCGCGCTGGCATGGCCCCCGGGCTGATTTTGGCGGACGTTTTCGAGGCCCTGACTGTGGTACTTTCATTTTCCGACCGGTCAGGTATGTTTATATACCCTCCCGTCCGAAAAATGAAAGTTTCCGCGCCATGACCTCAAAACCATCTCGCCAAAATAGCGTGCCCTATCCATAGGAAAAGGCATTCGCCGACCAAATGCAAGGCGGTGCCAAAAAAATGCCTTCCGTTTCCGGAAGGCATTTTTGTATATACAGGCGTTGGCCCGTATTAGGAGGCATTGCCGCCGTGGGAGCGGCCTTGGCCGCCGCGACCGCCGCCGGAACGGCGACGACGACCTCCGCGGTAGTTGCCGCCTTGGCCGCGACTGTCATGGCCGCCCTGCTCGCCGCCGCGGTAGTTGCGGTTGCGGTCGCGATCGCCGCCCTGACGGGGACCGCGGTTGTAGGGGCGGTCGCCTTGCGGGCGCGCCTTGGGGGCGGCTTCGGCCTTCTTCTTGCCCAAGCCCAAAAGACCCATGATCTTGGAGATCAGCCCTTTCTTGGGGGCCGCCTTGGCGGGGAGCTTTTCGCGGGAGGCGTTGCGCTCGCTGCGGTCGCGCGAGGGCGTGTATTCGCTCACGCGCGGGGCCGCCGCCGTCTCGGTGTTCAGGCGCGAGCCGCGCGGGCCGCGGTCCTGACGCTCGCCACGGTCGGGGCGGTGGCCGCGATCTTGGCGTTCGCCGCGATCCGGACGTTCGGCCTGATAGGCCTTTTCGTCGTAGGGGCGCGAACGCACGCGGTCGGGGCGCGCGTCGACAGGGTCGGGGCGCAGGCCGACATAGCGCTTGCGTTCCTGACGCCAGTCGGTCTTCAAAAGCTCGGCTTCGTCCTCGGTTTTTTCAGTGGCCGGTGTTTCGGCCGCGGGCTTGTCCTCGGTCTTTTGCTCCGGCGCGGTTTCGGCGCAGCAGCAGGGAGAGGCTTCGGCTTGTTTGTCTTCTTGGCAGCAAGGGGTTTCCTCCTGTTTTTCGGAAGCCTCGCAACCGCAGTTGGCGGGCGTTTCGGCCTTGCATTCGCAGTCTTCGCCGCAACCGCAATCGGCTTTGGTTTCGGGCTGGTCGGTTTCGAGGCACTCTGTCGTCACCGTCACGTCGGCGACGACGGTTTCGGTTTCGCGGGCGGGTTCGTTGCCGTAACCGCTGATGTTGGAGCCGCTGAGGGTTTCCTTGACTTCCTTGATGTCTTCGACCGCGCCGAAATTGGCGGGGGTCTGGGGTGCCGGCCTGCCCGAACCGCGGGGGGCGTTGCGTTTCCAACGGCCGCGCATGTTCGGGGAGGAGGGCTGTGTGTTGTTTTCTTCGCTCATGTTACTGTCTTGTGTGTTGCTGGTGGCGGCGGCGGAGCGCGTGGGCGTATGTAGAAACACGCACTTATGCTCAACGCCAATAATCGGGGGAACGTCTCAGGATCGAAATGCTCTAAAAACCCCGCTCAGAACGCTTTTTGCGCATGTGCAAAAAGGTCGGCGCCATACCAATAAGCCCCTCACAGTGACATATTTATCATCCAAACGCAACGCAAAAGGGCTGGCGCGCGGCGGGAGGGCCATTGGGATGTGGGGGATTTCTGGCAATACACGGCAATTTTCTGCGAAATGGAGCGTCGGCTATGAAGTGCGAGCGGGCGGGAGCGTGCAATCGCCGCCTGCGAGGCAGCGGCTTATGTGCAGGAAACAGATATTCGGGGCGGCCTTGCGGCGCGTTTTACGGGGAAACCCTATGACAAAGGCGCGCGGAATGTCGCGGATTGGCTGAATGTGGCGCATGCAATGCTCCGCACTTCCCCAAATGGCAGCGCAACCGTACTAAAACGGCACGGACGGCGGTGTGATGGCCAATGATGAAATGGATGCTTGTGCGATAGTCAACGCAATGATATCTGGTTGCTGCGGGCCGGATGCGAAGAAAAGGACGCGGTACGATGGCAGAGATTTGCCATTGCGGGCGCGGATGCCCTTTTATACGTATTCTCTTGTAGAACATAATCCAAAATGAAGCCCATGATCAAAAGTTTTGCATTTGCCTCGATCTGTCTGGCGCTTTTATCGTGTGCGCAACCGAAAGACGATGCTCATGCTGCGCAATTAGCGAGGGCTGTTGAAAAAGCAGCATCGCAAGGCTCTTTTCCTCAGGAAGTTTTGGCGGAATTAAAGTCCCGCGTTGAACGCTGGGAGAATAATTCCAAAATCCAAGAACATTTGAATTGGCAGTGGGAGTATTGCACGCAACAAGGGGAATCTCCCATTGTTCTGTTTCAGTTTGGGGCGGCCGGATTTCCGTATTACACGTCAATATTGGTCACGGAAAAACGCGCTTACTATTACAGCTATTGGAAGCGCGATGACGCTGCGCATGGCTACGAAAAATCTGCCATGGTAGATTTGAATTTCGAGGAAACTTTTCCCGGGGCGGACGATTACAAGGATGTGCAATCATTGCGTGAAGCTGCCAAAGCGTATTATTCAGATATGGGGCGAATGGGAGACTATCGAGCGCGGGGCGGTGTTTTTTTGTTTGTGACAATTTGGTCGAACGGGAAAAGCGAAACGTTTGTATTGCCTTGGATGAATCCTTATATGAAAAACGACGCCATATCCTCTGGATTTGCCAAGTATAAGGATATTTCGAAATTATTGCACTTCGCATCATCCCAATTAGGACTGACAATCTTCGGGACTCCCTATTGTGCGGAGAATTTTAATGAAAAATGAGTTATGGACAAGTGACGAAATCCCGCTACACTACGGACTGGATGCTGATATCGGAGTCTAGCAACCAATGAAAAAAGGCTATTTTTATTTGCTGTTGGTTCTGTATTTCACGCTGCTTGCTTTTGTTATAATGACGAAGCGGGATGCGGGGCGATCGTTGGCATTGTTGGAGAAGCGTGCGGCTCCGCAGGGGGTGGTCGTTCAGGCGGAAAAGGGCCCAGGGGATTCTTTTAGGATAAAGTTCATACAGGTTTTCAACGATTCGGCGGAAAGGTATCCGGAACCGTCCGAGAAATTGACTGAAACGGCCAAAATGGGGTTTGTTTCCTCGCATACGTGGGATGGCGCTTGCTCCTCGGATGACGGAGTTTCTTTCGGGATTAGGACAATCGAATACGAGGGGCAACTTCCCCGTGATCCCGATTTTTTGTTCAAGGAAAATTCATTCCAAAACTTGCCCAAAGGCTCCCTTCATTCGGTGGTTTCGACGTTAAACCACTTTCTGGCGAAGCATAGATAAGAAGGCGATGGGCTGCGTTTTGCGGGATGCCTGACGGACTCAATTAATAGGGAAAACCAGAGGAAACGATCATGGCGTTCTGGAACGTTAAAATTTTACTGCCACTTGCTTTCCTGTTTTGCGCGTGCGTGCAAACGGTTGGGGGTAATGCAATGATTCTCTCGGAAGATTTTGCGAAATTCACCGAGAAAAAAGTTATCGAAGAAGGCCATGTCCCGTTTTTTAAAGGCAACGGCCTTTGCATGCACAGTTCTTATGTGGTTAAGAATGCTAAAATTTATAATGAAAAAGGCACCGTGCATGTGAATATTGAAATCATCCCTGTCACATCGCAGACGCGCGCGAGCGGGCTAAGCGGAAACTTTTCATTTAAAATTCCTTTGACGCCGGATGTTTCTCAAATAGTGTTTGGCGAAAAAAATGCCGTGATCTGGCAGAAATGATATGGCGGTTGTTTTAACGGAATTTTGTTCATCGCGACGCATACGGTTGTTCGGGCAAGGTGACCCTTGTAGAACACAATGGACAGGCGGCTGAATTTCGCTACAATGCGGGCAGAATCTCGGTTTACAAAAATTCAAAAATGAAGCACGCCATATATTTTTTTCTGTGCGTTTTGGCTTTTGGGGGCGCAACTGCCGGTTGGGGCGCTTCGGACGAGCGATCGCAGGGGAATCATGCGACGTTGATTGCCTTTGCCCGCGCTGTGGGGGAGACGGAAGCGGCGGTGAGCGGACGCATTGTCGACGAGGTGAAAAAAACGGCGGCGCAGCAGGCGAGCGCGGCAAAACTTTTCGTCGCTTTTTGCATGCAACCCGGCGGTTCTCGTGATTTTTTTGTGACATCAACCGGCAACGTGCAATCGGACGGGTCGCTTGCCCCGGGGTTTGCCTCCAAGAATTGCGTTTTTGGCGCGGAAGTGAGGACGTTGCAAGACGGGGCGGTTCTTAAGGCGAAATATGATTCGTCTTTCCGCCTCAACGATGCTTCCGGCAAAAAAATGTTTAAAGAGGCGATGGCGGGCGTGGTTTCCCTCGATAAGGCGGGCGTATATCCGTTGCGGTATTTTGAGGTGCGCTCTGCGTCGGATGAAAAGCAAATGGATAAATTCTTGATGGTCTTGGTATGGTTGCCGTGAGCGGGTTATTTTTCGAGACAATCCTCCGGTCATTGCAACGCGCCGGGTTCGTCGGAAAACACGCCGTCAAGCCGGGTTTTGAAGGCGGGGCCGAGGACGGCCTTGATTGAAAGGTCGGGTTCTTACGCTGCGCCAAAGGCGCAGTGAGTCAAGTGCGATGGACTTTTTAAAAGAAGGCACTTAACAGCTTTCGTTTAGATTATTTTCGCCCATTCCCGCGCGATAAAATCGCCTGTGGCGAAGTTTAAGGAGGGACAGATAGGGGGGCTGTACGATGCTTACTGCTCCCCTATTTGGCCCGACGCAAACGTAGCCACGGGTGATTTTAGCCGCGGGAACGCTAAAAATCGGAGATTTTTAGCGCAGTATTTCACTGAGGCCTCCCGCCCCCAATGGCTATCTCGACCAGCGCCAGCCCGCATCGAATCGGCTTGCAAGTTTGTGGGGGGTTTGGCCTTATTGTGGCATGGATAAACTGGAGGAAATTTTCAACATGCAACGCGCGCTCAACGAGCGCATCGGGGTGCAGACCGTCGGGATGAACCCGGAGCAGCAGGTGCAGTGGACGCTCAATTACTGCCGCGCCATGCAGCAGGAGCTGGCCGAGCTGACGGACTCCGTGCCGTGGAAGTGGTGGGCCAAATACCAGAGCTTTGACGCGCAGAACGCGCGCGTCGAGGTGGTGGACATGTTCCACTTTTTGGTCTCCGCGGCGCAGGTGCTCGGGATGAGTGCGGAGGACGTCTATCAGGCGTATTTGAAGAAGAACGCCGTCAATTTCAAGCGGCAGGAGGACGGCTATGCCGTGAAGGACCAGAACGACTGTCGGGATATATGATTTTGTGCGACAGCCCATCCGGGAAATCGGGTGGGCTTTTTTTGTGAGGGGGTTTTGGAAGGTTTTTTGTTATGGGAAAGTTCGTTCAGCATCCCGCCTTTTGGGTGTTTTTTGCCGCGCTGCTCGCCGTGCTGGGGGCCACGCCCGCCGTGGCGTTGGCGGCGGGGATCGGCTTCGGGATGCTGTATCGTGCGCCGGTTCCGGCGGGGATTCCGGGACTCTCGAAAAAGATGCTGCAAGGGGCCGTGATCGTCATGGGCTTCGGGCTGAATTTGCAGACGCTTGTCAGCGTCGGGGTCAGCTCCGTGCAGGTAACGCTGTTCACCGTTGCGGGCACTGTTCTTTTGGGGATGGTCTTGGGACGGTGGTTCGGGATGAAAAGGGATCTGACGGTGTTGGTGAGCTCCGGGACTGCCATTTGCGGCGGCAGCGCGATTGCCGCGATGTCCCCGGTCGTGGGAGCCTCGCAGGCGACGATGGCCATGGCGATGGCGATTGTTTTTTCGCTCAACGGACTGGCGCTTTTTATCTTTCCACCGTTCGGGGAGTGGATGGGGTTAAGCCAAGAGCAGTTCGGTTTTTGGGCGGCCTTGGCGATCCATGACACCAGCTCCGTCGTGGGGGCCGCCGCCACTTACGGGGCGGTCGCCTTGGCCGTGGGCACGACCGTGAAACTCACGCGCGCCCTTTGGATTTTTCCGCTGGCGTTCGTGGGGGCAAGGCTCAGCGGCTCGCAAAAGCGTCCTCCCTTTCAGTGGTTTTTGGTGGGGTTTGTCGCGGCCTCGGCTATCCGCACCGCGTGCGCTGGGTTTGAAGGGATGGAGGGGGTTTGGGAGGGCTTACGGACGTTTGGCGCTTGGCTGATGGTCGCGACGCTGTTTTTGATCGGCTCCACATTGCGCTGGGGGGAGCTCAAGCGCATCGGCCCAAAATCGCTGGCGATGGCGGTGTTGCTGTGGGTGATCGTTTCTTTGGCGAGCCTGTGGCTTGTGGTGAAGGGTTGGATTCCTGTGATTCGTTCAACGACCTAAATTTTCAAACACACCCTGCTATGCAACTGACACCCGCACAGATCAAGGTTCGCGCGCGCTATGTGGCGAAGGAATTGGAGAAGCTTTACGGGATGCCCGCGATTCCGTTACGACATGAAAGCCCGTTCACGCTGTTGTGCGCGGTCGTGCTTTCGGCCCGATGCACCGATAAGCGGGTGAACGAGGTGACGCCGAAGCTCTTTACGTTGGCCGACACGCCGGAAAAGATGGCGCGGTGCACGGTGGAGGAGGTCAACGCAATTGTGCGGCCCTGCGGTTTGGCGCCGGGGAAGGCGAAGGCGTTGATTGGGCTTTCAAAAATCATTGTCGAAAAGCACGGCGGGAAAGTGCCGGACACGTTTGAAGAATTGGAGGCGTTGCCCGGGGTGGGGCATAAGACGGCCGGGGTCGTGATGGCGCAGGGGTTCGCGAAGCCTGCCTTTCCGGTCGACACCCACATCTTTCGATTGGCGCACCGGTGGGGGCTTTCGCAAGGCAAGACGCCCACGGCCGTGGAGAAAGATTTGAAGCGGCTGTTTCCCGAAAAAATCTGGCACGCGGTGCATTTGCAGGTGATTTATTTCGGGCGCGAATATTGCCGCGCACACCTGTGCAAGACGCCGGAAACGCTGTGCCCGATTTGTCGGCATTTGGCGAAATAGGGACAAATCGTCTCGTTTTTTGGCGGGCAGGATCTGATTTAGATGGGACAAAAAGTCTCTTTGTGGTTGGATTTTTTGCGGGTCATTTGCATATTGGGGGTTCTGTTTTAGAGTGAAAAGATAGATCGGTTTATCTGCGTAAACCTTTGGCATGCCGTTTGCTAGATAGAAAGAAAAACTATGAGCATTGACCTGAATAAATTTACCGAAAAGGCCCGTGAGGCCATTGTGGAGTCGCAAGCCATTGCGCGGCGGCGGCATAACCAGCAGGTGGATGTGTTTCATCTGATGGCCGGATTGCTGGAGCAAAAGGACGGCATTGTGCCGAGCATCCTGCAACGAATGGATTTGGACGCTTCCGCGTTGAGTCTGGCGCTGGAGCGCGAGCTGGACCGGTTGCCCGCTGTCACCGGATCGAGCGGGTCGTCTTCGCAATTATATATCACGCAAGGGTTCGAGGATGCCGTGACAAAAGCGGAGGCCGTGGCCAAGCGGTTGAAGGACGATTATGTCAGCACCGAGATTTTGTTTCTGGGACTGGTCGAGGCTCCGGGGCATTCGGATCTGGGAAAATTGTTTAAGAGTTTTGATCTGACGCCCGCGCGGGTGCTGAAGGCGCTGCAGGAAGTGCGCGGCAACCAGCGCGTGACGAATGAAAACCCGGAAGCCACTTACGAGGCGTTGTCGAAGTACGGCATTGATTTGGTTGAGCAGGTGAAAAAGGGGAAACTCGACCCGGTCATCGGGCGCGACGGCGAGATACGGCGCGTTATCCGCATCCTTTCGCGCAAGACAAAGAACAATCCCGTTTTGATCGGCGAGCCGGGCGTGGGCAAGACCGCCATCGTCGAGGGATTGGCCCAGCGTATCGTGCGCGGCGACGTGCCAGAGGGGCTCAAAGACCGCACGATTTTTTCGCTCGATATGGGCGCGCTGATCGCGGGGGCGAAGTTTCGCGGCGAGTTCGAGGAGCGTTTGAAAGCCGTCTTGCAGGAGGTGAAAAAGAGCGAGGGCCGCGTGATTTTGTTCATCGACGAGCTGCACACGATTGTCGGGGCGGGCAAGACGGACGGGGCGATGGACGCGGGCAATCTGCTAAAGCCCATGCTGGCGCGGGGCGAACTGCACTGCATCGGCGCCACGACGCTCGACGAGTACCGCAAGCACATTGAAAAGGACGCCGCGCTCGAGCGGCGGTTTCAGCCCGTCCTCGTCGAGCCGCCCAGCGTGGAGGACACGATCTCGATTTTGCGCGGGTTGAAAGAGCGCTTTGAGGTGCACCACGGCGTGCGCATTCAGGACAACGCGTTGGTGGAGGCCGCGGTGCTGTCCAACCGCTACATCACCGACCGCTTTTTGCCGGACAAGGCCATCGACCTGATCGACGAGGCGTGCGCGAAGATCCGCACGGAGATGGACTCGCTGCCGACCGACCTCGACGAGCTGACGCGGCGCTCGCTCCAGCTGGAGATCGAGGAGGCCGCGCTCAAGAACGAGAAGGACGACGCCTCGCGCCGCCGCTTGGATACCCTGCGCAAGGAGCTGGCCGACGTGCGCGAGAAAACCAACGCCCTGCGCACGCGCTGGGAGGCGGAAAAAAACGCCGTCACCCGCGTGCAAAAAGTGCGCGAGGACATCGAAAAGGCCAAGCAGGAGATGGCCGAGGCGGAGCGTTCCTACGATTTGAACAAGCTGGCGGAAATCCGGCACGGGCGTCTGCCCAAGCTGGAGGCGGAGCTGACGGAATTGGAGGCCAAGGCGGGTGAAAAGAGCGACGACGCGTTGCTGAAGGAGGAGGTGTCGGGGCAGGAGATCGCCGACATCGTTTCGCGGTGGACGGGTATCCCCGTCACGCGTTTGCTGGAGGGGGAGAAACAAAAGCTTTTGCGCATGGCGGACATTTTGCACGAGCGCGTGATCGGGCAGGACGAGGCCGTCACGCTCGTGAGCGACGCGATTTTGCGCGCGCGCAGCGGGATCAAGGACCCCCGCCGCCCCATCGGCTCGTTCCTTTTCCTCGGGCCCACGGGCGTGGGCAAGACGGAGCTGGCCAAGAGTTTGGCCGACACGCTGTTCGACAGCGGCAGCGCCCTCATCCGCATCGACATGTCGGAGTACATGGAAAAGCACTCGGTCTCGCGGCTGGTGGGCGCGCCCCCCGGCTACGTCGGCTACGAGGAGGGCGGGCAGCTGACCGAGGCCGTGCGCCGCGCGCCGTACTCCGTCGTGCTGTTCGACGAGATCGAGAAGGCGCACCCGGATGTATTCAATATTTTGTTACAAATTTTGGACGACGGGCGGGCGACCGACTCGCAGGGGCGCACAGTCGATTTTAAAAACGCCGTCGTCATCATGACCTCGAACATAGGCAGCCGCTTTTTGCTCGAGGGCGTCGAGGGCGACGAGATACCGGAGAGCGTGCGCGAGTCCGTGTTCGCGGAGCTGCGCTCGTCCTTCCGGCCCGAGTTTTTGAACCGCATCGACGACACGGTGCTGTTCAAGCCGCTCACGCTGGAGGAGATCGGCAAGATCGTCGAGTTGCTGATAGCCGACCTGAACAAACGGCTCGCCGACCGCACGATCGCCGTTGCGCTCGACAAGGCCGCCGAGGAGTGGATCGCGGAAAAGGGGTACGATCCCGTCTATGGCGCTCGGCCGCTCAAGCGTTTCATCCAAAAGCATTTGGAGACGCCGCTGGCCCGCGCGCTGATCGCCGACGACGTGGTGGACGGCACGAAGGTGCAGGTGGGGCTGGAGGATGAAAAGCTGGCGTTTAAGTTTAAAAAACCTGCGGCCAAGAAGTGAGTGTTGAAAAACATTAGCTGATGTTTTTAAAATGGGGGCCTTATGCAACAGGCTCCCATTTTTTATTATGACCGCGCCGCCGGCAAGGTGGAGCTCGAGCAGATTTACGGTGAAAAATGGCTGCGCTGGGCCTATGAGCATCCTATCGGGCGCGCGGGGTTGTGGCTGGTTGCCAAGCGGCCCTTTTTCTCGCGCTGGTACGGGCGGCGGATGAGCAAGCCTGCGAGCCGTGCGTGGATCGCGCCGTTCGTTGAAAAATTCGGCACCGATTTGTCGGAATGCGTGAAGGGCGCGGGGGAGTTTTCCTCGTTCAACGATTTTTTCTATCGCAAGCTGAAGCCCGGCGCGCGGCCGATTGAAGTCGGCGACAACACGGTCGTGTTCGGGGCCGACGGGCGGCACAGCGCGGTCGCGTGCGTTGGAAAAGAGACGGGTTTTTTCGTGAAGGGTCAGTCGTTCGATTTGGCGAAACTGCTCGGCTCGGACGAACTGGCGCGGCGGTACGAGGGCGGGGCGCTGGTGTTCTCGCGGTTGTGCCCCGTGGACTACCACCGCTTTCATTTTCCCTGCGCGGGCGTGCCCTCGGAGAGTGTGCTGATTCAAGGGCCCTTATATTCCGTCAGCCCCATCGCCCTGCGGCGCAGGCTCGCGTACCTGTGGGAAAACCGCCGCATGCGCACGGCGTTTAAGACGGAAAATTTCGGCACGATCCAGATACTTGAGATCGGCGCGACCAACGTCGGCAGCATTTTCCAGACTTTTACGCCCGGCGCGCGCGTGGAGAAAGGGCAGGAAAAGGGGTATTTCGCCTTCGGCGGGTCGGCGGTCATCACGGTGTTCCCGCCCGAAGGCGTGCGGTTGGCGGCGGATCTTTTGGCGCAAAACGCCGAGGGGCGCGAGCTGTACGCGCGCATGGGGACTTTGATGGGGTCGAAATGAAGGCGGGCGGGGCGTATCCTCCTTGCCCAACGCGCGCGCGTCCCTTAAGATGGGGGGAATCCACCCCGGAATGAAAACATCGAGCATCGCCCTGCGCGTCGCGGATTTTTTAAAATCGTATCCTCCTTTTGAATACATGAGTGAGGACGACCTGCTGGCCCTCGCGGCACAGGGGAGGGTGAAGTTCCACGAGCAGGACGAGTACGTCTTCGAGCAGGACACCCCGCGCGGGCCGTGGGTGTACGTGGTGGCCTCAGGCACGGTGAAGGTCGTGAAGACCGGGGAGTCCGGCGAGGAGCTGTTCGACATGCGCGGGCCGGGCGATTTGTTGGGCATCTCGTGGTTTTTCAGCGACAAGCTGTTTGTGCACAGCGCGAAGGCCGTCACCGACGTGCTGCTCTACGCGCTGCCGTGGAGCGGGCTGCGCCAGTGCATGCAAAAGTACGCCGCCGTCTCGCGCTATCTGGCCTCCTACTTTTCGATCAACCCCAACTACCGGCTGCCCGACCCTCAGGACGGACTGGGGAGTTTCCCCTCCGCCGAGCCGTTCGGGGAGAATTCCGCCGCCTCGGCAGAGGACGCCATGCAGTGGCTTTCGGGGGCCGAGACCCTCACCGACCGCGCGCGGCGGCGGCTCTACGCCTGCCGCGAGAACACCCCCGTCTTCGAGGCCGCCCGCGTTTTGCGCGACTCGCGGCAGGATGCAGGGCTTGTGGTCGACGCGCAGGGGCGGCCGCTGGGCATTTTCACGGTGGCGGATTTTTGCAACCGCGTAGCCACAGGCGACGTGGGCATGCACGCGAGCGTCTCCGCGGTGATGACGGCCCCCGTGCGCACTGTCTGCGACGGCATGAACGCCGGGGAGCTTATTTTGGAAATGCTGCGACGCAACGTGCGGCACCTGTGCGTGACGCGCGACGGCACGGGCGACTCGCCCGCCGTGGCGCTTATTTCCGAGCGCGACATGCAGCTGCTGCACGGGCGGCTGCCCGTCTCCTTGGGGCGCGAGCTCAGCCGCGCGGGGAGCGTGGAGGACATGTCGCTGTTTCGCCGCCGCGTCGACGAGCATGTGGCCGAATACCTCCAGACGCATTTGCCCCTGCGCTGGATCTGCAATTTTGTGGAGGCGATGGACGCCTGCCTCATCCGCCGCGCCGTGGAGCTGGCCGAGTTGCAGTTGCTCGCCGAAAACCCCGGCGTCATCCAGCCGGACGTGGCGTGGGCGTGGCTCGTCTTCGGTTCCGCCGGACGGCGCGAGCGGCTGCTGCGCGCTCCCCAGCAAAATGGCATCGTCTACGCCGATCCCGCCCCGCATCTGCGCGAGGAGGTGCGCCGCTGGTTCCTGCGTTTGGGCGCGCGCGTGGCGCGTATTTTGGAGGAGTGCGGCTTTGCGCGTTCCTCCCTGTGCGCCGGCCGCTCGGAAAACGTGCGCCCGCTTTCGGAATGGAAGCAGACGTTTTACACGCGGTTGCAGGAGGTGTCGGACGACGCGGCGGTGGTCGCCTCGCTCGATTATTTTGACGCGCGCACCTCCATGGGCGACCCCGCGCTGTTGGAGGCGCTGCACGCGCACTGGGGAAGCGTCATCCAACAGCAGGGCGAATTTTTAAAAACGCTCGCGCGGTGCGCGTTGGAGAATTTGCCGCCGCTGACCATTTTCCAAAACACGGTCGTCGACACCGACGGCAGCGTGGAGACGCGCCTCGATGTGCAGCGCCACATGCTCATGCCGCTGGCGGACACGGCGCGGGTGTGCGCGCTCGCGCACGGGTTGTTTGCGACGGTGCCCACGACCGATCGGTTTATGGAGCTTGCCAAACGCGTGCCCGAAAAGGCCGCCTTGTTCAACGAGGCGGCGGAGGCTTTTCGTGTGGCCTTGTACCATCAGGCGGCCTCCGGTTTGCAGCACGGCGACGACGGGCGTTTCTTGCGACCGGCGGAATTGGGAAAGATCGACCAAGAAATTTTAAAGGGCGTTTTCCGCACCGTCGACGAGGTGTTTTCTTACGTGGAGGAAGTGTTCGACGTGGAAGGGGGCGGCGCATGAAAGCCGCCGTCGCGCGCTATCTGGAGAGTTTCGAATCCACGTGGCGGGACGAGACGCCGGTCGGCTCGGTGCGGTTCTTGTCGGTGGACACGGAGAGCACGGGGCTCAACCCCGCGCGTGATTTTTTGGTGGCGTACGGCGCCGTCGCCGTGCTCGGCGGCGAGATACTTTTGGACGATTCCTTTGAGCGGGTGGTGCGCCGCCCGTTCAACGACGCGAACGTCACCCTGCACGGCATCACGCGCGAGCTTTCCCAAAAAGGCGCGCAGGCCGAGCGCGCGCTGGCGGATTTTTTGCGCTACGCGCTCGACGCGGTTTTTATCGGGCACCACATCGGCTCGGACATCGCCATGCTCAACGCGGCGGCGCGGCATTTTTTTGATTTGGAGCTGAAGAACCGGTCGGTCGACACGATGGGGCTGGCGCTGTTGCTCGAGCGCGACGGTGTTTTGGAGACGCCCGAAGGCGAGGCGGACTTTTCGCTCGACGGGCTGTGCGCGCGCTTCGGCATCCCCCCGCACGACCGGCACACGGCGGCGGGCGACGCGTTTTTGGCGGCGCAGGTGTTTTTAAAACTGCTCCCCTTCGCCCGCCGCGCGGGCCGAATGACCCTCGGGGCGCTGTCTGAAGTGTGGGTGCCGAAGGAAAGCTGATTTTTTAGAATTTTTGGTGTGTTTCTAAAAACAAAACGGCACTCTTTTTAGCCACGCCCGACTTTCCCGCGCGGAAAAATTCGCCGAGACGAAGTTCAAGGAAGGCGAAAGGCGGGGGCTATACGACGCTGACTGCTCCCGCTTTTCGCCGACGCAGAACGCAGTATCGGCGGATTTTAGCCGCGGGAACGCTAAAAATCGGAGATTTTTAGCGGGTGGATATAAGGCCTTTCGTTTTCCAAATGCCTCTTCTGCAGCGCCAGCAGATACTACCTAGAACCCGAAGCGGTAGACGACGCGCATGCCGAACCACACGGAGTTGTCGGGACCAAGCCACAGGCCGTTGGACGCGTAACCGCTGCCGTCGTTGTTGCACGACCAGCGCACCCCCACGCTCACCGCGAGGTCGTCCATCGGCTTGTAGACCAAGTCGGCGCGGGCCATGAGGTAGGCGTAAGAATTGTACCAGTATTCGCCGTTGATTTTTTCGCGGCTGCCGTAGCGCGTGGCGCGCAGCCAGCCGCCCGTGATGGCCGCCTCCACCGCCCAGTCGTGCGCCCCGATCCAAGGGCCGAGCGGCTCGTGGTGCGAGACGCCGCCCTCGATCAGGACTTGGTCGAGCACGAAGTCGTAGGTGATCCACGCCCACGGATTGAGCAGCGTGTCGAGCGAGAAGCCGATGTGGACGTCGCTGGTGTCCTTCGAGCCAAAGCCCGTCTGCCCCGCGCCGTAGACCGGCTTGTCGTAGAAGAAAAGGTTGCCGCCGATATCGACGTTGAGCAGCGTCGTGATCTGGTAGCACCAGCCCATGTAGGTGTTGAATGCCTTGGCGTATTGCGACTCGACGGGCAGCAGCCAGTTGAAGTCGAGGTAAGCCTGCCCGCCGAAGAGATAGGTCTCCGTGCCGATCTTGGGGATGAACGTCTGCGTGGCGAGTTTTTTGCCGCGCCAGTTCAGCTCGCTCTCAAAATGGACGGCAGGGTAGATCGTGACGGGCTTGCCGATGCCGAAGGTCGCCGGGGTCATGTGGACGGTGTCCTGCCACGCCGTCGTGTTGACGTGTGTGAGGCTGTCGGCCTGCGACTCCGTCCATGTGTGCTCGGCGCCGGTGCTGTGGGCCGTCGTGGTCTCCGGCACGCCGGGCGTGGGCTGGGCGTGCAATGCACACAGCGAAGCGAGAAGGAAAAGGACGATGTGCTTTTTCATGAAAAATTTTCTTAGGAGGCTTCTTGAAAGCGGAGATAGACAAACACAGCGATCATCGCCGAGCCGAGGGCGATTTTCAGCACGAAGGCTACTATGCCGCCCACGATCGTGCCCACGCCCGCCTTGCCCGCGGCGCGCACGGTGCTGCCGCCCAGAAGCTCGCCGATAACCGCGCCCGCGACGGGGGCCACGATGATCCAAAAAATTTGCGGCGGGATGAAGAACCCCGCGAACAGCCCCATCATCGCGCCTAATCCCCCGCGCCATGTGCCGCCGAAGCGTTTCACGCCCCAGTAGCTTAAGTAGTAGTCCGCCACCTGTGCCACGAGGGTTATCAGCCCCGTGATGATGACGAAGGCCCACGAGACGGAATTGTCCCACGCCCACACCTTGTCCACCAAAATGCCCAGCCAGATCAACGGCAGGCCGGGGATGACGGGCAGCAATGTTCCCAACAGACCCACGAAAAACAGTGCCGACACCGTGAAGAATTCGAGCGTGTCGCTACTGTAGGAGGCGAGGTTGGTCCAGAGGGAGGGTTCTGTCATTTTCACAAGAAATTAACGCGGCCTAAACCGCTTTGCAACCGCGCAGAGTGTGCGAATGGGTTTTATTTTTGATGTAAAAGAAGATAGGATACCGCATTCCCTCATGAGCGATCACCGACAAAGCGAACCGGCAACAGGCATCGAAATGCCTGCGCGCGGGCGCGTGTTCGCGCTGGTCGGCAACCCCAACTGCGGCAAGACGACGCTCTTTAACGCGCTGACGGGACTGCGCCAAAAGGTGGGCAATTACGCGGGCGTCACCGTGGATTGCAAGGTGGGCGAGGCGATCGGGCTGCACGGCGAGCGGTTCAAGGTGATCGACCTGCCCGGGGCTTACAGCCTCGCCGCGCGCTCGCCCGACGAGACCGTCATGCAGGATGTCCTGCTCGGCCGCCGCGAGGACGTGCCGCACATCGACGCCGTCATATGCGTGCTCGACGCCACGATTTTGGAGCGCAGTTTGTATCTGGCGACGCAGGTCATCGAGATCGGGCTGCCCGTCATTTTGGTTTTGAAAATGCTCGACGTGGCCGCGGACGACGGCATCCGCGTGGACGCCGAGGCGCTGGCCCAAAAGCTCGGCGTCACCGTTGTCAAGGTGGAGGGCGATGGGGCCAAAAGCGCGCTCCCCCTGCGCATCGCCATGAGCGCGGCGACACTGGAGGTCTCGCCGTGGCACCGGCACGAGACGGAACAGTTCCGCGGCTACGAGGCGGAGCTGGTGGCGCTGCTGGAAAGTTTTGACACCGTGCTGTTCGTGTCGCGCGAGGCGCGGGAGTTTTCCCGCCAGCGAAAAGTGTCCGCCCGCATGATGATAACGGGCGACGCCCCGCTGTACCCGCGCGCGAAGGTGACGGCCTTTCCCGCCGAGGCCGAGCATGCCGCCCTGCGCATGCGCCACGCGCTCGACACCGCCGAGCCGGACTGGCGCGAGCGGCGCATCGCCGAGCGCTACGCGGCCATCGGGCAGATCCTCGAGGGGGTCGTGCGCCACCGCGACGAGGGGCCGACGCTGACCGACCGCATCGACAAGGTCGTGCTGCACCTCGTGTGGTGCTGGGCGATTTTGGCGCTGGTGCTGGGGACTGTCTTTTATTCGGTTTTTTGGCTGGCGCAGTGGCCGATGGACGGCATCGAGTGGCTCGTGAACGCGGCCTCCGGCTGGCTGGGCGAAGTGTTGCCGCCGGGGGTGCTGACGAACCTTTTGCTTGACGGCGTGCTCGCGGGGGTCGGGGCCGTGCTGATTTTTCTGCCGCAGATATTGCTGCTGTTTTTCTTTTTGGCGCTGTTGGAATCGACGGGGTATTTGTCGCGCGCCACGTTTATTTTGGACAGGGTGATGAGCGCGTTCGGGCTGCACGGGCGGTCGTTTATTCCTTTGCTCAGCGGGTTCGCGTGCGCGATCCCGGGGATCATGGCG
The DNA here is from genome assembly GCA_031556275.1 of Opitutales bacterium. Taxonomy (GTDB): domain Bacteria; phylum Verrucomicrobiota; class Verrucomicrobiia; order Opitutales; family JAKPNF01; genus JAKPNF01. The sequence continues at coordinate 18,398 of JAVBTG010000139.1, forward strand.
ACGCGCACGATCGAGTCGAGCCGCGACCGGCTGGCCACGATATTGGTGCTGCCGTGGATGAGCTGCTCGGCGCGCCTGCCGGTTTATCTGCTGCTCATCGCGGCCGTTTATCCGGGGACGGGGGCGTCGGCGGCGTTGCAAAAGGCGGGGCTGTTGCTGTTCCTTTATTTTTTGGGGATCGCGGGGGCGTTGGGGGCCGCGTGGTTTTTCAGCAAGACCGTCGCCCAAGGCAAGCGCGCGCCCTTCCTCATGGAGTTGCCGCACTACCACCGCCCGCATTGGAAGCAGGTGGGGCTTGAGCTGTGGGACAAGTGCCGCACGTTTTTGCGCAACGCGGGCACCATTATTTTGGCGATGGCGATCGTGCTGTGGGCGCTTTTGAGCTATCCCGCCAAGCCCGACGCCTCCGCCTCGGAGCAGCTGGAGGGGAGCGTCGCGGGGCAGATGGGGAAGTTTATCGAGCCCGCGATAAAACCCTTGGGGTTTGACTGGAAAGTCGGGGTCGGGCTGATCGCCTCCTTCGGGGCGCGGGAGGTGTTCGTCAGCACGATGAACATCATTTACAACGTCGAGTCCGGCGCGGCGCTGGAGCGCAGCGAGGCGCAGTTGCACCTCAAGAGCGATTTCGGGCCGCACGCGGCGGCGGAACGCTCGCAAGGGAAGGTGACCCGCCAAGCCTACGGGCTGACACCGCTCACCTGCGTGAGCCTGATGGTCTTTTATGTCTTCGCCCTGCAGTGCATGAGCACGCTGGCGGTCGCGGGGCGCGAGACGCGCTCTTTGCGCTGGCCGTTGTTCATGCTGTTTTATATGACGGGGACGGCGTATGTGGCGTCGCTCTTGGTGTATCAGATCGGAAAACTGCTCGGATACGTTTAAAAATTTTCTGGGCTGACAATCGGGGGGATTTTCGTTTTAGTGAGGGGGAACCTACTTATTTTCCATGCCCAAGTCTCCCCAATCAAACGCCCTGCTTGAAGTCATCCAAAACGAGGAAATGCTGGCCTTCTTCACGTTTCAGCAGCCTGCGGGCGTCGGCACGGAGCTGACGGGGTTGGCGAAGATTGCCCGCCCCTCGGCGGACAACGAGGGCAGCCCCGTCAATTACCTCTCGATCACCTTTATCGCGGACACGCCCAGCGAGGCGGTCTTCCACGCGGCCCGGGCGCTCTTTGCCAAGGCGACCGCCGCCGACTTTCAGCGGCATGTGCCCGGGGTGCGCGCGATCACCTCGCTGCCCGCCACGAGCTTTTTCGGCCCGCACTACGTGCACCAGCTCGACGTCATTTTCGGCAAAACGCTGCCGGATGACATGCGCACGCTCGTGTCGCAGTTGACGATGGTGGTGCGGCACGGATTGGCCCTTCAGACGGAGGCCCCGCAGTTTTGGACAGACGCCTCGATGGCCCCGAAAAAGACCGAGGCGGAAAAGGCGAATTTGGGCGCGCGCTTAAAGGCGCTGCTCGAGGCGCTCACGCGCTAGATGCGTATGAAAGCGGTGCTTCGTCGTGCATGCGTGTTGGCCGCGCTGTTGTGCGGCGGGGTGTTATGCGCGCAGCAGGAAGAATCGCAGGATCAGGACATTCCTCTTTTTAACAAAAAAGAACCTTCCGCCGAGCAAAAGCGCGAGGCCATCGAAGCGCGGCGCAAGGCGACGGGCGAATACTTGGACGAGCGCATCCAAAGCGCCGTCGAAGGCATTGAAAAGCGTGTCGGCGACGGCGAGAACGCCGTGCCCGCCGCCGTGTGGCGGGGAGCCAAGGGGTTTTGGATTTTTGACCAATGGCAGGCGGGGCACCTGATTACGACCGAGGTGTGCGTGGGCGTCGGCGCGGCGCGCGACGCAAGGGGGTGGGGCAACGCCGTTTTTTACCGCGCGTTCGATTTGGGGCGCGGCTTGAAGGCGGGCACGCGGCAGGCGCGACGGATCATGCTGTTCGCCATGACGGACAAGGGGCGGCAGTGGATGGACCTCTCCCGCTGGAATGTGACCGAGATGCGCAAGCAGGGTGCCCATATCTTGGTGGGGCCGCGCAAAAGCCTGCCCGCAGGGTTCGACATCACGCGGGCCGATGTGTGGGTATACGACGATTCCGGCGACGAATTGCCCGCGGGCGAGCCTTATCCCGGCGAGGGAACGGTCTTGGACAACCCGTGGGCCTCGCAGGCGCTGTATGGGTTGACGGAGCCGCCGCAGACATCCAAGTTGCTGAAAGAAAGCGTGATAGGGAGTCTTCCGCTGCCCGATCTTTTCAGGGAAGCTTTGACAAAAGCGGGGCGTTAAAATTTCGCAGCGTGTGATACGCTTGTTTGGGCCGTATGCTGAATAAGCTCGACAAATGCGCATAATTGTTTTATTGTAAACAGTTTGCTGTTCCTGTTGCCCGATTTGGGCCGCAAAACATTCATTCCTCATTACGCTATGATCAACGAAAAAGCTTCGTCCGCATCCCGCAAATCCGCCAAGCCTTCTTTCTCTTATCTCATCGAGAAAAAACGCGACGGTGGCGAGTTCACGGAGGAGGAGATCCGTTACGTGGTGGACTCCCTGCTCAACAACGAGATGCCGGAAATGCAGATGGCGGCGCTCGCCATGGCCATCTATTTCAAGGGCATGTCCGCGCAGGAGACGGCGTTCTTCGCCGAGGAGATGATGCTTTCGGGCGAGGTCTCGGATTTGGCGCGCATCGCCAAGCCCAAGATCGCCAAGTACTCGACGGGCGGGGTGGGCGACAAGGTCGCGCTCGTGCTCGCGCCGTTGGCCGCCTCGTGCGGCGTCGTCATGCCCGGCATGGTGGGCGTGGACGAGGACTACATTATCACGACGCTCGACAAGCTCGAGGCGATCCCCGGCTTTAAGGCCGACCTGCCGCTCAAACAATTTGTGGACCAGCTGGTGAAGGTCAACTGCGCGCTCGTGCGCCAGAACCCCGACATCGCGCCCGTGGACAGCATGTTCTACGCCCTGCGCGAAAAGACCGGCACCGTGCCGAGCCTGCCGCTGATCACCGGCAGCGTGCTCGCCCGCAAGCTCGCCGAGGGGGCCGAGGGCCTCGTCGTCGACGTGAAGTGGGGCAACGGTTCCTGCATCAAGGATCTGGAGCAGGCCAAGCAGTTGGCGCGCTCGATCACCCGCGTGGCGCGCAGCATGAACCGCCGCTGCGTGGCGCTGGTCTCCGACATGAACCAGCCGCTGGGCGACAGCGTCGGCACCTCCCTTGAAATCAAGGAAGCCATCCGCCTGCTCAAGGGCGAGGGCGCGGAGGACTTGCAGGAGCTTATCCTCAAGATGGGCATGGAGATCGTGCGTTTGGCCGGCGTGGCCGGCTCCACTTTGTCCGCCAAGCAGACGGTGGAAAAACACCTCAAGGACGGCTCGGCCCTCAAGCGATTCCGCGACATGGTGGCGGCGCAGGGCGGCGACCCCGCTTACATCGACGATCCCGAGAAATTCCCGAAGGCCAAGTACGTGCGCAAGCTCGCCGCCCCCAAGCGCGGCTACGTGCACACGATCAACGCCGCCATGGTCGCCCACGGCGTGCAGCTACTGGACATGAACAAGAATGTAAAGCTCGACCCCGCCGTCGTCGTGTACGAGATAAAGAAAGTCGGCATTCAAGTAAAGCAGGGCGAGACGCTCATTATGTTCCATTACAACGACGAGTCCAAGCTCGAG
>JAVBTG010000128.1:0-23449 GCA_031556275.1 Opitutales bacterium
CGGCCCGCACGCGCGAAAGGTCGCGCTCGTCCTCGGCTGCCGTGTTGACGGCGCAGCGCGCCATGTCGCCAAAATCGTGCAGGGCGAGGCCGGGCATGACGGTGTCCAAGTCCACAACGCACAAGGCCTCGCCGGAGTCGGCGTCGAAGAGCACGTTGTTGAGCTTTGTGTCGTTGTGCACGACGCGCTCGGGGAAGCCCATTTGCAACAGTTCCCCCGCAAGCGACGCGCGGTTTTCCAAAAAGCCGATCTCGCGCGCCACGTCTTTGGCGCGCCCCACCCTGTCCGCCTTCACCGCCGCCTCGAACGCCGCGAAACGCGCCCGCGTGTCGTGGAAGCCGGGGATGGGAATCGTGAACTCAGACGGCGGCAAGTCCGCCAGCCTGCGGATAAAATCTCCAAACGCGAAGGCGGCCCTGCGGGCCTGATCGGTGTCTTCGGGGGACTGGAACGTGTGCGTGTGTTGCACGTGCGGCATGCACCGCCACACGGAGCCATTTTCGTCGCGCGCATAATCCGCGCCCGCTCGGGTCTTTATCACCCCCAGCGCGCGGCGGTTCGCCTGCGCGGGGGTCATGCCCTCTTTGGCAAACTGCGCGTGCAAATGCCCGCACACGCGCGCGAAATTCCGCATCATCCCCTCCCCGTCGGGAAACACGTGGGCGTTGATGCATTGAACCACGCAACACGCCCCGTCCGCGCCTTGGGCCAAAAACGTGCGGTTGATATGGCCGCACCCCAGCGGGGACAGTATGGCCGTGGCCAAGGAGGGCGGCAGGTCAAACTCCGCGAGCATGCGGTGGGCGGTGTCCATGTCTTTTCAGCTAAACAACGGCGAGGGATATTGCCCCGCGTCTATCAATTTATTGAGGGCCGCGCGCACGCCCGGGGCGTCCTCGCGGTACGTCACGCCAAACCAGTCGCCGACAGTGCGCAGCACGCGCACGGTCGCCTTTTTCTGCGCCGCGGCCGCGTCCACAACGGCGGGCAGGTAGCATTCGGACTTAAGCTCGCCGCCGCGCGCTTTTAAAAACGCGGTGAACTCGTCTTCCAATGTCTCGAAGAAATCAGGCCCGAATCCCCAGCAGTTCATCGACACCGGGGTGTCGCCCGCGAAGCCACGCGCCGCTCGGCCCTCGGCCGCGGGCAGGCTCGCGCCGCCCTTGCCGTCCGGCACGAGCCCCACGCATTCTTCAATGCTCGCCAGCATCCCGTCGGCGTCGACGGCGCATACCCCGCGCGAGACCGCGCCGTTTTCAGACAGCGTGCGATCCATGCGAAAGGCGACCAAGGCGACCCGCCCTTTTTCACCCGCGCTCTCGCGCAAAAAACGCGCCAGTTGGCAATAGGCGTCGGCCCCGTAAAAATCGTCGGCGTTGATGACGGCGAAGGGGCCATTCACGACACCCCGCGCGGCGCGCACGGCGTGGGCCGTCCCCCACGGCTTTTCGCGCCCCTCGGGCGGTGTGAAGCCTTGCGGCAAATCGGCCATGTCCTGAAACGCGAAATCCACCGCTATCGTCTTTTCAAACTGCTTGGCCCGCGCCCGAAAGGCCTCCTCGAAATCGCGCCGAATCACAAACACGACGCGGGCGAACCCCGCGCGCGCGGCGTCGAAGACGGAGTAGTCCAAGATCGTCTCGCCGGACGGCCCGAGGGGGTCCATCTGCTTGAGCCCGCCGTAACGCGAGCCCATGCCCGCCGCCAATACCACCAGTGTGGGAGCGTTGTCTTGCATAAAAATTGATTACCAGAGGTTCACGCCTTCCAAGAACGCGCGAGCCAAAATGAGATGGCCGTTGGTGTTCGGGTGCACGCGGTCGGCGGCGAACATACAGGGGTGCGCGTGCGCCAGCGCGCGGTCGATGGGCTCCTGCGTGTCGAAACAGGGAATGCCCTTTTCCGTGGCCACATCCTTCATCGCGGCGCGGTAAATATCCATGCGCGCGCGCATCGGCTCCTCGCGCTCGGCCACAAAATAGTAGGGCGTCATGAACACCATGCCCTTCACTTTCGGCAATGTCATGTCCGCCAAGCGGCGCAGGGTGTTTTTATATTCGTCCACGCTCACCAGCAAGGAATCGTCCCAGAAGTGGCCGAAGTGCCGCCAGCAGTCGTTGATGCCGATCATGCAGCTGACATAGTCCGGCTTGGGGGCCAGCACGTCGGCCTCCCAGCGGGCGGAAAGATCGCGCGTCGTGTCGCCGCCGACGCCCGTATTCAAAATACGGATACGCCTTTGCGAATGGAACGCCGACAGGTGTGAGGCCGCGAGGTGGACGTAGCCCGCGCCGAGTTGCCCGGCGAGCCCCTCGCCCACGGGGCGCGCGCGCCCCGCGTCGGTGATGGAGTCGCCCGTGAAAAGGAGCGTGGAATTGTCTTCAATCTTCATGGTCAGGATAAAAATGAAAACGGCGAATTTTTTAAGCCCGCGGGCGCAGGCGCGCGTGCTGTTCCTCTGCGTGGTAGGAGGTGCGCACCAAGGGGCCGGATTCGACGGCCGAAAATCCCTCTTTTAGCGCGAAGTCGCGCCACGCGTCAAACTCCGAAGGTTCCACCCATCGCTCGACGGGCGCGTTCGCGCTGCCGGGGCGCAGGTATTGGCCCAGCGTCACGATGTCGACGCCGGCCGCGCGGGCGTCGCGCAGGGTTTGGGCGATTTCGTCTTTTTCCTCGCCGATGCCGAGCATCAGGCCCGTCTTGACGATCGCGCCTTTTCCCTTGGCGTAGCGCAACACTTTGAGCGAACGGTTGTAGCGGGCGCTTTTTCGAATGGAAAGCTGGAGCCGTTCCACCGTCTCCAGATTGTGGCCGAACACGTCGGGCCGCGCCGCTAGCACGGCGTCCAGTGCGGCCGTGTCGCCTTGAAAATCGGGCACGAGCACTTCAACGGCGCACTGCGGGCATTTTTCGCGCACGGCGGCGATCGTCACCGCCCACAACCCCGCCCCGCCGTCATCCAAATCATCCCGCGTGACGGAGGTAATCACCGCATGGCGCAACCCCAGCGCGGCTACCGTCTCGGCCACCCGCGCGGGCTCGTCGGGATCGGGCGGCAAAGGCCGCCCCGTCTGGACCGCGCAAAAGGCGCAGTTGCGCGTGCACACGTCCCCCAGAATCATGAGGGTTGCCGTCCCGCGCGACCAACACTCCGCCTGATTCGGACACCGCGCGCTCTGGCACACGGTGTGCAGGCACTTTTCGCCCAGCAACACGCGCACCTTCCCGTAATCGGGAGACGCCGTCGGGTCGAACCGCAGCCATGCCGGTTTGCGCTGTTGCATCTTTCAAGCACAACGACTTTGTCGTCAAATGACAAATTATTTTACCCACACCGTTAAAGACAAAAAAACGGCGCCCACGCAAATGGACGCCGTTTTTTTATCGAACGCGACAGCTTACAGGTTGTTCTCAAACTCCTTCTCGACCTGCGAGACGCGCTTGCTCTGCCAGATGGCCCAGATGATGGCCAAGAGGCAGACGATCGCCACCGTCGCGCCGATCGCCTTGGCGGAGCCGGTCTCGGCGCCGATCGTGCGGCCCAACACCTCGTCGGTGATCAGCGTGTACTTCATGACGACGCCCAGCGAGAGCAGGCACACCATGTTCATCACCTTGATCAGCGGGTTGAGCGCGGGGCCGGCCGTGTCCTTGAGCGGGTCGCCCACGGTGTCGCCGGTCACGGCCGCCTTGTGGGCCTCAGAGCCCTTGCCGCCGTAGTTGCCGTCCTCGATGTATTTCTTGGCGTTGTCCCACGCGCCGCCGGAGTTGGCCATGAAGACCGCCAGCAGCTGGCCGGTGAGAATCATGCCCGCCAAAAACCCGCCCAAGGCCCAAGGGCCGAGCAGGAAGCCGACGAACAGCGGCGTGAGGATCGCGAGAAAACCGGGGCCGATCAGTTCTTTCTGGGCGGAAATCGTGCAGATGTCGACCACGCGGCCGTAGTTCGGGCGCTTCTTGCCGGACCAAATGTCGGCGTCGCGGAACTGCAGGCGGCACTCCTTCACGATCAGGAAGGCCGCGCGGCCCACCGCGCGGATCAGCATGGAGCTAAAGAGGAAGGGGATGACCCCGCCGATCAGCAGGCCCACGAACACCATCGGGGTGGCCACGGAAAGCATGGCCTCGATGCTGTTGTACTGGCTGACGGTCATTTCCATGATCTTGTCCTCGCTGCCCACCGCGATGACCGCGATGAAGCTGGAGAACAGCGAGACGGCGGCGATAACCGCCGAGCCGATCGCGATGCCCTTGGTCTCGGCCTTGGTGGTGTTTCCCACCGCGTCGAGGTCGGCCAGAATCTGGCGGGCGCGCTTGGACGAGCCGGGCTCGTTGCGCTCCATTTCCTCGACGTCGTAGCCCATTTCGCCGATGCCGTTGGCGTTGTCGGCCACGGGGCCGAAGACATCCATCGAAATCGTGTTGCCCGTCAGCGTGAGCATGCCGATACCGGCCATGGCGACGCCGTAGGCGACAAACAAGGGGGATGTCCCTGTGTAGCACAGGCAGGAAAGCAGGATGGAACCGGCGATAACGAGCGTCGTGATGACCGCGCTCTCGTAACCGACCGCAAAGCCTTGGATGATGTTGGTGGCATGGCCCGTCGTGCAGCTCTTGGCGAGGCTCTTGACGGGGGTGTGGGTCGTGTGGGTGTAGTAGCTCGTCACCTTGTTCAGGGCGATGGCCAAGAACACGCCGATCAGGCACGTCCATGCCGGACGCAGGTCAAGATCGGCCACCCCGAAATTCACCCACCACGGCAACGCGGCAGGATCGCCGCCGGGGAAGCCCGCGGAGGCAAAGGGGTTGGCGGCAAAATACGCCGCGTCAAAACGCAGGTAATAGAAGCCCAGCACAAAGAAGCCCACGACCGAAATCATCGAGCCGATCCAGAAGCCGCGGTGCACGCTCTTGAGCGCGGTGTCCGAAGTGTCCTTGGGCCCGGCCTTCACCGTGTAGGTGCTGATGATCGAGCCGAGCACGCCGATGCCGCGCACGAGCAACGGGAAAATGACGCCCTTGTGCCCGAAGCTGGCGAGGCCCAAAATCATCGCGGCGACGATCGTCACCTCGTAGCTTTCAAAAATGTCGGCGGCCATGCCGGCGCAGTCGCCCACGTTGTCGCCCACGTTGTCGGCGATGGTGGCGGCGTTGCGCGGATCGTCCTCGGGAATGTTTTTTTCGATCTTGCCGACCAAATCCGCGCCGACGTCGGCGGCTTTGGTGTAAATACCGCCGCCCACGCGCATGAACAGCGCCAAGAGGGTGCCGCCGAAGCCGAAGCCCAAGAGCGCCTCATAGGCCTGCTCGCCGTAGATCACAAAAATCAAAGTGCCGCCGAGCAGCCCAAGGCCGTCCGTCAGCATGCCCGTCACCGTCCCCGTGCGGTAGCCCAGCTGCATGGCTTCGCCGTAGGATTTGCGGGCGGCCGCGGCCACGCACAAGTTGCCGGTCGTCGCCAAGCGCATGCCGACAAAGCCGACCGTCCAGCTAAACAGCGAACCGACCAAAAACGCGCCCGAGCGGCCCAAGCGGAACGCCAAGTCGTCGCTCTGCGTGGTGAAATACAACAGGATCGTGATCACCACGATCAACCAGCCGATTTTGCGGAACTGCGCCGAGAGGTAGGCGTTAGCGCCCTCGCGGACGGCCGCCGCCACTTCTTGCATCTTGGCGGTGCCCTTGTCGGCCTTGCGCACCTGGATCATCAGCATGAACGCGTAGAGTAGGCCAACAACCGCGATCGCCAAAACGCCGATAATCGAGTACACCTCCATCGGCGTGTACTTCTCGGTGTTTTTGAACAAGTCAAACGGCACGAAGTGCGAGGCGGCCTCCGCGACAGGGGCTGCCGGGGCCGCCGTTTCCGGCTGCCCCATCAGGGACGGCCCGAGCAGGAAGGCCCCGAGGAAAACTGCCGACATTACGGCAAAATAAAGCGTCTTTCCCCGGAAACGACCGAGGAACATTCTCAGTTTCGAGTTCATATATGGTGGGACGAAGAGATAAATTTTTCAGCAAAAACGCGCTGCGCTCAGCCGCCGAAGCTGCTGAGGGCCGAACGCCACCAAGGATAATACTTGGTCTCCAGTTCCTCCTGCGAGGGGAACGGGTATTCGACGATGCCAGTGCTGTCGGCCACGTAAAAACCGTTGCGGATCGTGCGGAAGAGGACATCTTGGCTCATGTGGCGCGTGACGGTCTTGTTGGGCTTGGCGTAGGCGTTTTTCAGCTCGCGCAGGCAGTCCCGCAAGTGGTCGATGTTGGCATAGGGAAGCATGTTAACGTCCTTCGCGTCGACATCCTGCGCCAGATTCCAGAGTTTTAACTCGCAAAACACGATGCGCGGCACATAGACCGGGTGGGCCGGATTGGTCAGCCCCGCGGCGAACTCGCAGGCGGGCAGCTTGCTGGCCACGCGCGGGACGACGGGGCAGATCTCCTGATAGAGGTGGTAGCCGCGTTCCGGGTCGTGCTTGACAACGCCGCGCTCCAAAGGCAGATCGCGGCCGTCCTCGGTGACGAGGTGCAGCTTGCCCAACGCCTCCATCGGCACCGACTCAAGCGCGCGGTAAATGCGCAGGTAGGTGGAGCGTCGCGGCCGTCCGTCTTCGTGCGGCACGCAGCGCTGGTTCATCTCCTCGATGAGCTTGGGGTCGTTCAGCTTCGAGGCGTCGACCTCGAAGAAAAACGCCTGCCCGCGGGAGCGCTTTTTGGAGCCCACGGCATAATAATTGCCGAACTCTTCCGGGGGAAGCATCGAGGCAATCAGCGATTCAGGAATCAGGGACAGATAGAGGTATAGTTTCATAAATTCCAAATTCGACCGAGTACACTTTACTCAGAACCAAATGGAATATTCAAATGTTTTTTAGGTTTTTTATTTCTCCATGCATAAGTGATTCCCCGAGATCATTTTATTATGGATTTTATCGGCCGTTGGGTCTATGAAAGGGGCGTCAAATTCTTTTTTTACGCGTAAAAAACCACCCAAGGTGCGCCTCGCCATGCTCGAAGATTCCATCGGAGATATTTTGGAAAAAGCCCGTAAAGGACAGGCTTTGGACGCCGCGCGCCTATGCGCCGAGGCGGGCATCTCCGAAAGCGCCTACCAGCGCCTGTTGCGCGGCGGACCGCCCTCCGACGGGGCGTTGCAGCACCTCGCCCGTCTGCTCCACCTAAACGCCGAGGGTCTGGGACGCATCGCGCGGGGGTCCTATCGCCCCGAGCCCGCCCTACTCCCCGCCGCGCTCGAACGCGTCGAAACGCGAGGGGGAAGTTACGCCGTCTACGCTTATCTTTGGAAACTCCCGCACGCGCGCGCCTGCCTTTTGTTTGACGCCGGGTTTGAGGCGGGGCCGATTTTGGAGGCGATCGAGCGGACCAAGTGTTCGTTAAAGGGCGTCTTTATCACCCATCCCCACCACGATCATATCGGCGGCCTGAGCGCGCTCAAAAAACGTTTCCCGCAAGCCCGCGTATTCATCCCTCAAGGCGTCGAACCGCCCTCCCACGACGCGGAAACCCTACGCGGCGGCGAGCACATTCTTTTTGAAAAAATCCCCCTGCGCGCCCTAAGCACGCCGGGCCACACGCCGGCGGCCCTGTCCTATTTTTTGGAAAACCCCGACTGGCCCGTCGCCTTCACGGGCGACGCCCTGTTCGCCGGGTCCATGGGCGGGGCGCCCGACGCCTACGCAACCGCTCTATCGAGCGCCCGCGCCATCACCAGCCTGCCGCCCGCCACGCTGCTATGCCCGGGGCACGGCCCCTACACGACGGTCGGCTACGAGCAAAAACACAATCCGTTTTTGCCTATTCCCTAGCCATTGCGCGCCACCCAAAACCGGCATTCGTCGGAAAACGCGCGCACTTCCGACGGTTCGTCGGCCAGCTCGCAGCGGGCATGGTCGGCGACATGGGCCCATCCCGTTTGCGCCAAATCCTCCAAAATCTCCTCGCGCGAGGGCACGTGCATGAAAACGTGGCCCAACGGGCTGTCGTACCAACGGTCGCCAAAATCGGTGAGGACAGGGTCTTGCTCGCCTTTGTCCCATTTGGCCGTCTCCGCTTTCCAGAACTCCGCGTAAAAGGGGTTCGCCCTGTCGTGGGTCGTGAACACAAAAACACCTTCGGGCGCGACCACGTTTCGGATTTGCGCCATCGCCTTGCGGCGGCGGGCGCGACCGGGGATCTGCATCAGGCCGTTAAACCCGAAAATCGCCCCGTCGAAGCTGTTTTGGGCAAATTCCTTCAAATCGGTGGCGTCGGCGTGCGCGAAACGGGCCTCGGTATCGGGGATGCCGAGCGATTGCGCCAATTCCGCCGCTTTGTGCGCCATGGGGGCGCACACGTCGATCCCCTCCAGATGCCGGTAACCGAGCTTCCACAGCCCTATGGAAATGCGCCCCGCCCCGCACCCAACCTCCAGCAACCGCATGTGGGGGGCAAAAATCCGCTGAAAAATCGCCTTTTCCGAGCGCCACAGACCGATCCACAATGCCGCCTCCGCGTACTCGTTGACGACGCTGGCGTCCCCGAAATAATCGGCAACTTCCACCGCCGAAACGGGGGAGAAAGAGTCTTTGGGCGGTACTTCTGTCATGCGGCAAAGTTTTTCAGTTAATCGGCTTTTGCGCGCGGAGGAAACCAAAAAGAAGGCGCTCCCGATAAAATACGCTTGCCTTCGGGCCGATTTCGTCTTTATTTGATTAACTTTTACCATGAAAGCAATTATCAAAACCCAGGGACGCCAGTTCACGGTCACAGAGGGCGACATCCTCATCGTGAACCGCTTCGTCGACAGCAAGGCTGGCGACACCGTCGAGATTTCCGACGTGCTCTCCGTGGGCGAAGGCGCTTCCGCCAAGTTTGGCACCCCCACCGTCTCCGGAGCCTCCGTTTCGGCCAAGGTGCTCGAGAACAAACGCGGCAAGAAGATCGACATTTTCAAAAAGAAACGCCGCAAGGGCTATGAAAAGCGTCAGGGCCATCGCCAAGAGCTCTCCGTCATCAAGATCGAAGGCATCAAGGCCTAATTTTTAACCTTTTATCTTTTATCCGTCATGGCACATAAAAAAGGTCAAGCCTCTTCCCGCAACGGGCGCGATTCCAACGCGCAGCGTCTCGGCGTCAAAAAATACGGCGGCCAGTCCGTCCTCGCCGGCAACATCCTGCTGCGCCAGCGCGGCACCCGCATGCGCCCCGGCGAAAACGTCGGCATCGGCCGCGACCACACGCTGTTCGCCCTCAAGGAAGGCACCGTGAAGTGGGACGCCGCGCACCGCATGTGCTCCGTCGTCGCCACCGAGGAATAATTTCTCTCCCATAGCTTTCAAAAAGACGCTTCGTTTCGGGGCGTCTTTTTTTGCGCTCTCGTTTGCCGCTTCGCATTGACAGCGCAAGCCGCGCATCGTTTCATAATCGCAGAATCATGCGCAAACTCACCCTCCCCGCCCTTGTCTGCTGCCTGCTCTGCCTAGCGGCTTACGGCGCGGCGTTAGTCTGCACGGATTCCCTCAAACCTGACAAGACGTTTCATATCATCTGCTGGTCGATCATCGGCTTTCTCCTGTTGTTCTGCCTGTTGACACCGTGGATACCACGGCAGGTATTCAACACCCCCGCCTATTGGAAAGAAGACGCGCATTGGCCCGAAGGCATCGTGCGCGTGCGCGCCGGTATGCTTTATATGACGGCAAGCTTGGGGCTGATGGCCATACTCATCATGGCCGACAGCGAAGTTGCAAGCATCCTGATCCTCCTCTCAAGCGTCGTCGCGATGTTCTGCCTTCTGCGCATCCCAAAAGACCGCCAAAAGAACATTCCCGCCGAAATCCCGCTCCAAACGCCCCGTGGAAAATCGCTGGCGATCGCGTGGATCATTTTCGGCATCGCCCTGCTGGGCTTCGTTTGCGCAGGGTTTTGGGCATGGCATGTCCTTCCCGAAGGCCCTGTCCCCGTCCATTTCTCGCTCGACGGCACAATCAACCGCTGCGAGGAAAAAGCCGACGCGCTCCTCCCGCTATTCGGCTTGGGCACGCTGCTCGGCATCGGATCGGCGGTAGGCTCCGTGGCCACGCGCAAAATTCCGCCGTACTTTTTCACGGCCCCGCCGCATTGGAAAACCCCTTCGGACCTCAGCGTCTTGCGCCGCCGCACAGAGGTCTTCTTGCTGTATACGGGCGTGTTCACGCTCCTTTTATTTGGCGACATATTCCCTCCGATCGTGGAGGGCGCGCGTACGGGAAAAGCCCCCGCGTCCATGTTGCCCATCATTCTCCTAGGCTCTTGCGCCTTGGTCCTTTACATGGCATTCACCTATCTCATGCCGCCTAAAGCCGCAAAAAACTCCGATTAGAAAGTAGCCCATGGACACCGCCGCAGCATTCACCCCAAACTTTCCGCACACACACAAACACGCGCGCCTAGCCCAATTTTTGTGCGCGGGGATTTTCCTGTTCGTGGCGGCCCTCGGATGGTGGCACTATGCGGCGCAAGACGCGCGGCTCGGCACCTACATCGCGCAATACGAACCGACCGCCTCCGTCTCCCGCGAAAGCCTCCAGCTTGCCATCGACCACCTTCAACAAAATCGCCTACACATCCTTTTGCTCTACACGCTTTTCCTCCCCGCGGCTGGAGTCTTCATAAAACTCATTTCACGCAAGGCAGACACGTCGGACACATGGAAATCCTCCCTATTCACCTGGGCATGGTTATGGGGAACCGCCTTATTTGCCGCCCAACTTCTGTACAACTCTCTCTGGCGCGCGGCCAGCGTCCCCACAGCCGTCCTTGGCTCGCTCGCGTGCGCGATTGCCGTGACAGTGCTATATTTCAAAAACACCCCCCAACCGCCACCGATTTTCAGCCCGCAACGCGACCGTTTTTTACGCGCGTTAACCACGCTTTTATCCATCGCTTTTGCGGGGGTACTCATAGAGGGATTTTCATTCCACTTCTCGGAAAGCGCGTTCATACAAGCCGATATCGCGCTCATCCAGCACGACGGAACGCAAGACGTAGCTTTCCTTAAAACATACATGGACACGCGCGGGGAAAGCCGCCAACAAACGCTTCTCTTTTACACGATAATGGTGCCGCTGTTCCTTCTGTGCATGCAGATCGCTCCGCGCATGGTCCAAAGGCGCAAAAAACCGATTCGGTTTTTGAGCAAAGCACGCACCGCTTACTGGGGGCGTCCGGAAAACATCGGCGAATCGCTACGCCGATGGCTAACCTGCGAGCCGCGCATGACACTGTGGCAGTTGATCTTCCTGCTGCTATTGTTATTGGGCAGCAGACTTGGCGACAACATGGATGACTCCCTTACAACGTTAGAGGGCATGGTGCTCGTGAGTGCCTTACTATCCAGCCTTGGTACGCTGATTTGGTTTTTCCTTTGGATGCGATCTACCTTCCTCATGCCGGGAGAAAAGGCATGATAAGCATAGCCGCGCGCATTGGCCTTTACAGGCGCGCGCAAACAGCTTTTGATGGGCGTTAATGAAACCGAACGCCTTTTTAGGTTGGCTGTGTCTTGTCGCCTCTTTACTGGTCTTCGCAGGCTCGCTGACATACGCCGCGCGCCACTGCCAACCCGCCGACAAGGCGGCCCCGCAGGAGTTTTTCCTTTCCGAAGACGCCGCCGCACGGCCCGCGCCGCAAGGGAACATCTCGGAAAAATCCCTCGTGTTTTTAGGCGCGCTCGGGTTCGGCCTGCCATTGCTGATGCTCGGGGCCTACGCCCTGTCGCCCAAAGTGCCCGCACGTTGCCTCGCGTGGGGGGGAACTAAGGCAAAAGCCTATTGGAGCGCGCCGGAAAACCGCCCGCTGGGCTTGGCCAAAATACGCCAAACCCTCCTTTACTCCGCCGCGTTTTGCGCGCTGATCTGCGCCAACACCACCTACTGGCTGGTGGAAGCCACGGTCTTCCAACCGGGGGCCACGCCCCCCGCCCTGTGGTCGGTGGGACTCAACACTATCCTGAGCCTGCTCTTGCTCCTGCTGGCCCTGCACACCCTGCGCCTGCCTCGAGAGAACAAGTGAAGACATGAACAAGCGCCCCACACCATCCGCCGCCGATTTGAGGCGTGGGTTACGCAAGGCGAAAAAGGCGTTGCGGTGGGGGCTGGTCGCATTCAACACCGTCGGATTGTTCGGAGGAATCGCCTTGGGCGCGGGCGCGGCCTTCGGCTTTCCCGTTACGGTCAAAATGTCCCAGAATTTTTTTGATTTTTTCGGCGTTTGGCTTGCGGGAAATGGGTTTGTTATTCTCATGTCCTTCTTAATGCGCCGCAGTCTGCGCGCGCCTGTTTCACCGCCTATGCCCCCGATTGAAGGGCGCACGCTCAAGGAAAAATTCGCTTCGTATAAGCGCCGATTACGTTTGAAACCGCTCCCACCCTCCCGACGTTCGATTGTGAAATCCGCCACAGGTTTTTTATGGATGGCTACGGCTATGCTCGGGTTGTTGTTCGCGCCGTTTCTGGCCGACATGCTCATCCACATCTTCCTTGCGCCAGCGACGCCACCTCGACCCTACATAACAGTAGGATGCCTGCTGGCGGTAGTGGCCGCCTTCCTCATAAAATGGATAGTTGATAGAATCCGTCACTCAGCCAAAGGCGCGATGCATTCTCTGCGAAAATAAAAAAATGCGCATGACCCAGCGATATTCACTTGCATCTGCCGCCCGTCAATCGCCCCACCGGGCGAAAAAACTTCCCAATCGGGCATTTGGGCGAAAGAAATAAGGCCCCTGTGTAACCTCCGCCCGCGTGCGCTGTCTGTTCCGAAATGATCACGCTCGGTCTTTGCTGCATCTGCAACGCGCTCAAACGCGAAAAAGTGTCGTTTCGCGCGATGACGTTTGCGGGCTGGCAAAAACGCGGAGATGCCGCGCGCCTGCGCGACTTGTCGCAGGTGGCGCTACACAACAGCCGCGTTCTGCAGGCCATCATCGACCGGTTGCCCTGTCTCGGCATTTTCCACTACCGGATTTCCTCCTCGCTGTTTCCGCTACTCACCCATCCGGATATTGCCCTTCCGTTGGAGGCGTTGCGGGATTTTTCCCAGATAAAGCGCGCGCTCGCCCACGCCGGAAAATCCGCCCGCGCCCACGGCATCTCCCTGTCGATGCACCCCGGCCAATTCGTCGTCTTGGCGTCCGACAACCCGGCCACCGTCGAGGCCGCGCTGGCCGACCTTGCGCTGCACGGAAAAATCCTCGACCTGACGGGCGCGCCGCGTTCGCACGCCGCCCCCCTCAATCTCCACATGGGCACGGCAAAGGCGCTCGAAAGCCTACCGGAGCGTTTCGACCGCGCGTGGGCGCGGCTCTCCCCTCCCGTGAAAAAGCGGCTCGTCTTCGAAAACGAGGACAAGGGGCACTGGAACGCGCGGCGCCTGCTCGATTTTTTGCGCCCGCGCGGCATCCCCATGACATTCGACTTTCTCCACGACCACTGCAACCCCTCGGGCGAATCGCAAGCACGCCTGTGCCTCGAGGCGGCGAAAACATGGGGGCGGCACATCCCTGTCTTTCATTACGCCGAAAGCGCCCCGGCGGCGGCCTCGCGCGCGCACGCCGCCTTCGTGCGGCACTCGCCGCCCGACTATCGCTTCGATTATATCTGCGAGCTGGAGGCGAAGGGAAAGGACGACGCTATTTTGGCTCTGCGCCGAAAATTTCCCAAAAGCCTGCGTTAAACCGTCGGCACCGCGCGCTCACTGCACCGCATAGGTGACCGTCACCACGCATTTGATTTCCTTCTCGATCGAATGGGTGTCGTAGCACCCCCAGTCGGATGTCTCGGTGGACAAGGGGGCCGTCACCTGAAATACCCCCTGCGACGCGGAGATGACGCCGCCCAATCGGACTTGGTTACCCCCCACCAGCGCGCGGGCGCGCTCCTGCGCGTTGGCCGAGGCCTGCTCCAAGAGCGAAAGCTTCGCGTCCTCCAGCCGCGTGTAATAATAGCTCGGCGTGCCGGAAGAAAACTCCACGCCGCGCCGGATCAGCTCCGAGGCGCTGCGGGCGAGCTCGCGCACGGCCATCACGTCGCCCGAGCGGTAGCTCACGACCGCGGAAAACTGGTAGCCGAGCACCCCGCCCGTCTGGCGGCCGTCCTTGTATTCATAAATTGGAGACACAGACGGCGCCCCGATCTCCAGCGATTCCTCCCGTGCGCCCAGTTCCAGCAGGCACGCCTTGGCGATTTCCGCCTGCGCTGCTATTTTGGCGTAGCCGTCCTTGAGGTCCTGCGCCTCGCCGCCGGACACGCGCGCCTCTATGCGCCCCGTCCATGTCGCCGCGTCCGAAATCACCCGCTCCGAGGATGTCCCCTTCACAACCACGCCGTCGGCGCTGCGCAGGCGGACGAACGGCTTGTGCAGGATGACAGCCGAGGCCACCATCGCGGCGCACACGGCAAACAAGGCAATGACACTGGAAACAAGAATTGTTTTTTTCATGGGAAAAATTAAAAGAAAAATCAGGACGGAATCTGGTTTTAATGCGTCCTGAGGCATTTGTAAAGCGAATGCCTGCTCGCACAAAAAAGCCCCTCAAACGAGGGGCTTTTTGCGGAAAACCAAAATTCCTTTAGGCGCGGCGGCGGCGGGCCACGGCGGCCAAGGCCAACAGACCCAGCATCGCGCCGACGGCGGCGGGCTCGGGGATGTAGTTGATCGTCACCGTCAGGCTGGTGTCGCCCCATACGGCATCCATCACTTGATAGAGCGTGTCGTCGTAATCGCCGGTGATCGTGACCATCGGAGTCTGCGTCGGTTTCGCGTCATAGCTCATCAGGGTGATCGTTTGCGTCTCAGTGGCGGCGTAATCGCCCATGTCAATGCGCAACGTCATACCAGAATCCAGCGACACATTGGACGCACCCAAGCTGATAATTGCCTTGCCCGGCGTAAACGTGGCACCGTCCAGACGCATGGTCACCGAGGCGCTGGAACCGGCGGAAAACCCGCTACTTACAGTCATGACGGCATTGCTGGAAACGGTCAGGTAGCTTGTCTTTCCTTCAAGGCCCATGGTCAAAGTGCCCGTCTGGAAGCTGCCGCTGAGCACCTGCAAGCGCCCGGTGCCGTTCTTGGCCAGCGTCGTCGTTGCCGTGACAATCAAATTGCCGCCTTCGATGGAAAGGATGCCCGAGCTCGCGCCGTTTCCGGAGGCGAATGCCAAATTGCCAAAAGTCGCGTCGCCGCCGGAAAGCGTGAAGGAACCCGTCGAATTGCCGGCCCCGCCCGCGAGCGTCAACAGTGTCGCCGAAAGCGAGCCGCCCGACATGCGTAAAATACCCGTACTGGCGCTGCCAGTGGCAATGGCCATGGTGCTCAGCGCGGAAAAAGAGCCGCCCGACATGGTCATCGTGCCAACACCGTTTTGCCCGGTGCCTAGGCCGACGGTCGTCGTCGCCTGCATTTTGCCGGCTATCAGCTCGATGACGCCGCTGGTGTCGAGCGTGTTGCCCACGGCAATCGTGCCGTCCGAGATTAGCGTGGCCCCGCTGTTGGTGCTGGAAAGCTTCGCAGCCACCCCGTCAGCCGTCGGGCTGCGCACCTCCACTTTGGTCACGCTGTAGGTGCGTGTATCGTCAAGGATCACGTTCACGCCAGTCCGATTGAAAATAAAATTATCGATCGTCACCACCTCGGTCGAGCTGACGGAAAGCGAAGATCCGTACACAGTCGAGTTCGTGGAGGGCGACCACGCAAACACAGAAGAGGCCGTCGCACACAGCAACGCGCCCGCAAGGCAGATAGGATATCTGGTTTTCATTGGGATATGGGAGTATTGGGGTTGAATTTGTTTACGAAAAAAACGCTTTTGCTAGGGGTAATCCTAATTCAACACCCCCTTCT
Source organism: Opitutales bacterium (assembly GCA_031556275.1). GTDB lineage: Bacteria > Verrucomicrobiota > Verrucomicrobiia > Opitutales > JAKPNF01 > JAKPNF01. Next base: position 15,883 of record JAVBTG010000128.1, read on the forward strand.
GTCAAGGTATTTTTACAGATAAAGTAATAAACGCGCATCCCGCTGAAAATAAAGTCAATCAGACATATTTAAGGCCTATCCACCCACCTCTGGTTACCGCACACCAAAAACCTCATTCGGAAGGAAGGCAAAAGCCCATTCGCAAAAGCCAGCCCTCGCACGCCTTCACCCACGGGTGGCGGCGTTGCGGCGCCCATTCGTCGCCCGTGCCCAGCGCGAAGCCGTGGTCGCCCAAATCGTAGATGTGTAGCTCAAAGGGCACTCCCTGCGCGGACAGCGCGGCGGCGAATTCCATGCTATTGCGCGCGGGCACGCCCGTGTCGCGCATCGAGTGGGTCAAAAAGACGGGGGGCGTGTCGGTTTTCACCTGCGTTTCATTCGATAGCGACGCCACTAAGGCGGGATCCGCCGGATCGCCCAGAAGGCGGCGGCGCGATTTGGCGTGGGTCAGACCGTCCTGCATCGAAATGACGGGGTACACCAATATTCCAAAATCCGGACGGGATGAAACGCGCTCGACGGGGTCCTTTGCCAAAGGGTCACCCGCGTCAAAATGCGTCAGCAACGTGGAGGCCAAGTGGCCTCCGGCAGAGGAACCCGCGATGCCGATGCGATCGGGATCAACCCCGTATGTTCTGGCATTTGCCCGCACAAAGCGCATCGCGCGCGTGACGTCATACAGCATCGCCGGGTGGCGATACCCCTTGGTGCCCAGCCGATATTTTAGCACAAAGGCGGAGACACCCAGTTCGTTGAGCCAGTGGGCGTAATAATCGCCCTCGCGCATCGCGAGGCTGCCGTAGGCCCCGCCCGGGCAGATGATGACGCAGGGCCGCCCCTTGCCGTCCGGCAATTCGTCCAATAAATAAGGCGTAATGGTGGGAATGTCGTCCTCCTTTTCGCCTTTGACCAATGGCGCGGATTCCTCCCACAAGCGGATAGCCGGAGCCAACGGTTTTAACGGCGGCTCGGCATGGGCCGCGCACGGCGCGCACAGCAACAGGCTCAAAAAAATTAATCGGCGCATGGGCGTTCTCTATTTCACGGGGCAACCGCAAACCCCTGCTGCCCGAGCCAGCGCTCGCACTCCTTCACCCACGGGTAGCGATTTTCCGGCTCCCACTTGCGGCCCGTCCCCAAACCGAACCCGTGCCCGCCCAAGTTGTAGACGTGAAGCTCAAACGGAACCTTATGCGCTTCGAGGGCCGCCGCGAAATCCATGCTGTTGCGCACGGGCACGCCCTTGTCGCGGATGGAATGCGTCAAAAACGCCGGCGGGGTGTCATCCCGCACTTGCCGTTCGCTCGAAAGCAAATCAACCAGCGCCTGATCGGGATTTTCTCCCAGCAGCTGATCGCGCGAGCCCGAGTGCCCGAAGGACTGCATTGTGATGACCGGATAGACCAAAATTCCCAAATCCGGCCGCGACGACACGCGGTCGACAGGGTCCTTCGCCTTCGGATCGCCCGCGTCAAAATGGGTGAGGATCGTCGAAACCAAATGCCCGCCCGCCGACGAGCCGATGACGCCGATGCGGTCGGGATCAACCCCGTATGCCTTGGCGTTTGCCCGCACAAAGCGCACCGCGCGCGCGACATCATAGAGCATCGCCGGATGGCGGTAGCCGTGCGACCCCAAACGATAGCGCAACACGAACGCGGAAATCCCCAATTCGTTGAGCCAATGCGCGTAAAAATCGCCCTCGTGCACCGTGCGTTTGCTGTACCCGCCACCGGGGCATACGATCACGCAGGCGCGCGGTTTGCCGTCGGGCGATTTCCCCAGCAGATAGGGGGTAATGGCCGGAATGTCCTCGTCCGCCTCGCCGTGTGCCAACGGCGCGGGGCCGTCCCATAGAAGAATCGCGGGGGCCAACGGTTTGAGGGGATTCGGCTCAGGCGGGCTGGCGCCGAAAATCGCGGGGAAAAGCATACTGCATATGCAAAAGGACATCGCAAAAAAACGTTTCGTCATAGGGTGTCAAAAGGGGGTTCGCCTCCCAGTTAACGCCTTGTCCGCGCGCATGTACAGCCAATAACCGCGCGCGTGTTATTTTCTCCAAAAACAGGGATCTACGGAGCCGAGACAAATCCCTGTTGCGCGAGCCAGCGCTCGCATTGTTTCACCCACGGATGCCGCTGTTCGGGAAGCCATTTGCGCCGCGTACCCAGCCCAAACCCGTGGCTTTCAAAACTGTACAGATGCAACTCGAAGGGCACGCCATGCGCGTTCAATGCCTCGGCGAACAAGAGGCTGTTGCGCGCGGGGACAACCTTGTCCAGTACCGAGTGCACAAGGAAGGTTGACGGCGTGTCGTCGCGCACTTGTTTTTCATTGGACAGTAAATCCAATAATTCTTTGGAAGGATTTTTACCCAACAGATTTTCGCGCGAAAGCGAGTGCGAATCCATCGTGATTACGGGATAGAGCAACACCCCCACATCCGGCCTATCGGAAGGGCGGTCGACAGGGTCTTGCGCCTGCGGGTTTGGCCCCGAAAAATGCGTCAACAGCGTCGACGCCAAGTGGCCCCCTGCCGACGAGCCGATAATGCCCACGCGCTGCGGATCGATTCCATATTCCTGCGCATGCGCGCGCACCAACCGTACCGCGCGGGCGGCATCGTTGAGCATGGTGGGGTGGCGGTAGCCGTACGGGCCCAAGCGGTATTTTAGGACAAAGGCGGATGTCCCCAATTCATTGAGCCAGTGGGCGTAAAAATCGCCCTCATGCGTCGTCAGGCTCACGTAGGCGCCCCCGGGGCATATGATCATGCAGGGCCGCCCCTTCCCGTCCGGCAATGGGCCGAGCAAATAAGGCGTGATCGTCGGCACGTCCGTTTCGGCCTCGCCGTGGGCCAGCGGGGCCCGCCCATCCCACAAACGAACGGCGGGTGCCAGCGGTTTGAGGGAGGCTGGCTCAGGAGAGCTGGCCCCCTGAAGCGCAGAAAAAGACAAAACGCCCAAACAAAGGACGGTCGCTACGGAATATCTAATCATGTGATATAAGCGTCTTTGGGGTGACATCTACTTCCTTTCGCGGCACCGAACGAAACCAAAGGCGAACAGGCCCAGCAAAAACGCGCACGCGGACGGCTCGGGAACTGGGGTCATGATTCCCCTGATCTCGTCCGCATACGCCGCCAGCAACACATAAATCGCAAAGTCGCTGCCCTCTCCCACTAAACCGGAAAATTCTTCTGTGCCGTACGTGGATTTCCCCGAGGTCTTGACGCTGGTTGCAATACCGCCCAGATACCAAGCGTCGTCGACAAAGTAGAAGAACGCGCTCCCGGAATCATAAAAGGTCAACGCGGCCTCGAAATCCCCCATGCTTTCCTCCTGCGCGCCGGACGTATAGACAACCGCATACGACAGGTATTCGTATCCGTCGCCCGAGACGTTCAGAACGCTGTTTATCTTATTCTCCCCCCATCGCATTTTGGCCGTTGAGTTCCCCCATGGCACAGCATCCAGAGGCGGGGCATATTGCGCGTCAGGGTTTCTGCCAAGGCCGCCGCCGATCATTAAAATTTCGGTGCCGTTGGGGACGATGTCCAATCCGATGTTCACGGAGGGAATGCCTTCCACGACAGATCCGCCCACCTTAAAAATCTTCAAATCGACCCCGTCCGACACCTGAATCGTCCCGTATTCGGCGTCGATCGCGTGCTTGTCCGAACCGTTATTGAAGGAGATTGCGGAGGCGGAATTCATCGAGACATGATTCGCCGTTATAAAATAACCGCCGCCGAGATACACCGCGGAGCCCGTTATATTCCCCGCGGACGAGTAAACCTGCACGACATTGCCCCAAGGAGCCCCGTTGGCCGGCGCGCTTGTGTTCGCGTCGTTGTCGCCGTCGTAAAGTATGATCGCGCGCGCATTGACACACACTGCCAAAAAAATGGCCAAAAATATAAATTTTCGGTTCATGCAGGGATCGGGGTTTTACGAAAGGGGAAACGGCAGGCATCAAGACATGAGCCGGCCCCAAGTTTTTCGAGGGAGGGTGCGTGAGGAATCTTTTTTCAAAAAAGATTTCTCACGCCATCCAAATTCAAAAACTCACACCGGCAAGTCCTGCGCGATAAAGACGTCCTTGAGCTGCTTGGCGGTGACGGGGCCGGGGGAGTTGGCCATGAGGTCTTGGCCGCGCTGGGTCTTCGGGAAGGCGATGACGTCGCGGATGCTGGAGCGCTGGCCGAGGATCGCGCACAGGCGGTCGAGGCCGATCGCCAAACCGCCGTGCGGGGGCGCGCCGTACTGGAAGGCTTTCAGCATGTAGCCGAAGCGGCTTTCGACGATGTCGCTCGGGATTTTGAGGACGTCCTCGAAAATCTTTTTCTGCACGTCGGGCTGGTGGATACGAATGGAGCCCCCGCCAAGCTCGACGCCGTTGAGCACGATGTCGTAGTGCTGGCCGCGCACCTTTTCGGGGGCGGTTTCCAGCAACGGAATGTCCTCGGACACGGGGGACGTGAAGGGGTGGTGCGTCGAGAGGTAACGGCCGGACTCCTCGTCATAGGTCATCAGCGGGAAATCTACGACCCAGAGGAAGTTGTACTGCGTCGGCGAAATCGTGAGCTTGCCGCGCTGGGCCAGCAGCTGCGCGCTGTCGAGGCGCACGCGGCCGAGGATCGCGCAGGCGCGCGTCCAGTCGGTTGCCGCGAAAAACACGAGGTCGCCGTCTTCGATGTTCAGGCGTTCTTTGAGCGCGGCCTTTTCGGCGTCCGAGAAGAATTTTAAGATGGGGGACTTCCATTCACCCTTTTCGGCCTTGATGAAGGCGAGACCTTTGGCGCCGAGTGTTTTTGCGGTGTCCTCAAGGGTTTTGAGCTCGCCTTGCGTGATGTCGGCCAAGCCCTTCGCGTTAAAGGCCTTGACGACGCCGCCCGAGGAGACGGCGCCCGCGAATACTTTAAATTCGCTCGTTTTGAAAAGGTCGGAAAAGTCCTGGATTTCGAGGCCGAAGCGGGTGTCCGGCTTGTCGACGCCGTAGCGGTTCATCGCGTCCGAAAAAGGCATGCGGGAGAACGGCGTCGGGATGTCGACATTGAGGACGTCTTTCCACACGCGCTTGAGCATGCCTTCGATCAGCGCGTACATGTCCTCGCGGTCGATGAAGGACATTTCCAAGTCGATTTGGGTGAACTCGGGCTGGCGGTCGGCGCGCAAGTCCTCGTCGCGGAAGCAGCGCGCGAGCGAGTAGTAACGCTCGACCCCGGCCACCATCAGCATCTGCTTGTACTGCTGGGGCGACTGGGAAAGCGCGTAGAATTGGCCGGGATTCAGGCGGCTGGGCACCAAAAACTCGCGCGCCCCCTCGGGCGTGCTTTTGAAGAGCATGGGCAGCTCCACGTCGAGAAAGCCCTGCTCGTCCAAAAAGTTGCGCACGGCCATCGAGGCGCGGTGGCGCATGTTGAGGAGCTTAAAATTGCGCGGACGGCGCAGGTCGAGATAACGGTGCGTCAGGCGCAGGTCCTCGTTGACCTTGTCGGCGTGCTCGTCGTCGAGCGGGAACGGCAAAACGGCGCAGGTGTTGTGGATTGTGAGTTTTTCGGCGACAACTTCAATCTCGCCCGTAGGTAGCTTGGCGTTGACCGTCTCCGCCGGGCGCAATGCCACCTTGCCGGAAATCTCGATGACGGACTCGTCCCTGAGCTGGCGCGCGGTCTCGGCAAACGCGGGGTTCTGCGGGTCGAACACGATCTGCGTCAAACCTTCGCGGTCGCGCAAATCCACGAACAAAAGGCCGCCGTGGTCGCGGACGGTATTGACCCACCCGATCAGGATGACGTCTTTTCCGGCGTCGGCTTTGGTGAGGGCGTTGCAGATATGGGTGCGTTTCATCGTGGAAAGATAAACTTTTATTCAAGCACCGCGCATGGGAGGGAGGCAATCCAAAGTTTGGGTCTGCCCTTATCTCAAACTTTCTTTTTTCACATAATCGAAAAAGACTAGATCGGCATACTCGGAAGCCTCGAACGGCCCCTGTTCGAACAGCATTTTCCTGTATTGGTTTTTAACGGTCTGCGCCTGTTCTTTTGGCATTTTTGGCAGCACAAGCCCCAATCGTATGACAGCTGAGGCGACATGGCCGCCCGGATAGTCGTAAAAAATCGTCCCGCTGAGGCGAAATTCTTCCGTGCCCGCCAGATGCCATGCGCTGTCGATCGCTTCATTTTCGGGCGGCGCTATGTCAATCGACTCGTAGGCGTTTGGCGGCGACACCTTGCTAAAAACATCAAGCGGGCCAAGGCCATATGCCGCCTTCATGGCCCCCGTCTGGTAATTCACAAACATATCCCTGCGGGGAGGAACGGCCTCAAACAATGCTAATAGGCAGAGCATTCCCAAAAGGGCCATGAACCAGAAGCGTTTGCTGTTTCGTGGAATCATCGTGTTTGCGGATTGGTGGTGCGTCTGTTGTGCCACAGTAAAGAGCGGATATCAACGCCTGACTTTAGGCAGACCACAGCCACCCGCCATTCACACCATTTCGCGCAGAAAGCGCAGCGCCTGCGCTCCCATTTTTTCCAACACAAAAACTTTTAAATCCTGCGCCAGCGGAGCGCGGAAGGGGCCGAGGGTTTTTTCGGGGAGGTCGAAGGAAATTTCGAGGGCGTGGAGGGCTTGGCGGCGCAGGGCGAGTTCGCGGGCATGGCGGGGCGTCCAGCCGTTTTGGGCGAATTCCAGATAGAGCATGGGATCGTGCCCGTAGAGCTTGTCGCCCACGAGCGGATGGCCGATGTGCAGGGCGTGGGCGCGGATTTGGTGCTTGCGGCCCGTTTGGGGAATGACGCGGCAAAGGGTGAGGCCGCCACCCACACACAGCGGCTCAAAACGCGTGAGGGCCTCTTGAAACCCCGTGCCCTGCCCCACTTTTTGGATGACGGCCACGGGGCTGTCGGGGTCCGGCCCCAAGGGGGCGTTCACGTCGAGCGGCTTTTTAAATTCGCCCGTCAAAATGGCGATGTAGGTTTTGCGCGTGAGCCGGTGCATCTGCGCTTTTTGCAGGAGACTCGCCGTCGTGAGGTTGCGCGCGAGGACGACGACGCCGCTGGTTTCGCGGTCGAGGCGGCTGATCAGGTGGAGCGTGGATTGCCCCAAATACTCCCGCGCCGCGCCCACGAGGCTCGACCACGGGCCTTGCTTGGAGAGGTGGCACACGAGCCAGCCGGGCTTGTTGACGACGAGCAGATCGGCGTCCTGACGGACGGCGCACGCGCGCAATTCGTCCGCACTGATCAATGGGGCCGACTCAGGCACCGGTTTGTTTTTTGAGCGCCTTCATCCGCACGCGCGTGAGCACGAAAAACGAGATGGGCACCCCGATCTCGCGCGGGAAAAGCGACGCCGCGAAGCGCACGAGCTTGTTCGCCCAGCCGGGGGTGACGAGCGCGCGGTTTTTCGCCGCCGCCGCCAATGCCTTTTTGGCGACGAAATCCGACGTGCGCCCAATGATCGGCGGCAGGGGCGATTCCTTAAAACCCGCGCGTTTGAAAAACTTAGTGGCCGTCGGCCCCGGGCAGACGGTCAGCACGTTGATCTTTTCCCTGCGCAGT
>JAVBTG010000134.1:0-2798 GCA_031556275.1 Opitutales bacterium
TGCTCGAGCTCGCGGCGGGCGAAGTCCATCGCGATGTCGGGACGGGCGGATTTGGTCTTGAGGATGATGGAGGTGGAAAGCCTTTGCGCCGCCTCCTTTTTGCCGGCGGCGAGGTGGCGGGCGATCAGCGCGCGGCGGAACTCGGCGTCGATGTCCGGGTATTTGAAAAAACTTTTCATGGCCTCCTCCTGCGCGGCAGCGACGGTATCGGCGCTCTGGCCGCCTTTTGCCATGGCATCGAGCAGGATGTTCCACGATTCGAGGTTGCGATCGTCCAGCGCGATGGCCGCGCGCGCGGCGCTTTGGGCGGCGGGCCAGTTGTCCAATTCGAGGTAGCGGCGCGCGAACAGCGTGTGCAGCTCGTTCGCGCGGTATTTCTCGCCGTTGCGGAACCGCTCGCGCATGGCTTGGAGTTGGTGGTCGTAGGCGGGCTCCCATGTTTGCGGGTCGATCGTGCGCCCCTTCACAAAACGCGCTTCGGCGTAGCGCCCGACATCAAAACTCCATGAACCCGGTTTTTGCATGTAAGCCGCCCATGCGTGAAACCCGCCCGCGCCCGCGCCCGTGAAAATGAACGCGGGCACTCCGCGCGATTTGGCGACCTCCGCCGTGTAGTAGGCTTGGTCGGTGCAGATGCCCCCGCGTTCTTTGATGGTTTTGAGCCGATAGTCTTTGCCCGGCCAGTCGTATTGCTCCGCGTACAATCGGGCGGTGGCGTAGCGGATACTCGAGTAGAGCTTTTCGATGTTGCTGAGATTGGTGGGGACGTTTTGCAGGACCCATTGGCGATCCTCGTCGGTGGCCAGCGAGCTGACGAGGTATTTTGATTCTTCCACGGACAGCTTTTCGGGCGAGATCAGCAAACGCCCGCGTTCGCGCAATGCGATCCATGCGGCGAAGGCCGCCGAGGGCTCGGGGAAAACGCGCGGCAGGATCTTTTCGCCCACCTGATGATGCGGCCAGCCCGCGGGCGGCGGGGTGTCGAAGACAATGGCGATGGCGATGGCCAGCCGGGGGAATTTGCGGAAATTTTCAGGGGCGCTTTTCCACAGCTCGGCCAAGATCGCCAAGACGCGGGGCAGGTCGTCTTTCGGGCTTAGGATAGCGAGAAATTCGGCCAGCAAGTCGGGGTCCGAAAGCAGAAAGGCGCGCAGGTCGTTTGGCAACGGCTCGCCAAAGCGCGACAACAGGTCGAAGTAATCGCCGGCGTAAAGGCCGACGGCCGCCTTTTTGAGGTCTTTGGCCTCGTAGGCAGTTAAGGCGCGCTGTTGGTAATCGGCGGCGGATTTTTTAAGGTCGGGCGACTGGGTGAAAAAAACTTTGGCGGATTCTGGCGTGAAGGAGGCCTCCGGCGTTTGGGCGTGCACAACAGAAGAGACAGCCCAGCAAAGCAACGGCAACAGGCAGGCGCTCATGCGGATAATGAACGTTTGCATGGGCGCAACTATGGCATGGGCGCGGCGCAACGGGAAGCTTTTTAGAGGGCTAGGGATCGGGACTCAAAAAAAGCCTGCGGGCCTCAGCCCCAGCGGTTGATGCGGCCCGCTTGTTTTTTCCACGCGGCGGCGTAACAGTTGTTGCGCGCGCGCAGCAGGCGCAAGCGGCCCGCGTGATTGCGCGTGTAGACAAGTTCGCACGGCCCGACGTAACGGTTCCAGAGATGTTCAAAAATTTCGACGTACTTTTTGTGCCGGCTGACAACCGTCGGCACGCCGTGGTAGTCTTTTTGCGTGAGGTTGTACCAAGTGTGCTTGCGGACAAGGAGGTATCTCGGGTTTTGGGGGACTTCCAATATTTCGCGCAGGGCGTCCATAAACAGGTTGCTTTCCGACGGCGTCATGTTTTCGGCGCTGATAAACGATTCGCCCAATATTTTTTTGACGCTCAGATGAATGGTGGAAGGGTTTGTCTTAATCAAATCCATCGCCGCCAGTGTCTCCAAGGTTGTCCGCGCGATGTGTTTTAATAGTTTTTGCGGGGAGGCGCACTTTAGGGTGAAAACAACCGGCTTGAACATCACGACGGCGACCACAAAGCAAAAGACCGTTGCGGCCGCGGCGAATCCGCGCGGCAAGGCAATGCGGGAAACGTAACCGGCCAAAGCACACGCGCCGAAAAACAACACCAGCAGATTGGCCGAGTACAGCAGCCATTTTGTTTTGGGCTGGCAGGTGAGGGCGTTTTGCAGGCGCTTGGGGGGAGCGTTATAGGGATCTTTCAGGCCCTCGGCCCATATGCGGCGCGTGAAATCGCGGTCGCGGGCTCGTTCGCATGTTCGGGGGTTATTCTTCAGTAGCGCGTGCTCTTGGTTAAGCCCAAACATTTTCAGCCTAAGACGGTTCCATCCGCTTTCAATGTCGTGCGGCGGCTTAATGTCGGGGCCTTCGAAGCAAAGGAAACGCCGGTCCAGCACGTGCAGGTCGTGCTCGTACGCGAACGCGTCGGCCAGTTCTTGCTGGTCGGTGATCGCCCTAGGTTTCAACGACATGAACACATCCGATGTGGTTGGAAATTTGATCGAGCATACATGCCAGATATTGGCGACTTTATCGGGGTTTTCCTTGTCGGTACGGATGGCGCGCCCGCGCATCTGGTTGGAGAGCATGTAGGCGCTCACCGTGCTGGATAGGACAAGGGAATTGATGCAGGGGGCGTCCCATCCTTCGCCCAGCAGTGCCTGCGTGCCGACGAGCACGCGCACGTGGCCCTCTCTGAAAATATCGGTGATAATACCCACCATGCGCCCGCGTGCTTTGAGGGAAGGCGAAATCCGCACAAAGCGTCCGTCGAAAGGCAGC
>JAVBTG010000195.1:0-22397 GCA_031556275.1 Opitutales bacterium
CGATGTACATGTCGGGGCGTTTGCGCACGCCCTCCAGCCCTTCGAGATTTTGAATTTTGGAAGCGTCATAAACTTCCGGATGGGTGGCGTTTGCGGGAGGGTTTTTGTCAGACATAAAAGTGCCGTTTCCTGATAGAAAAAGAAGTTGGACAGGTGAAAAATTTTATACTGTCAGAACCCACCCGCCCGCGCAACCTTTTTCAAGCGAAAAAACGGCTTTTTTCACTCTTAAAACAACGCCCGCGCCCATTCGGAAAACCTCCCCCGCAGGCGGGGTTGAAAATCGCCCAAACACCCCCCTGCGGCGGCGGATTTTTAATTGATGTCGCCCAAATAACGCTGCGGGCCGATTTCGATGCCGTCTTTGTGGAAAAAAGGCTTGATCGCGGCGGGATAAAAGCGGCAGGTTTCCAGCGTGTCCAACGGCACCCACGCGATGCCTGTCTGGAGCTTGTCGCGCGCGGCTCCGCTGGTGTTGAAAACCGCGTCGGGATCTCTCAATCGGCAACAAAAAACCGTTTCCAACTGGTGGAAATTTTTGTGCCGTTTGCAAAAATCGTGGTTGCGCCCGACGTATTCGCGCACATAGAGCAATTCGCCGACTTCCACCGCCACGCCGAGTTCCTCAAGGCATTCGCGGTGAATCGTTTGCACGAGTGTCTCGCCGTGGCGCTGGCCTCCCCCGGGCAGGATGAAAAACGCTCCCTTTTCATCCCGCATCGCCACCGCCAACAGGCGCTCGTCCTGAATGATCAGGGCGCGCGCGGCGCTGCGTACGGTGGGGATGAATTTGTTGGCCATGGGTGTCTTTTCAACACCCTACTGCTTTTACGCCACAAAAAAAAGCACTAATCGGTTTGGAGGATACGTCCTTCTTTGATTTCTAAGCGGCGCATGGGCAACTCGGGGGCTTCGCCCGGGTGGTGGGTGGTCATCACCAGTGTGATGCCGTCTTTGGCCAACGCTTCCAACCGTGCGCGCAAGTCTTGGCGGGCCGTGGCGGACAAGCCGTCAAAGGGTTCGTCCAAGATGAGCAGCGGCGGCTTTCGCACGCACGCGCGGGCCAGCAGGGCGAGGCGGGCTTGGCCGAAGGAGACTTCGGCCAAGGATCGCTCCATCACATCGCCCAATCCCCATGCGCGTAAAATACGGCGGGCCGCCGCGAATTGGGCCGGCGCCTTTGAGCGCCACATCCCGAGCGTCGCGACGAAGCCCGAAGCCACCGCCTGCACGAGCGTCTGCGAGGGGTCGAAGCGCTGGTGCAGCTCCGCCGAGAGCAGCCCCATGCGCAGGCGCGCCTCGGGCAGGAACAAACCCTCCCTCGCGCCCAAAAACCGTTCCACAAGGCCGTTTTTGCCGCAGGTGAGGTCGCCGTAGAGCAGCTTTAAAAGCGTGCTTTTGCCCGCGCCGTTGGGGCCGGTAATCAGCGTGTGGCCTCCCGCGTAAAGTGTCCAATTGATGTCGTGCAACAGCGGGATCGCCCGCGCGGACTCGGCCGCGGACACGTCGGCGTGCGCGATATGCACCAGCACCCGCGCGCTGTTTTTTGGTTTTTTAAACGTGCGTTTGCGCAAAAGATCGGCGTCGTCGCCGCACCATGCGCCTTTGGGTAGGCCCTTCCCGCTGCCGGTGAGCAAACCGTTTTCCAGCCGCAGCCAATGGGTGGCCCACTGCCCGCTCTCGTCGCGCCTGTGGGTCGCGGACACCACGTGCGTGCCCTGCGCGACGGCCAATAGCAATGCGCGCTGCATGCACGCGCGGGCGTGATCGTCGAGCCCGTGGCCGTATTCGTCGAGCAGCAGCAATTTCGGGCGGTTCACCAAGGCGCGCGCCAGCAGCGTGCGGCGCAACTGCCCCTGCGAAAGGACGTCGGTCTTGCGCCCCAAAAGCCCCGTCAGCTCCAACGAGCGGGCGATTTGGGCGGCGCGTTTTTTCTGCGCGGCGGAGGGCGGCGTGAACACGTAGTCACGGTCTTCAAAGCCCGAAAAAATGACCTCCCTCACCGTCAATCCCGCGGCGAGGCGGGCGTGGCGCACCTGTTTTTCAGGCGAGAGCAACACTATCTGATGGCCCAGCCCCGCCGCCGCCTCGAACGTCTCGCCGTCCAAATGGTAAACCCTGTGCCCGCCGCCGTTGGCCGAAAGCGTGCCCGCCAGCAGTTTTAAAAACGTGCTTTTGCCCGCGCCGTTGTCGCCGAACAGCAGCCAGTGCTGCCCGCGCCGCCACCGCCACGCCAAAGGTCCGAGCACGACGCGCCCGCCAAGGCGCACGGCCGCGTCTTTGAGCGCGATCATCGGGAGCGCCTTGTCGTCAGGCTTCATGCGCGCAAACAGGGTCCGAGGCGCTGCGTTGCGAACGCTTGTTCAGGCGCGCGCCGTCGGGCGGCGGCACAAACCCCTTCATCAACGGGTCCCCCATCTCGCGCAGGGCCGCCTCCATGCGGGCCAACAAATCCGTGCGCACGGCCCAGTGGTCGGGGTCGTCCATGAGGTTGTGCTGTTCGGCGGGGTCGAGCGCCAAATCGTACAGCGCGACCAAAGGCCGCTCGTGCAACGCCCAGCCCGCCTCGTACAAAACGTCTTTCGAGGGCGAGTCGGGAATATTCGCGGCGACGGGGCGCGGGTCGGGATCGTAGGATTTGACGAGCTTGTAGCGGTGCGTGCGGATGCAGCGCAGGGGCTCGTAGGCCGCGAAATAGGTGGTTTGGGCCAAAAGGTCCTCGCGCACCGCGTTGCGCCTTTTCTCGAACACGGGGCGCAGGGATTTGCCGATCAGCCAATACGGGGTTTCGATGCCCAAAAGGTCGCACAAGGTCGGGAACACATCGAGCTGCGAGACGAGCGCGTCGGACACTTTGCCCGCCGCCGGGTTTTTGGGGTAATGCAGCATGAGCGCCACACCCAAACCCTCGTCCGTCAGCTGCCCCTCGGCGAAGGGGAACGGCCCGCCGTGGTCGGTCGTGAAAACGACGCAGGTGTCCTCGAAACGGCCCGTGCGGCGCAGCGCCTCAAGCACGTCGCCCGCGCAACCGTCGAGCAGCGCGATGTTGTGGCGGTAGTCGGAAAAGTCCCCGCGCGAGGCCGGGGTGTCGGGCAGGCCCGCCGCCGGGGCGCAGTAGCGGCCGACGGCATCTTCCGCCGCCTGCGGGAAGGGGCGCTGGGCCAGCGCGAAACCGCAGTTTAAAAAGAACGGTTTTTTGCCCGCCTTGCCCGCCGCAAAATCCTCCAAAAACCCGACGGCGGCGGCCGCCGTGGCGACATCGACGTCAAAGGGATGCCCGTCGGGCGTGGGCAAAATGCGCTCGAAGGGCAGCGGCTGTTCCGGCCCGAACAGCGCCTGCGCGCCCGCGTGGACGGTCAGCATCCCCGCCTTGGCGAAGGTGTGCGCCATGTGGGATTTTTCGTGCGAAAGACGAAACCCGCGCGCGACCGGGCCGAACATGTCCACCAGATGCGGCAGCTGCCCGCAAAACAGCCCCGCCTGGCTCGGCGAGCGCACCGGCGCGGCGGCGAAGGCCCCGCGCAACACAACCGCCTCGCGCGCAAAGCGCGAAAGTTGCGGCGTTTCGACCGGGCGGCCGTAACAGGCCAAATTGCGCCCGAGGGCGTGGGCTTGGAGCAGGACGACGTTCACAGGAATCGCTTAATCGTAAGGTATGTCCGCCGATTCCGCAAGCGAGGATGCGCTTGCCTCGAAAGCTTCAGTTTGCTAACGTTTTCGGGTTTACCCCCTTATTTCCGACAACTGATTTCTCTCCATCCCCCTCCCCCCATGAAAAAAATCGCATTGCTGCTCGCGCTGCTGGCCGGGCATTCCGCATTGAACGGCTCCGGCTTCCAAGTGCTTGAACAAGGCGCGGGCAATTTGGGCACCGCCATGGCGGGCGCCGCCGCCAACGCCAACGGCGACGCCTCGGCCGCGTTCTGGAACCCTTCCGCCGGGTTCTTCGTCGACGGCAAGGGCCGTGTCGACGGCGGGTTAAGCTTTCTGATTCCCGACTTTCAGCTCAAAAACGGGAAGGCCACCTACCCCCTCGCCGCCGGCGGCGGCGAGATCAACGGCACAGACGGCGGCAACGCAGGAAAACTCGCCTACGTGCCCACGATGTATGCCATCTACAAGTTCGGCCACGACGACCGCTGGCTCGCGGCCCTGTCCGTCACCGCCCCCTACGGGCTGGAAACGGAATACCATAACGGCGACACATTCATCGGCCGCTACCACGGCATCCGCAGCAAGCTCCAGGCGTTCGACTTCAACCCCAGCGTGGCTTACAAGCTTTCGGACAATCTCTCGGTCGGCGTGGGTTTCTCCATCCAGTACGTGAACGCCGTGCTCACCTCCTACATGGTGGGCGACACGGGCGCCAAGGTGGAGGGCGACGGCCTGAGCGCGGGCGGTAACATCGGGTTCACCTACCAGTATATGGAAGGCGGGCGCGTGGGCCTGAGCTATCGCTCGCAGGTAAACCACCAGCTCAGCGGCACGATGTACGCCAAAGGCAACAAGGTGCCGGGCATGCCCGAAGAACAGCACATCAGCGCCGATTTGACGATACCCAACACCATCAACTTCGGCATCTACCAGCGCCTGCGCGGCGATCTTTCGCGCTTCGCGATCATGGCGGACTATGCGTGGACAACGTGGAGCCAGTTTGAAGAACTGCGCATCGTCGGCTCGCACACCACCTCCGTCACCGAGGAAAACTGGAAAAACGCCTCCCGCATCAGCGTGGGCGTGCACTACTACCCCGAATTCGCCGAGGACAACCTCGTCCTGCGCATCGGCGGCTGCTGGGACGAGTCCCCCATCCATTCCCCCGAATTCCGCACCGTCCGCGTGCCGGACTCCGACCGCATCTGGGTCTCGGCGGGCGTCGGCTACCGCTGGGGCAAATTCTTCATCGACGTGGGCTACACGTACATCTTCTTCAACAACTCCAACATGAACAACACGACCGACACGGTGATGAAGGGCGATGTCAGCGGAACCTATGTGGGCAACGCGCACGTCGTGGGTTGCTCCGTCGGGATGCGGTTTTAACGTGTGTCGCTGCTGACTTTTAGAGACGTGTCCGTTTCCTTCGGCGATGCGCCCGTGCTGGACGGGGCCTCGCTGGGGATTTTCGCGCGCGAGCGCATCTGCCTTTTGGGACGCAACGGGGCGGGCAAATCGACCGTCCTGCGGCTGATCGCGGGCGAGATCCGGCCCGCCGGCGGCGAGGTCGAGCGCGTGCCGCATCTGCGCGTGATGAAGCTCGACCAGGAAATCCCGCAAGGGTGCGCGGGCACCGTGTTCGACGTGGCGGTGCAGGGGCTGGGCGAGGAGGCCGAGCGCCTGCGCGCCTACCACGAGGCCGCGCGGTTATTGGCCAAAGACCCCGACGACGGCATCGCGCAGGCAAAATTAGAAGAACTCCACCACCAATTGGAGGTGACGGGCGGATGGACGTTTGAGCAACGGCTCGAAAGCGTGCTGTCCAAACTCGGGCTGGATCCCGCCGCCGCGTTTGAGGGGCTCTCGGGCGGCGGCAAACGGCGGGCGCTGCTGGCCAAAGCGTTGGCGGGCGATCCCGACATTCTTTTGTTGGACGAGCCGACGAACCATTTGGACATCCCCTCCATCCAGTGGCTGGAGGAGTTTTTACAAAAGCTTTCGTGCACGCTCGTGTTCGTCACCCACGACCGCGCGTTTTTGAAAAAGCTGGCCACCCGCATCGTCGACATCGACCGGGGCCGCCTCACCTCGTGGGACTGCGACTACGAGCGCTTTTTGGAGCGCAAAGAGGAGTTCCTCGAATCCGAGCGCGCCGCCAACGCCGTCTTTGACAAAAAACTCGCGCAGGAGGAAGTGTGGATCCGCCGCGGCATCGAGGCCCGCCGCACCCGCAATGAGGGGCGCGTGCGCGCCTTGCAGGCGATGCGCCGCGAGCGCGCGGGCCGCCGCGAGGTGCAAAGCGCGGCGACACTCGCGCTCCACGCGGGCGCGGCCTCGGGGCAAAAAGTGATCCAGATGAAAGACGTGAGCTTCGCCTTCCCCGAACAGCCGCCGATTTTAAAAGATTTTTCGACGACGATCTGGCGGGGCGACCGCATCGGCATCGTCGGCCCCAACGGGTCGGGCAAGACGACCTTTTTGCGGTTGCTGTTGGGTGAACTGAAGCCGCAACAGGGCGCGGTCGAGCACGGCACGCATTTGGAGATCGCCTACTTCGACCAACACCGCTCGATTCTGGACGAAAAACTTTCGCTCGGCGAAAACATCGCGGGCGACGGCGACACCGTGTGGGTCGGCCACGCGAGCCGCCACGTCGTGTCCTATCTGCGCGACTTTTTGTTTTCACCGCAGGACGTGCGGGCACCCATCTCGCGGCTCTCCGGCGGAGAGCGAGCGCGGGCGGTTTTGGCGAAGCTTTTTCTGACGCCCGCCAACGTCCTCGTGCTCGACGAGCCGACGAACGATCTGGATGTCGAGACCTCCGAGCTGTTGGAGGAGCTTGTGCTGAAATTCAAGGGCACGGTTCTAAGGGTCAGCCACGACCGCGAGTTTTTGAAAAACGCGGTAAACGCCACGTTCGTGCTGGACGGCAACGGCGCCGTGCGCGAATTCGCGGGATGCGACGAGGAGGACTGGGCGTTGCCGACGGAAGCGCCCGCCCCGTCTGCGAAGGCGGCGCCCGCTTCGCCCGAAAAGAAGGCCGACCGCCCCCGCAAACTTTCCAACAAAGAACGGCAGGATTTGGAATCGCTGCCCAAACGCATTGAAAAGCTGGAAGCCGAGCGCGAGGCGCTGATGGCAAAAATGGCCGACCCTTCCTTCTATCGCGCCAACGGCGGCATGACGCCGAAGGAAGCCGCCGACGCCTTGGCGCGGCTCGAGGCCGACACGGCGGCGGCCTACGCGCGGTGGGAGGAATTGGAAACGCTTTCTTCCCGGCTGCAGGGCAGCGCGTGATTTTGTGGCGGAATGGGCTTTGCCTTTTTAGCGAAATTTTCCTAAAATTCAACATCTTATGCAAGTTGCCTGCCTCGATTTGGAAGGAGTCCTCGTGCCGGAAATATGGATAGCGGTCGCCGACAAAACCGGCATCGCCGAACTGCGCCGCACCACCCGCGACGAGCCCGACTACGACAAGCTGATGCGTTACCGCATCGACCTGCTCGACAAGCACGGCATTTCCCTGCCGCAGATTCAGGAGGTTATCGGCACGCTAAAGCCGATCGAGGGGGGCTTGGAATTTCTGAACTGGCTGCGCGAGCGCACGCAGGTGTTTATTTTGTCCGACACCTTTGTGCAATTCGCGCTGCCGCTGATGCGCCAGCTCGGCTGGCCGTCGCTGTTGTGCCACGAGCTGGAAGTGGAGCCGTCTGGCCGCATCTGCGGCTACCGCCTGCGCCAGCAAGACCAAAAACGCAGGGCGGTCGAGGCGTTCAAGGGCCTGAACTACGAGGTGCTGGCCTCCGGCGACTCCTACAACGACCTTTCGATGCTACGCAGCGCCGACCGCGCCATCCTTTACCGACCGAGCGACGCCTTCGCCGCCGAAAACGCCGACCTGCCCGTGGCCCGCACCTACGACGAGCTGCGCGCCGAGTTCTCCAAAATTTTAAAATAGAAGACATTGTTCCCATGGCCAAAACCACTGCCGAAAAGGGCCGCTACGCCGCGCGCGGGGCCTCCTCCCAGAAAAGCGAAGTCCACGCCGCGATCGCGAAGCTCGACAAGGGGCTGTATCCCGGGGCATTTTGCAAGATAACCCCCGACGTCCTCACGGGCGACCGCACGAAGTGCAACCTCATCCACGCCGACGGCGCGGGCACGAAGGCCATCGTAGGCTACCTGCAGTACCGCGAGACGGGGGATGCCAGGGTGTTCCGCGGGATCGCGCAGGACTCCCTCGTCATGAACCTCGACGACCTGCTCTGCGTGGGCGCGACGGGGCGTATCCTTTTTTCCAATACAATCAACCGCAACGCCCGCCACATCCCGGGGGCGGTGCTGGCCGAGTTGATCGGAGGCACGGAGGAGTTTTTGCAAAAGATGCGGGACTGGGGCGTCGACGTCCACAGCGGCGGCGGCGAAACGGCCGACGTCGCCGACCTGACGGGCACCCTCGTCGTCGACTCGACGGCGACGGCCGTGATGAGCCGCAAAGATGTCATCTCGGGCGACAAAATCCGACCGGGCCTCGCCATCGTGGGCCTGGCCTCCGGCGGCACCTGCGAGTACGACAAGAAGGAGAACAGCGGCATCGCCAGCAACGGCCTGACGAGCGCGCGGCACGATCTGCTGTGCAAGTATTACGCCAAAAAATACCCCGAGGCGTTCGACCCCAAGTCCAATAAAAAACTCGTCTTCTGCGGCCCCTACAAACTGGAAGACCCGCTCCCCGGCTCGACGCAGACAGTAGGGCAGGCGCTCCTCAGCCCGACGCGTACCTTCGCCCCTGTCATCGCGGAGCTGCTGCGACAGATGCGCGGCAATGTCGCGGGGCTCGTCCATTGCAGCGGCGGGGCGCAGACAAAGTGCCTGCGCTTCGGCAAAAGCGTGCGCTTTGTGAAGGACAACCTCTTTCCCACGCCCCCCGTGTTCGAGGCCATCCGCAAGGCCAGCAAGACCTCGTGGGAGGAAATGTACCGCGTGTACAACATGGGGCACCGCATGGAAATCTACGTCGCGCCCAAGCTCGCGCAGGACGTCGTCGATCTTGCGGCGGCCTTCGGCGTGAAGGCGCAGGTAATAGGACATACCGAACGCTCGCAGGACGCCAAGGGGCGCAACCACCTCTCGCTCGTGAGCAAACCGGCGGGCCGCACGCTCGAGTACGGCCCCGTCGCCTAAGGGGGATTTTTCGCCATGAAGATCGGCATCGTCGGCACGGGGGCCCTCGGCTCGTTTTACGGGGCGAAGCTCGCGCTGGCCGGAAACGACGTGCGCTTCTGGCTGCGCTCGGACTACGGCGCCGCGATGCGCGATGGCATCCGCGTGAACCAAGAGGGCGACGCGTTAAAAGTGTATCCGGTTAACGGATACAAAACCCCTGACGAGATCGGTCCGTGCGACCTCGTGGTCGTCACCGCCAAGACAACCGCCAACGGCACGCTCCCGGGGGACGTCCTTCCGATGATCGGGGAAAACTCCGTGCTCTTGACGCTCCAGAACGGCCTCGGCAACGTCGAGCAGTTCCAAGCCGCGCTGGGGAAGGAAAAAGTGCTGGGCGGCCTGTGCTTCGTCGCCGCGACGCGGCGCGCGCCCGCGGTCGTCGACGTGTTTTTCTCCGGCTCCATCCGTATCGGGGAACCGGCAGGCGGCCTCAGCCCCCGCGCGGAAAAAATAGCGGCCCTTTTCACGGAAGCGGGCATCCCCTGCCGCGCTGTCGGACATTTCGAGGAGGCGGTCTGGAAGAAGCTCGTGTGGAACATTCCCTTCAGCGGCCTGTGTGTCGCCGCCAATTGCCCCACCGACCACATATTGGCCGACGCGGAGCTGAAGGCGCAGGTGATTACGCTGATGCAAGAAGTCTGCGCCGTCGCCGCCGTGCACGGGTGCGCGATACCGGAATCGTTTTTGGACGAGCAGATCGCGGCCACCGAAAAGCTCGGCGCCTACAAGCCGTCGGCGCTCGTCGATTTTGAAAAACGCCGCCCGCTCGAGGTCGACTCGATCTGGGGCGAGCCGTTGCGCCGCGCCCGCGCGCACGGCGTGCCCGTTCCGCAATTGGAGCTGCTGCACGCCCTCGTGCGCCACCTTTCGGGGAGCAACAAGGAAGTTGCCAATTAAAGACACCCCCACCTAAAATACAGCTTATGACAACCCTACTGGCGGCAGGAAATTTCCCCAACATGCTGGACGGCCTCGAAGAGGCCCTCTGCGTGCTCTTCGCCGCGCCCAACTTGAGCGGCATACACTTCTGGCTGCACCTGATCGTGGGGCTGGCCGTCCTGATCCTGACGGGCAAACTTTTCATGCGCTGGATCGGCAACGTGGAAATGCGCTGGGCCCCGCTCTCCTTCGCGCTGATCGTTCCCCTCTTGGCATGGATACTGGCATGGGCGGCGGCGGACGTGTGGCTCGTGCCGCTGACGGACGCCGCGCACCCCCTCCTCGTCAAACACGCCGCGGCCCTCCTGCTCGCGCTCGTGTTTTCCTACTTCGTGATCCTGTGGTCCGACGCCATCACCCGCACGCACGCGACGATCGCGCTGGCGCTGACCTATGTGTGCTTTATCATCGGCATCTTCTGCGCCGACCTCGCGGTGGGCGCCGTGGCCGACGGCGCGCAGGCCGTGGACGACAAAGTCTCCGCGCAGATACCCAACGACTGAGGGATTTTTCTTTTTATTCCAAAACGCCTTCTCGCAATGGGAAGGCGTTTTTTATGCACGCATTCAAGGCTTTTCCGGATTATGAACGATCCCTGCGAACAGCCCCTCTCCGATCATAAACACAAAGGGGCGGTCCGCCCGGAACACGGGCTTTTTTGGCGACGGTGCGCACCATGGATTCTACGGCGGCGGCGACGGTGCCCTCCTCATCCACCTCGATGACGGTCTTTTGAAAGAAATCCCTCACATGCTCGATCGAGGGGCCCATTTTTGAAAAATCGGCGCGGCCTCTTTCAAAGGCGATTTCCACGCCCATCTGCGCCAATACTTTTTTTAAATCGATCTGAGATGGCTCCAGCTTGAAGCGCGGCAGATACAACTCGACATCGTGGCCCTCAAATCGCAGCAGATCTCCCCGCGCGTGCTTTTGGCGCAGTAGCGCGATAAATTTTTCCATATCCTTTTCGGCCTTTGGCAGAAAGACCATCATGGACAAGCCGTTTTCATAATACAGCCTTACCGCCTGCAGATCGTCATCCTCAAAATAACCATACGAACCGTCGCGAAACATCAGGGAGATCCGGACGCTTTTTTCGGCGTCCACATAAAACGGAGCCGGCAGCGTTTTTCTCACATCGAAGGGAGCGCGCCATTTGTCCTTAAAATACGCGGCGTTGAGCAGGCGGATCGCCATATCCTTCTCCAGCGACATGTCAGGCAGTATGAACGGAATCCTTCCGTTTGTTTTGCGCGACACCCACGCGTTCATCGGCGCGGAGGTGAAAGGCATGGGGAAACAGCCCGCCGCAAAAACATCACGCAGATCATTTGCAAAGGAATCTTGGACCGGCCCCCACACGGACGTGGCCGTTTGAAACGTCGGATTTTTCGCGCAAAATTCGGCCACGGCCTTCGCGCGGGCGTTGACGGCATCCAGCGACGGCTCGCCAAGGGCGTTTTGCAGTTCCGCCAACGTCGCCCCTTGCGCGCCGTTGGCCAGACAACCCAGCACCATGTAAACGCCGACAGGCGAAAGCGCCACATTCTCCGCCGGCGTCTGGCGCTGCTGCCCTTCCAGACATTTTAAAGAAAAGTCCACCCCGTCCGCGCGAATCGTTGAACCCGCGCAAGCAAGCATGGCCAATAGAAGTAGAAATGCGCGCATGAAATATGAAATCAAGACTTGCTCGGATCGCGGACAATTCCGGCGAAAAATTCGTCGCCGATGATGAACACAAAAGGATGATCCGCACGAAACACAGGCTTGGGTGGTTTGGGCGCGGGCACTGATCTGAGGCCGAATGCCACAACTGTGACGGAAACGGCCACCGTGCCCTCTTCGTCCACATCAATATCGGTTTTTTGCATGATGTCCTTGACGAAAACGCCGACATCGTCGTCGATTTTTGGGAGAGGAAAGGGGACGGCATCGCGATCAAAGACAGCCTTCACGCCCATGCCGGTCAACAGTCCCTTCAAATCGACAGTGGGCGGAGACATTCGGAATTTGGGGAAATATAGATCGATTTCTTGCTTCTCAAATTTTGACAGGCTTCCAAGTTTGTTTTTCTCGCGTAACAAAGCGACAAATTTTTCCATGTCGCAGTCCTTGTCTTTGGGTAAAAACACCGTCATGGAGAGGCCGTTTTTGTAGGGGAGTTTCACCGCCTGCAAATCGGCATCCTCGAAATACGCGTAACGGCCCTCACGAAACATCATGGGCACCTGAACTCGTCCCTCGGCGTTCACATAAAAGTCCTTCGGCTTGGTGAGTTCTTTGTCAAAAAGGTCGCTCCACTTGTCCTTAAAATAAAGGGCGTTGAGCAAATAGGCCGCCGTGTCCCCCGACAAGGGCCCTTCCGGTATGATGGAACGGATTATTCCCTTTGTTTTTTTGGAAACCCACGCGTTCATCGGCGCGGAGGTGGGCGGGAGCGGGAAACACTCCGCCATGAAACCTTCGCGCAGGGTTTCGGCAAATTCGGGTTTTGTTCGGCCCCACAGGGACGTCGCCATTTCCAGTGCCGGATTTTCGGCGCACAACTTGGCAATCTCCCCGGCATGTGCGTTGACGGCGTCAAGCGACTGTTCGCCGAGCGCGTTTTGCAGCTCCGTCAGCGCCGTGCCCTCGGCCCCGTTGGCTAGGCAGGCCAATGCCATATAAACGCCGACGGGCGAAAGCGCCACGTTGCCCGCCGGCGTCTGGCGCTGTTGCCCTTCTAGAAGCTGCAAGGAGAAATCAACAGCATCCGCGCGTGCCATTGAGATTGTGCAAGCCAATGTGATTAAGAAAGATAAAATTGCGCGCATGGGATATAGGGGAGTGCATGCGTTGTACCGCCTTTTGAAAATTTGCGCAAGAATTATCACGGACAGAAAGACAGGCGCAAAAAATCCCGTCCGTTTCCGGGCGGGATTTTGTGCCGAAACAGAGGTTCACGCCCTATTTCGTCTGGAGCGTGTTCAGCTCGTAGTCCTGATGGAGCAGGTGGTAGTCGAGCGTGAGCTTGAGCATCGTGCGCAGGTCCGTCGTGGGCTTCCAGCCGAGGTGCTTTTCCGCCTCCTTGACGGAGGGCACGCGGTGCGAGACGTCCTGATAGGCTTTGCCGTAATATTCCTCGGAGGAGATTTCCTCCATCTTCACGGCCTCGGCCAAATGCTTGTAATCGGGGTACTCCTTGATCAGCTCGACGAGCGTCTCGGCCAGCTCGCGGATGGAAAAATCCATCTTTGGGTTGCCGATATTAAAAATGCGGCGCGAAGCGCAGCCGTCCTTGTTGGCGATAATGCGCACGATGGCGTCGATGCCGTCGTCGATGAAGGTGAAGGAGCGGCGCTGCTTGCCGCCGTCCACCAGCTTGATCGGCCTGCCGTGCAGGATGTTGTGGATGAACTGCGTGACGACGCGGGAGGATCCCTCCTTGGCGTCGTTGATGTCGTCGAGCTTGGGGCCGACGAAATTGAAGGGGCGGAACAGCGTGAAGTCGAGCCCGCCGTGGTTGCCGTAACCCCAGATCACGCGGTCGAGCAGCTGCTTGATGCAGGAGTAGATCCAGCGCTCCTTCGGGATGGGGCCGAGCACGAGGTTGCTCTCGTACTCGTCGAAATCCTTGTCCTGGCACATGCCGTAGATCTCGGAGGTCGAGGGGAAGATCAGGCGTTTTTTGTACTTCACGCACTGCTTGACGATCTCCATGTTGGCCTCGAAGTCGAGGTCGTACACGCGGATCGGGTCGCTCACATAGAGGGAGGGCGTGGCGATGGCCACCAGCGGCACCACCACGTCGCACTTGCGGATGTGGTAGGCGATCCATTCCTTGTTGATCGTGATGTCGCCCTCGAAAAAGTGGAACCGCTCGTGGTCGATGCAGTGGCCGATTTTGTTGGTGGCCATGTCCATGCCGTAGACTTCCCAGTCCGTGCGGGTGAGGATCTGCCAGCCGAGGGAGGAGCCGATGAAACCGTTGACTCCGAGGATGAGTACTTTGAGTGCCATGGGAAAAAGATTGTTTTACAGATTAACTGCTGGGAATGACCAGCGCGAATAAAAAACGCGCTCAGGCCGGAAGTTGCGCGCCCAGTTTGTCGCCGACGTCCAAAACGGGGGGCGAACTCCACTGCCCGTCGGTGATCTCCACGGCCCCGTCCTTCGTTTTTACGCGCAGGGGGGCGGTTTGCAGGACGATCCCGCAGGGAACGCCGACGTCCGAGGGAATTACCTCCACCCACCACACGCTCAGCCGCTCGCCGCCCGGGGCAAACGCGAACGCCCCCGGGAACGGTCGCGTGACGGCGCGCACGAGGTTGAAAATTTCGAGGGAAGTTTTCTCCCAGTCGATCAGGCCGTCCGCCGGGGTGCGTTTTCCAAAATAGGTGGACTTGGAATGGTCCTGCGCGGTGCGCGGGGCCGTGCCGGCGAGCAGGGCGCCCAGCTGGCGGTCGAGCACGCGCACGGCGACCTCGCGCACGCGGTCGGTCAAATCCCCCGCCGTCTCGCGCGAGCCGATCGTCACTTTTTCCTGGTCGACAATGTCGCCCGTGTCCGCGCTTTTTTCCATGACGTGCAGGGATACCCCCGTGTGGTCTTCGCCGTGGATAATCGCCCAGTTGAGCGGGGCGCGCCCGCGATAGCGCGGCAAATAGGAGCCGTGCATGTTGTACGCCCCGAGTTTGGCCTGCGAAAAAATCCGCTCGGGGATCATGTTGCGGTAGTAGAGCGACAACAGCAGGTCGGGCTTCAAATCCTGCACAAGCGTCGTCCACTGCGGATCCTTGAGCGAGTCGGGCGTGTAGACGGGGATGCCGTGCTTTTTGGCGAGGGCGCCCACGCTGCGGAACCACTCGGTCTCCGCCGCGTCGTCCCTGTGCGTGAACACGGCCACCACGTTCGCCCCGCGCTCCAGCAATTTTTCCAGACACGCGTAGCCCACTTCGCTGTAGCCGAAAAACAGCACGCGCGGGGAAAGGGGCGGGCGGCTCATCAGGCGTCCTTTTTCTCCAGCATCTCGCGCAGGATGTAGCGCGGGCGGTGCTGCACCGTCTGGTAGGTGCGCCCCACGTATTCGCCGATCAGCCCGATGCCGATCATGCACACGCTGATGAGGAAGAAGAGAATCGCGAACAGCGTGAACACGCCGTTGGTGTTGTCGTCCATGAAAAAGCGCATGTACAACAGCACAAGCACCAGCAGGAAGCTCCCCGCCGCGCAGCCCACCGCAAAGATCGTGAACACCTGCAGCGGCAGCAGCGTGAAGCCGGTGATCAGGTCGAAGTTCAGGCGGATCAGCTTGTAGAGGCTGTACTTCGACTCGCCGTGCGCGCGCGCGGCGTGCTCGACCTCGACCTCGCCGGGGTTCGAGGAAAACTTGTAGGCCAGCGCGGGCAGGAACGTCGAGCGCTCGCCGCAGGCCACCATCGCCTTGACGACCTTTTCGTCGTAGGCGCGCAGCATGCAGCCTTGGTCGCTCATCTTGATGTCGGTGCAGCGCTCGCGCACGCTGTTGAGCATGCGGGAGGCGTACTTGCGAAAAGGGGTGTCCTGCCGGTCCTTGCGCTTGCCGCCCACCGAGTCGTGCCCCGCGTCGATGGCGGCGACGAGCTTGTGGATTTCCTCGGGCGGGTTCTGCAAGTCGGCGTCGAGAGTGATCACCATTTTCCCGCGCGCCCTTTCGAGCGCGGCGATGATCGCGGTGTGCTGGCCGTAATTGCCGTTGAAGTCGACGACCCGCACATGCTCGGGGCGTTTTTGGAAAAATTCGCGCAACAGCGCGCCTGAGCGGTCGCGGCTGCCGTCGTTGGTGAAGATCACCTCATAGGTGCGCCCCAGCTTGTCCATCGCGGCCATCAGGCGGTTGAACAGTTCGGGCAAATTGGCCTCCTCGTTGTAAACGGGGATGACGACGGAGATGTCGGGATTCATGGCGAAAAAATCAGGCGCGGGCGAAAATTTTGTCGAGGGCGGCCAGGACGCGGTCTTGGTCGTTTTCAGTCATCAGGGGGAACAACGGCAAACTCAGCACGCGGTCGGAAATAAACTCGGTATGCGGCAAATCACCGCGCTTGAAACCGTAGCGGTCGCGGTAATAGGGGCTCAGGTGAATGGCCACATAGTGCAGCCCCGTGCCGATGTTGTATTCCTTGAGCGCGGCCATCAGCATATCGCGGTCGAGCCCCGCCTTTTCGGGAACGACGAGCGGCGTGAACAAATGCCACGCGTGAAAATGGTCGTACGCGGGGGCTTTCGGCAGGATCAGCGCCGGGCAACCCTCGAGCTTGTCGTAATAGCGGCGCGCGAGCTGGTTGCGGCGCTCGTTGAAACTGTCGAGCAAGGGGATTTGGTGGATGCCCAAGGCCGCCTGCATGTCCATGAAGTTGAACTTGTAGCCGGGCAGTGCTATCTCGTAGTGGGGGTTCCCGCTCTTGCCAAAACGCGCCCACGCCTCGCGGTCGATGCCGTGGAAGCGCAGCAAATTGATGCGTTTGATCATCGCCTCGTCGCGCGTGACGACGGCCCCGCCTTCCCCTGTCGTGATGTTCTTGTTGGGGTGGAAGGAAAACACCTGCGTGTCGCCGAAAGACCCGATCTTGCGGCCCTTGTAGGTGGTGCCGATCGAGTGCGCGCAGTCCTCGATCACGCGCAGGTTGTGCTTTTGGGCGACCGCGTAAATCGTGTCGAGGTCTGCGGGCAGCCCCGAGAAGTGGACGGGGACAATCGCGCGCGTTCTGGGCGTGATCGCCTTCTCCAAAAGCGCGGCGTCCATGTTGTAGGTGCCCGGCTCCACGTCGACCAAGACAGGCTTGCCGCCCGCCAAGACGATGCAGTTGAGCGTCGCCGCGAACGTCATGGAGACGGTGATCACCTCGTCCCCCTCCTTCAGGTCGAGCGCCAAAAACGCCATCAAAAGCCCGGCTGTCGCGCTGATACAGGCTTGCGACTGCGGCGCGCCGAGGTAATCGGCCAGCATCTTTTCAAACTTCTGCGAGCGCGGTCCGGTGGTGATCCAGCCGGAACGCAGGCAGTCGGCCACCTCGGCGATGGCCTCCTCGGTGATCGTCGGACGCGTGAAGGGAAGGAAGGCTTCGTCACTCATCTTTGGGGGCGCGGTCGCGCTTTTGGAGGGCCTGCTCGGCGGCGGGATTGCCGATCAGCACGAACTGCGTGCCGCGCTTGATCATCCGCCAGTTCGTGAGGGGGAAATGGTGCCGCTCGTAAATCCTGTTGAGCTTATCCAAACCCAGCAGCAGGAAAACCGGTTTGTCGGAATTCAGATGCTCCTGCAGACGCTCCATTGAAATATAGCGGTCCTTCACTTCGCCCCCAACATAGGCTGGGGCCGGTTTTTCGTATTCGGCCACAAAACCGAACTGGTGCTCCTTCGGGACGTTCAACCCGTAGGGTTCTTCAGGGTCGGGAAAATCCGCCACGCCGACATAACGCTTGAGGTGCAACGGGAAGTCATGCAACTGGCCGTAGTCGTAGACAAAAACCAAGTCGTTCTTTTCCAGCTGGGGCGCGAGCCACTGGCCGATTTCGATCGTGTTTTCACGCTGGACATAGGTGCCCAGCGGGCTGAAGGCGGCGAGCAGAAAGGACATTCCGACTATGACCGTCACGATGCCGCCCTTGGGTTTGTTGCGTTTCCAGAAATACAGGATCACAAGCCCGCCGATAATGACGAGCGACATCAGCAGCAGATACCAGGGAAGCGCCTCCAACTCCGTGCGGTCGTAGCGCACCCAAAGCGCGACCGGCACCGCGAAGGCTCCGGCCGTCGCGAGCCAGCCGAGCACGCCCACGCCGCGGTTAAGGTGGTACTTTTGGGGATCCCCCCACGCGTCGGACAAAAAGTAGGCGATCAAAAGCGCCAACGGCGGCATCGAGGGCAGGATATAGGGAATCAGCTTGCTGGCGGAGGCCGAGAAAAACAACAGGGGAATCAGCGTCCAAAGAATGCAGTAGAGAAATTCCGGCTTCTGCCGCATTTTTTGCAAGCCGCCCTTGAGGGCATGGCAGAGGGCCTGCGGCAGGAACGCCAGCCACGGCAGCATCCCCAGCGGCAGGGTGACGAAGAAGAACCACCAGGGCTGCCCGCGGTGGGCCGTGCCCGCGTCGGTGAAGCGTAAAAAGTGCTCGTAAATGAAATAGTACCAGAGGAACCCGCGCCCCTTCATGTCGGGGTCGAGGAAATTGTCAAAAGAAGTTTCCGGCGTCGCCAGCGCGGCGAAGACGTGCCATGGCACCGTTATCAGCAAAAACAGCAGGGTGCCGGTGGGCAGGCACAGGTGGCGCAGCTGCTTCCATTGGTTGAGAAATAGTATCCAAAAAAAGAATACGCCTCCCGGCAGGATAAGGCCGATCAGCCCCTTGGAGAGGACGGCCAGCGCCATCGACACATAGATGCCGTAGGCGCACCGCATCCGCTTGCCGCTACCGACGGGCGATTTGACCGCCACGAGGAAGAACGCGCACGCGGCGGTGATGAAGGCGGCAACCGTCATGTCCATCGTCACCACCTGCCCGAGACCGAACCATAGCCCGCTCGTGCCCAGCACGGCGGCGGAAAACAGCGCCGCCCTGCGGTTCCAGAGGGCCAGCGCCGTCAGGTAGGTGATCCAGCAGGAGAGCAGCGCCAACGCCGAATTGACAAACCGCACCAAGCACACATACCACCCCGTCACCTTGAACGCCTGCGGCGCGTCGGCGCGCTCGACGCCGTCGTCGCCCACATAATCCTGCAATCCCGCGGCCTTGAGGACCCCGGCCTGCATCCAGTAGAACATGGGAGGCTTGTAAAGGTAGAGCAATCCGTTGAGCCGCGGGGTCACATAATCGCCGCTGGCCACCATCTCGCGCGGGATCTCCGCGTAGCGGCCCTCGTCGGGGTTGCTCAGCGGCCGCAACCATGAGAATCCGAAATAAAGCACGCCCAAAAACAGCGTAATCCAGAGGAGGTCTTTGAGGACGGTGCCCAATTTCACGGAGGCGGCGGAGGGATTCATAGAAAAAATCGTATGCGGCTATAGCACGCTTATTTAAAAGGAGCCGTCCCTTCCAAGCAAACGGAAAATGGGGCGAAACCGCATCGGATTTAAGGATGGCGCAGACAGTGACAGGCGCATAGGTTTAGTCATGGAGAAAAAATTGTTCAGCGAACTCGGCCTGTCGGAGGCCCTGTTGAAAGCGGTCGAAAAGGCGGGGTACGAAGAGGCCACGCCCATCCAACGCCAGACGATCCCCGAATTGCTCGCGGGTAACGACCTTGTGGGCCAGTCGCAGACAGGGTCCGGCAAAACGGCGGCCTTCGCCCTGCCCGCCATCGAGCGGGTGGACCCCGCGCTGGAAAAGCCGCAGGTGTTGATTTTGTGTCCCACGCGCGAGCTGGCCATGCAGGTGGCCACCGAGGTGGCGAAGCTCGCCTCCTTCAAGCCGGGAGTGCGCGAGGTGCCCATCTACGGCGGGCAATCCTACGACCGCCAACTGCGCGGGCTGCGCGACGGCGCGCAAATCGTGATCGGCACCCCGGGCCGCATCCTCGACCACCTCGACCGCCGCACATTGTCCTTAAAACACCTCAAAACCGTGATCCTTGACGAGGCCGACCGCATGCTCGACATGGGCTTTTGCGAGGACATCGAAAAAGTGCTGCAGGCCGCGCCGGAAGACCGCCAGAGCGTGTTTTTCTCCGCGACGCTGCCCTCCCCGATCGTGCGGTTGATAAAATCCTTCTCGCATGATCCCGTCCACGTGCAAATCCAGTCGCGGGAACTGACCGTGCCGAAGATCGAGCAGGAATACTACGAGGTCGACCGCCGCTCCAAGCTCGACGTGCTCTGCCGCCTGATCGACGTGAAGGACATGAACTACGGCATCATCTTTTGCGCCACCAAAACCATGGTGGACGACTTGACGGAGACACTCCAGGCCCGCGGCTATCTCGCCGACAAACTGCACGGCGACATCGCCCAGAACCAGCGCGAAAAGGTGATCGACCGATTCCGCCACAAGCGCGTCGAATTCCTCGTGGCGACGGACGTGGCCGCGCGCGGGCTCGACGTGGACGACGTGGAAGTCGTCTTCAACTACGACCTACCGCACGACGGCGAGGATTATGTGCACCGCATCGGCCGCACGGGCCGGGCGGGCCGCGAGGGCCGGGCCATCACCTTTGTGGCGGGGCGAGAGATTTACCGCATGCAAAACATCATGCGCTTCACGGGGGCGAAAATCCGGCGCATGCGCGTGCCGACGCTCGAGGAAGTCGGGCGCCAGAAGGAAAACCAGTTTTTCAACCACCTGCGCGACACGCTGGAGGCGGGGGCGTATAAGCGGTATGACGACTTGGTCGACCGCCTGCTCGAACAGCAATACTCCCCCACCGACATCGCCTCTGCCCTGATCGACTATATCAACGGTGGCCGCGGGGCCGACGCCCCGAAGGAAACTGCCCCGAAGGAAGGCAATCAGCCCAAGCGCGAAACGCCTTCAAAGCCGGAAAAACAGGTGGAAACGGCCGATGAGCCGCCGCCTCCGCCCGCGCCGGCGCCCGAACCAGAAACACCCAAACGACAGCTCCCCGCAGCCCTGCGCATCGGGGAGCAAACGCTCGTCTTCAACCTCGGGCGCGACCACCAGATCTCGGCGGAAGATTTGACGCAGTTCATCGTGGAAACGACGGGCGTCGGCCGCGCGAGCGTCAGCAACATTCAAATTCGCACCAAGCGCAGCTACGCGGACGTCGACCGCGCGGCCATGGCCCGCGTGATACAGGCGACAACCGGCGTCGTGTTCAAAAAACGCAAAGTGCGCTGCGAAGCCGCCTCTGAGACTCCGCAATGAACGCGGCCACGCACAAGTGCCATCCGCGCCCTTTTCATTGCTTTTCCCGGCAAATGCATATAGAAATGATCCCGTCATGATGAACAATAACGCATGCTTCTTCTCATATTCCAAGCGCGTCCTGTTTGGCGCCGCGTTTCTGGCCGGGGCGTCCTGCCTTGGGCATGCGAGCATCTCCTCTCAAAAAATGATAGACGGGAGCACCCGGCACCATTCCTCCCAGGGCGGGTACGTCGATTCATCCAAAAATTTCGACGGAAGCACCCGCTACCGCACTTCGAACGGGGAAACATGGTCCTCCTCCAAGGGCGTGGACGGCGGCACCCGGTACCGCTCCTCGAGCGGAGAGACGTGGTTTTCCTCCAAAGGCGTGGACGGCGGCACTCAGTACCGTTCGACAGACGGGCGGTCGGGATACGCTACCAGAGGCATCGACGGCAACACTCAATACCGTTCGTCCAGCGGAGGCTCCAAAGACCTCCTGAAAAAAGGTTCCCAAAACCCCCTGAGATAGGGCCAAACAAAACACGTCTCTGATAACGCACAAAAAAACCCGCACTTTTCAAGGTGCGGGTTTTTTGCGCGTCCGTCTGTGCGGCGCGGCCTATTCGATGCCGAGCTTCTTTTGGATCTGCTCCAGCGAGACGCCCTTGGTTTCGGGGAAGAACTTCCACACGAGGACAAACTGCAGCACCATCATCGCCGCGAAGAACCAGAAGGGGGCGGCGTTGTTCATCTCCACGATCACAGGGAAGGCGAAGGTGATGATCGTGGCCCACACCCAGTGGGTCATGCTGCCGAGCGCCTGTCCGCGACCGCGGACGCGGTTGGGGAAAATTTCGCTGATGTACACCCAGATGACCGCCCCCGAGGAGAACGCGAAGAAGGCGATGTAGGTGAGCAGGCCGCCCAGAACGAGCATGCCCTTCACCGTCATGCTGCCGTCCGACGTGGGCACGAGCGTGGAGCTCAGCCCGTAGGCGACGATACCCAAGCAGACCGTGAGGCCCGCGGCCCCGATCATGAGCATCTTTTTGCGGCCGGCCTTGTCGATCACCATCATGCCGATCAGCGTGAAGATGAAGTTGATCGAGCCGAACAGCACGGACTGGAACAGCGCGCTCTGCGTGTCGGCACCGGCCATCTTGAAGACCGTGGGCGCGTAGTAAAGAATCGCGTTGATGCCCGCGAGCTGGTTGAACGAGGCCACCAGGAACGCCAGCATGATGGGCTTGAAATACTTTTTGCGGAAGAACGGCTCGTTGGCGTCGACCGTCTGCGTGTGGAGCGACTCCACGATTTCGCCCAGAACGACCTCGGGGCTGGGAGTGCCAACGCGCTTGAGCACGTCGAGCGCCTGCGCGTTGCGCTTGTTTTTCACGAGCCAGCGGGGGCTTTCGGGAATGAAGAACACAAAGAGCAAAAACAAGACGGACGGCACCACCTGAATGCCGAGCATCCAGCGCCAAGCGGTCGTCAGCACGCCGTCGGCACCCTTGGCGCCGGCAACGTACAGGACGTCCTCGGGCAACCACGTGAACAGCTCCGCGGGCAGGTTGCCAGCAGCGGAGATATTATGGATGATGTAATTGGAAAGCAGGGCCAGCAAAATACCCAGCACCACGTTGAGCTGGGGGTAGTTGGCGGTGTAGGAAGTGGCCACCCCGGTCAGCTCCGGCCTTTTGCCGGCCGCCTCCACCAGCTTCCGGGCCATTTCGGCCAGGGTTTTAATGTCC
>JAVBTG010000183.1:0-10021 GCA_031556275.1 Opitutales bacterium
ATTTCCTATCCGTGAATATTTTTAATTTCTATCAAAAACGAACGACACAAACAAAAAACGTACATAGAAGGGCATATTCCCGAAAAGAGAAAAGGCCCTGTGATTAAGGAAAATACCGAGGCGCGAAATCACGCCGGCTTGTAGGAGTCTTTGAGGGACACCGTGCGGTTGAAAACGGGGGCTCCAGGCTTGGAATCGCGGTCGGCGCAGAAGTAGCCCACGCGCTCGAATTGGAAATGCTCGAGCGGTTTGGCCTCCAGCAGGGACGGCTCCACCCATGCCGTCTTTTCGACGAGCGAGGCGGGGTTTAGGTTCGAGATGAAATCCATTCCTTCCGGCACGTCGTCCGGGTTCTCCTTGAGAAAAAAACGGTCGAACAAACGCGCTTGGACGGGCTTGCCGTTTTGGGCGCAGACCCAGTGGATCGTGGCTTTGACTTTGCGGCCGTCCGGGGCGTCTCCCCCGCGGGTGGCAGGGTCGTAGGTGCAGCGCAGCTCGACGACCTCGCCCTTGTCGTTTTTGACGACCTCTTTGCAGGTGATGAAATACGCCCAACGAAAACGCACCTCGCGGCCGGGCGAGAGGCGGAAGAATTTTTTGGGCGGGTCTTCCATGAAGTCCTCGCGCTCAATGTAAAGCTCGCGCGAGAACGGAATCTTGCGCGTGCCCGCCTGCGGGTCGGAGGGGTTGTTGGCCGCCTCGAGCCATTCCGTTTGGCCTTCGGGATAATTTTCGATGACGACCTTTATTGGGTCGAGCACCGCCATCGCGCGGGAGGCCGTTTGATTCAAGTCCTCGCGCACGCAGTGTTCCAGAAGCGCCAGATCGATGATGTTCTCGCGCTTGGCGACCCCGATGCGCTCGCAAAAATCGCGGATCGCGGCGGCCGTGTAGCCGCGGCGGCGCATGCCGGAAATCGTCGGCATGCGCGGGTCTTCCCATCCGTTCACGTGGCCCTCCTCGACGAGGCGGCGCAGCTTGCGCTTGCTCATCACGGTGTTGGTGAGGTTCAGGCGGGCGAACTCGTACTGGCGCGGACGGTGGGGCGTGTTGAGGGCATCCAAAAACCAGTCGTACAAGGGGCGGTGCACCTCGAATTCCAGCGTGCATATGGAGTGCGTGATGCCCTCGATCTCGTCGGAGAGCTCGTGCGCGAAGTCGTACATCGGGTAGATGCACCACGTGTCCCCCGTGCGGTGGTGGTGGGCGCGCTTGATGCGGTACATCGCCGGGTCGCGCAGGTGCAGGTTGGGCGAAGCCATGTCGATCTTGGCGCGCAGGACGTATTTGCCGTCCTCAAATTCGCCCGCCTTCATGCGGCGGAAAAGGTCGAGACTCTCTTCTGCCGGGCGGTTGCGCCACGGGGATTCCTTTCCCGGCTGCGTCGGCACTCCCCTGCACTCGCGGAACTGCTCGGGCGTAAGGTCGCAGACGTAGGCGAGGCCCTTTTTGATCAGGTCTTCAGCGTAGTCGTAGAGCTTTTGGAAATAGTCGCTGGCGTAAAATTCGCCCGCCCACTCGAAGCCGAGCCAGCGGACGTCCTCGCGGATGGAATCGACGTACTCGACGTCCTCCGCCTCGGGGTTGGTGTCGTCGAAGCGCAGGTTGCACTTGCCGTTGAATTTTTTGGCCAGCCCGAAGTTCAGGCAGATCGACTTGGCGTGCCCGATGTGCAGGTAGCCGTTGGGCTCCGGCGGGAAGCGCGTCAGGATGTTTTTATGTTTTCCGTTTTGGAGGTCGTCGGAAATAATCTGCTCCAAAAAGTTGAGCGGCTTCTCCGTGTTTTCAGAAGTGGGTTCGGACATGGCTAAAAAGTTCAGGTGTTTTTTGCGATCCAGTTTTCAACGCGTTTCAAGACATGGGTCTTGCCCAGCACGCGCACCAGCCCGTAGAAGCTGGGGCCGACGGAGCGGCCGGAAAGTGCAAGGCGCGCGGCGTGGATGTATTCGCCCGTGGATTGGCCGTTGCGCTCGGCGAACGTTTTCAGGGATTCCTCAAGAGCCGCCTCCGACCAGTCTTGCTGCGCGTTGATGAATTCCACAAACTGCCCCAGTGTCGCGCGCGCGCCCTCGACGCCCTTTTTCTTGAGCGTTTTTTCGCGCGAGGCCGTGTCTTCGGGGAAGTCGTCGCCGAAGAAATATCCGGCGTAGGCGGGGAGGTCTTCCAGCCCCGCGAGCTTCGGCTGACAAAGGGCAAGCACGTCATCCACATAGGAGGGGGCAACGCCGTCCGGCAATACGCCATTTTCCTTCAAAAGCGCCGCGCCCATTTGCGCGAAGCGGGCGGGCTCCAGCTGCTGGGTGTAGACGGTGTTAAAGTGCGCCATCTTCTTTTCGTCGAAGCGGGCGTTGGATTTGTTGATGCCGGGCAGGTCGAAGCGTTCGATGATCTCTTCGATCGGCATGATCTCCTGATCGACCTTCGGGTTCCAGCCCAGCAGGCACAGGTAGTTGCGCACGGCCTCGGGGAGGAAGCGGCGCTGCTGGTATTCCTCGATGAGCGCCCCTTGGTCGCGCTTGCTCATTTTGCCCTGCCCCGTCGATTTGAGGATGAGCGGGATGTGCGCATAGACAGGAGCCGCCACGCCAAAAGCGTTGAACAGCTCGATGTGCTTGCTCGTGTTGGAAAGGTGGTCCTCGCCGCGGATCACGTGGGTGATTTTCATCTCTATGTCGTCGACGACGTTGACGAAATGGAAGGAAGGGTCGCCGTTGGAACGCCACAGGACGAAGTCCTGCGACTCGGCGCGCTGCACCGTGCCGTGCACGGCGTCGTTGATCGTGACGGGGGCCGCGTCCACCTTTTCGACTTCGGCCTTTTTGAAATCGTCATAGACGCTCTTGCGCTCGCCCAGCAGTTTGAAATAAAAGGCCCCGTCCTTCTCGTAGGCGCGCCCGTTTGCGACGAGCTTGTCGAGGTATTTTTTATAAATGTCTTTGCGCTCGCTCTGGAAATACGGGCCGTAATCGCCCCCCTTGTTCGGGCCCTCGTCCCAATCGAGCCCCAGCCATTCCATACCGCCGACAAGGGCGCGCAGCGATTCCTCGGTGTTGCGGGCCGAGTCGGTGTCCTCGATGCGCAGGACGAATGTGCCCCCCGTGTGGCGGGCGTAGAGCCAGTTGAACAACGCAGTGCGGGCACTGCCGATATGGAAAAAGCCGGTGGGGCTGGGCGCGAAGCGCACGCGAATGTTCGAGGCCATGATAATGCTTTGATTAAAAACGAAATTCCATACCCTCTCAAGCAAAAGGCACTTCCCGTGACGCCACCGGAAGTGCCTTTGCTGAAAGCGATGAGATAAAATTTACGCTTTGAGGCTCGCCGTGATGCGCTCGTCCACTTCCTCGATCGTGCCCATCGTGTCGATGAAATGGCAGGAAAAGCTGTCCGCGAGGGCTTGCAGGGGATTGGCCGTCTGCTCGAGGAAGGTGCGGTAGCGGCGCGCGCAGGCCTCCGGATCGGTATCAGTCTTGCGCACCTCGCACAACTGGCCCTTGCCGGTGCGTTTGACTTCCTCGTTGTGCGCGATGGTTTCGCGGCCGCGCTTGAGCTGGCGGGCGACGCTCTCCTCCTCGGGGATCGAAAACACGATCACGTCAAAGCGGCTTTTTTCGCCCAGCTTGGCCTGCAGGAGTTTTAAGACCTCCCCCTGCACTGCCGTGCGGGGAAAGCCGTCGACGATCACACCGTCGGCCAAATCCGCCATCATCAGGCGGCGCAGCAAAATCTCGATCACCTCCGGGTCGCCCACGAGCTTGCCCGCGTCCTTGAGCGCCTTGGCGGTGGGCGACTGGAGCAGGTCGCTCATCACGACCGGCTTGGCGGGCATGTCCAGCAGCTTCAGTATGAACTTAGTGTGCGTGCCCTTGCCGGAGCCGGGCGCGCCGTTGAGCCAGAGGATGAATTTCGGGAATTTCAGACCATCCGTTCCATATTCGGAAAGCAACTGATTCCATACGGGATCAAAGATTGCGTGGGCGGCAACGGAATGGGACGATTCGGTCATGGCGCGTGCGGTGGGGGATGGAAAAATTTAAAACAAAGGTTTTTTCTAAACCCGTTCGCCGTGCTTTGGCGAGATGAATTTTAATTCTGCTTGCCTGAGACCTCGCGGATCGCGTCCTCGGGGATCTTCGGGAAGCAGATGCGCGAGACGGCCTCGTCGAAGTCGTCCGCGCCCTTGAGGATCTCGACCTCCATGCGCAGGTAGTATAGCGCGATCGGGGCCTTGAAATCGTCGCTCAGGCGCACGGCGTCCTTTTCCGTCGTCACCACAAAATCGACTTTCGCCTTCACGGCTTCCTCGAAAAACGCCTCGATCTCGTCCTCGGTGAAACGGTGGTGGTCCAAAAACCGTCGGTTCACGGTGATCTCGGCGCCCGCCTCGCGGATGAGCTTTTCAAAATTCTCGGGGGCCGCGATGCCGCTGAAAAGGCCCACGTGCTTGCCGCGCAGCTCCGACAGGGCCAGACGCGGGCCGTCGTGCCCCAAGGGCGTGAGGTATTTCGGGCGGTGGGCGCAGACGATGAATTCCGCGTTAGGCTTGTATTGGCGGACGATTTTTTCGATGTCGGGCCGGGGCGTGCCGTCGGATTTGGTGAGGAAAATATAGGACGCCCGCGAAAGATGCTTCACGGGCTCGCGCAGAATCCCGCGCGGCAAAAGCTGGTGGTTGCCGAAGGGGTTTGTCTGGTCGACCAGCAGCAAATTGAGCTGGCCGCGCAGCGGCAAATATTGAAAACCGTCGTCGAGGATCAGCGTGTCCGCGCCGAAATGGCGGATGGCGTAGTGCCCCGCCTTCACGCGGTTTTTGTCCACCAAGACCACCACGCCGTTGGGCAGCAAATTGCGCGCGAGCATGTACGGCTCGTCGCCCGCCTGCTCGGAATCCAAGCGCAGGCGGCGGCCGTCGCTGACGACCTTCGGCGGGGGCGGCTCGCCGTGCGTGAGCCAGCGCCACCAACGCTTGTAAAAACGCTCGGGCTTGCTCTTGTAGCCGCGGCTCAAAATGGCGACCTTGCGCCCCCGGTCGGCCAAGGCACGGGCGAGTTTTTCCACGACGGGGGTTTTGCCCGTGCCGCCCACCGTCAGGTTGCCCACGACGACCACGAGGCAGCCCAAAGGCTGGTCGCGCAGGATGCGGTTGCGGTATAAAAAGTTGCGCGTTTGCACCGCGGCGTCGAAAAGCCACGAGGCCGCGCGCAGGATGCCGCCCAAAAAGAGCGCGCCGCGCCCCGTGCGGCGTTCGTAGACGACGTCCACCGTGTAGAGGGCGAAGCGGTCGAGCGAGCGTTTCAGGCGTCTCAGCCAAAGGGGGCGCATGCGTGAAAGAAGGTTTGACGATACCGGAGCATCGGTGGTTGAATAGTCCCTTGAGATTTTTCCACCTTTGCAAGAAATGCAAGTAGTAAATATTTTACGCGGCAAAATTCTGCGAGCGGAAGTGACGGACTGCTCCCTTAATTACGAGGGCAGCATGGCCATCGACTCCGATCTCATGGAAAAAGCGGGCTTTCTCCCCTACGAAAAGATCCTCGTGGGCAATATCAACACGGGCGCGCGCTTCGAGACTTACGCGATCCCCGCGCCCGCCGGCTCGCGCGTGTTTTCGCTCAACGGGGCGGCCGCGCGCTGCGGGGCCATCGGCGACCGCGTGGTCATCATGAGCTTTTGCCAGATGCCGCTCGAGGAGGCCAAGACGTGGAAGCCCAAGGTCATCGTCCTCTCCGACCGCAACCGCACGATCGTGCGGCAGGAAAACGGGCTCGAATAGGCCTTTTTCCCGCCTCCCCCGAAAAATTCCCTCTCCTATTGACATGAGCTACAAACTGTTCATCCCGGGGCCGATCGAAGTGTCGGCCAAAACCCTCCAAGCCATGGGCACGCCCATGATCGGACACCGCAGCAAGGACTTCGTGGCGCTCTACGAGTCGATCCAGCCGGATCTTCAGGCGCTGTTTTACACGAAGGATCCCGTTTACCTGTGCACCAGCAGCTCGTGGGGCATGATGGAGGGCGCCATCCGCAACGTCTGCGCCAAAAAGGTGCTCAACTGCATGAACGGCGCGTTTTCGGACAAGTGGTTCGACGTGAGCAAGCGCTGCGGCAAGGACGCGGGCTCGCTGAAATTCGACTGGGGCAAACCCGTCTGCCCCGAGGCCCTGCGCAAGGAGCTGGCCACCGGCCAGTATGACGCGGTGACCATCATCCACAACGAGACGTCCACGGGCACGATGTCCGACATCGGGGCGATCGCCAAGGTGCTGCGCGAATTCCCGGAAGTCATCTCCATCGTCGACTGCGTGAGCTCCTTCTCCGTGGTGCCGATCAAAAAGGACGAGCTGGGCATCGACGTGCTGATCACGGGCACCCAAAAGGCCCTCGCCCTGCCCCCCGGCCTCTGCCTGTGCTCCGTCTCGAAGCGCGCCCTCGCGCGCGCCGAGCAGATTCCCGGCCGCGGCTACTACTTCGACTTCCTCGAATTCCAAGCCAACCACGAAAAGGGCATGACGCCCAGCACCCCCGCGATCTCCCTGATCTACGCCCTGCGCTCGAAGCTCGACGACATCAAGGCCGAGGGCGCCGAAAACCGCTACGCCCGCCACGCCAAGCTCAACGCCATGGTGCACGCGTGGGCCGCGAAGAACGGCTTTGAACTGTTCCCCGAAAAGGGCTTTGCCTCCAAATCGCTCACCTGCGTGGCCAACAACCGCGAGATCGACGTGGCGGCCATGAACTCCTCCCTCAAGGCGCGCTACAACTGCGTGATCGACGGGGGCTACGGCAAGATCAAGGGCAAAACATTCCGCATCTCCAACATGGGCGACGAGACGGAAGCGACCATCGCGAAGCTCTTGGGCGAGCTCGACACGATCCTCGCCGAGATGAAGTAAACGGGGCAATTTATTCCCCTCAAAAAAGGCCGCATTCGCAAGGATGCGGCCTTTTCGCGCCCCTGCGCACGCCCCTACGCGCGTATGCGCGCGCACGCGCGCGCGACTCTATAAATTGCGATTTTTATTTTTAATGCTTTACAGCCCCCCCGGTAATTTCAGATATACGGCCTTTGGGAGTGTTTGAAAATTTGAACCAAGGATGCGACAGGCGGTTTTGATCCAATTTTTCGGGCTTCGAGCTGAGGCGATGCGAGCATCG
Organism: Opitutales bacterium; assembly: GCA_031556275.1. Taxonomy (GTDB): domain Bacteria; phylum Verrucomicrobiota; class Verrucomicrobiia; order Opitutales; family JAKPNF01; genus JAKPNF01. The sequence goes on from JAVBTG010000183.1 coordinate 7,156, forward strand.
TCGAGGCGAGGACACGAAAAATAGGGCAAAATCCGACCAAGCAGCCGATGTGTTCTAATTTTCAAACACTCCCGGGACTCTAATTTTTTTACCGAATGAAAAAAACACTCATCATAGCCGAAAAGCCCAGCGTCGCCGGCGACATCGCCAAAGCGCTCGGCGGGTTCAAAAAGGTCGGCGACCACTTTGAAAGCGAGGACAAGATCATCTCCTCGGCCATCGGGCATCTGGTGGAGCTGTTCATGCCGGAGGACATCGACAAGGATTTAAAACGCTGGTCGCTCAAAAAGCTGCCGATTTTGCCGGAGCAATTCCAGTTAAAGCCGATCGAGAAGACCAAGGACCGGCTCAACCAGCTCAAAAAGCTGATGGCGCGGGCCGACGTGGGCGACCTGATCAACGCCTGCGACGCGGGCCGCGAGGGCGAGCTGATCTTCACCTACATCTACGACGTGGCGAAGTGCAAAAAGCCGTACCAGCGCCTGTGGTTCAGCTCCATGACCAAGCAGGGCATTTGCTCGGCCTTCGAGCGCCTGCGCCCGGCCGAGGAAATGCAGCCCCTGCAGGACGCCGCGCGCTGCCGCTCGGAGTCCGACTGGCTCGTGGGCATCAACGGCACCCGCGCGATCACCAGCCGCATGTACGGCTTTAAGGTGAAGGCCGTCGCCACCGTGGGCCGCGTGCAGACGCCCACCCTCGCCCTCGTCGTCCAGCGCGAGAAGGAGATTTCGGAGTTCAAACCGCGCGACTTTTGGCGGCTGACGGCGCAGTTCGGCGTGGCCGAGGGCGCGTACGAGGGCGTCTATCAAAAGCCCAAATTCAAAAAAGGCACGGACGAATACGACCGCGTCGACCGCCTCTGGGACGAGGCGCAGGCCAAGGCCGTTTTGGACGCGGTGAAAAACGCGCCGAACGCCCTTGTGTCCGAGGAGAAAAAGCGCACGACGCAGATCGCGCCGCGCCTGTATGACTTGACGACGCTCCAGCGCGAGGCCAACCAGCGTTTCGGCCTGCCCGCAGGCAAGACGCTGTCGATCGCGCAGTCGCTCTACGAAAAGCACAAGGCAATCACCTATCCGCGCACCGACTCGCGCGCCCTCCCGCAGGACTACGGCAGCACCTGCCACGACGTGCTGCGCGCGCTGGAAGGCGACTTGGGCACGCACGCCGCCCTCGTCGTCGAAAAGGGCTGGGTGAACCCCAACAACAAGCGCGTTTTCAACAACGCGCAGGTGAGCGACCACTTCGCCCTGATCCCCACGGGACAGAGCACGGAAAAACTTTCGTCCGACGAGCACAAGATCTACGACATGATCGCGCGGCGCTTCGTGAGCGTGTTCTACCCCTCCGCCGAATTCGACGTGACGACCCGCATGAGCAATGTCGGCGAGCACGCGTTCAAGACGGAAGGCAAAGTGCTGGTCAATCCTGGCTGGCAGGCCGTTTACGGCAAGGAGAACAACGAGGAATCCGCGACGCTGCCCGCGCTCTCGCAGGCCGACGGCAACCCGGCGCAGGCGAAAATTTTGGAAACGAACCTTTCCGCCGAACAGACCAAGCCCCCCGCCCGCTACACGGAAGCGACGCTCCTCGCCGCGATGGAAGGCGCGGGAAAATTCGTCGAGGACGAGGAACTGGCCGAGGCCATGAAGGAGAAAGGACTCGGCACGCCCGCCACGCGCGCGGCCATCATCGACCACCTGTTCAACCTCAAATACATGGAGCGCCAGCAACGCGAACTGGTGCCGACCGCCAAGGCGCAGGATCTGGTCAATTTCCTCGAGGCCGTGAAGATCGAGGCGCTCACCCAGCCCGCCCTCACCGGCGAGTGGGAGCGCAAGCTGCACGAGATGGAGCAGGGCAAGCTCACCCGCGCGGATTTCATGAAGGGCATCCGCGATATGACCACGACGCTGGTCGAGCGCACCCGCAATTTCACCGAGGACGAGGGCGACGCGACCCCCACCGACATACAGGCCCCCGACGGCCAGCTGTTGGTGGAGACCCTGCGCGCCTACCGCACCCCGGACAATTCCTTCGCCGTCTACAAGACGATCGGCAACCGCAAGATGGAGCCGGAAGAAATCCGCGCGCTGATCCGCGACCGCAAGATCGGGCCGCTCGACGGCTTCCGCTCCAAGCTCGGCCGCCCCTACGCCGCGATCCTCCAGCTCGACGAGGCGAACAAGGTGCGCTTTATCTTCGAAAACCGCGCCGCCGAGGGAGATGAGACTTCCGGCCCCGCGCTCGACCTTTCGACGCTCCCCGCCGTCGCGCGCTGCCCGAAATGCAACGCCGCCGACGTCGTGGAGACCCCCAACGCCTTTATCTGCCGCAACGCCCGCGCCGAGGACCCACAGCGCTGCACGTGGCGCGTCTCGCGCACGCTTTTGGGCAAAGTGCTCCCGACCGCGCAGATCGCCAAGCTCGTCAACGACGGCAAGACCGACCTCATCGAGGGCTTCCGTTCCAACCGCACCAAACGGTTGTTCTCCGCTTTCCTCATTTTGAAGAAGAACGGGGACATCGGCTTCGAGTTCCCCCCGCGCGAGGCCAAGCCCAAGGGCGCAAAGGCACCCGCAAAAAAGGCGGCGGCAAGCGCCCCCGCGCCGGAGCCGTCCGCTGGCGACTACGACAGCGAGCGGCCGTTCTGAGAAACGGAAAAAGCTACCGGGATAATTGAAACCGCCACGGTTTCGCTTTCCAAACGGGCCCCGCGTAATCGATGCCGATGCGCGGGGTTGCTTTTATGTTACACGGCGGAATTTTCTTTTCGTGCCATTCCAGCCAAAGGCCGGATTCGGGGGTGGACGGGAGGCGGTTGAGCGTCTTGTCGATGTGGAGCGCCTTTGTAAGTTTGGCTGGG
>JAVBTG010000153.1:0-21807 GCA_031556275.1 Opitutales bacterium
GCGGCCTGTGGCAGGGTCTGGCATAGGCTTAGTCGCTGGACGCCGCGCGTTTTGGCCCCGATTGCTCGGGCGCGATTGTATGGATGTTTATCGAGGCGTGGGGAGAGGCGGGCTGGGGTGTCGTGGACAACGCCCTTTCGCGCAAAATCTCTTGGTACTTCGTGCGTCGGGCGCTGGCGCCGCGCCGCCTGATCCTGCGCCATTCGCCCGACGGCAAAGCCGCGCGCGCCGTCCTCTTCAGCGAGGTGGCGGACGGAGCTAAGTACGAGGTGGAAGTGCGCTCGCACAAACCCGGCGAGGCCATGCGTCCTGTCGCGTCCTTTCAGGGAACGGCGGGGGAAGTACGCCAACAGCTTTGCGAAATCGCGCTCGATGCCAATGGACGCGAGGCAACCACTGGCGGCTTTGTCGTGTTGCGCGGCCGTGTGGACGGCCAACCGCTCGCCACGGTCGTCCTTTGGCCCGACGGCTACCTGCCGCTGCTGGGCGATGCCGAAAGCAACGTGCGCGCCACGGTGGTGAAAGCCTCGCAACCCGACGAGTTCCCCTGCGTGCGGCTGGAGTCCGACGGCTTTGCGCACGGTGTGCATCTGGCCTTCGCGGATGCGCCGGTGCATTGCTCTGACAATTACTTTGACCTGTTCTCCGGCGAATCGCTCACGGTGCGCGTGCTCGACCGACAGGCGGATCTTTCGAAGATTCACGTAGGTTGGATCGGCGCTCGGGGCCGCATGCAAGGCAAGCCGCTCGTCGAAGCCGACGTCCTTCTAGGAACCGCCCGTTAACAGGCGGTTTCGCAAACAGTTTTTCCCTTTATTCTCCATGCGCAAACCGCATGGAACTCATCCCGTATAATCCCCAAAAAATGCCTGCCCAAGAAGTAAACTTTTTTAACTGGCCGAATATGGCGATCATGGTCGTCTACTTCGGCGCGATGCTCTTGGTGGGCTGCCATTTCGCCCGCAAAAACAAATCGACGGAGTCTTACTTTTTGGCGGGCAAATCGGTGCCCAGCTGGGCGATCGGCCTGTCGATGTTGTCGGCTTCAATGAGCTCGATCACGTTTTTGGCGATGCCCGCCGCAGCCTTCGCGGTCGACTGGCGGCAGATTGTGCCGAACCTTTCGTTGCCCATTGTGGCGGTGATCGCGATGATCTGGTTCATCCCTTTTTTCCGTCGCAACGCCCAAGTCAGCGCGTTCGAATACCTCCACAAGCGCTACGGCACGGGCGTTCGCCTGTATTCTTCAATCGTCTTCTTGCTTATCCAAGTGGCCCGACTGGGCGCGATCCTCTATCTGCTCGTCATCCCCACGCAATTGATCACGGGCATGGACCCAATGTGGACGATCATCCTCGTCGGCGGTATTTCGGCCAGCTACACGCTGATGGGCGGCATGGCCTCCGCCATCTGGAACGAGGTGGTGCAGAGCCTCGTCTTGCTGTTCGGCGGCATCGCGGCGGTGCTGGTCATCATATACAACACCCCGGGCGGCTTCGGCGCGCTGATCGACGTGGCCAACGCCCACGACAAATTCAGCCTTGGGCCCATGTCGTGGGATCCTTCGGAGCGCACGTTTTGGACGATGCTCACCACGGGCATCGTCATGTGGACCAGCGGCTATGCGACGGATCAAAACATGGTGCAGCGCTACCTTTCAGCCCGCAGTACCCGCGAGGCGCGGCAGGCGACGTTCATCTGCGCCGCGCTTTCCCTGCCGACGTGGTCTTTGTTTTTCCTGATAGGCACCTGCCTGTTCGCCTTTTACAAAATTGTACCCGACGCGACGGTGGCGGGGCTGGCCAATGACGCGGTCTTCCCTCATTTTATTTTGACGAAACTTCCCGCCGGTATTTCGGGCCTCGTGATCGCGGGGGTGTTCTCCGCGGCGATGGGCACGATCAGCTCCGGGCTGACCGCCTTTTCGACCGTCATGACGACGGACATCTTCCGCCCCTATCTCATCAAGGGCCGCGCCGACGCTTTTTACGCGAAACTGGCGCGCCTGATCATGGTGGTGACGATGCTGGTCATTTTCGCGATCGCCTTCGCACTGCTTCACTGGAAGGGTGAGGGGATCATGGACTACAATTACAAGATCAACGGCTTGCTCTCGGGCGTTGTCGTGTGCTTCTACCTGCTGGGCTTCTTCGCCCCGCGCGTGAACCGCCGTGTCGTGTGGGCCGGTTTCTCCGTGGCCTTCAGCTTAAACGCCTATCTGCTGCTCGTGCAGTCCGGCATGTCCGACTTTTTGCACCTGAACATTTCGCCCTACTGGGTTTCCACATTTGTGGTGAGCGTGATGATCGTGCTGTGTCTGGCCATCGCCTACATCGGGCGCACCACGCCGGACGCCAGCCTTGACAGCGAGTCGTTGCGGCAAAAAAAATAATCCGCGCCATATCCCAAAATTCATTTATATCCCCATGCAATTTTCGCGACTAAACCTTATCATCCGGCTTTTGGCGTGCGCGCTGGCATTTTCCTGCGCGCAAGGGGCGACGCGCGTGCTGCCGCAGTTGACGGTGAAGGACGACGTCACGCATCCGCTGCCATTGGGGTTTTCGGCCCGCTCCGTCATGCCGTGGTTTGGCCCCGGCGAGGCCCCCGCCTTCTTGGTGGCCAATCACGGGGCTTATTTAAAACATCGCAGCGTCCTCTACCGCGCGGCGGGAAAGGACGGTTCGGGCAAACCCTTCGCGCTCCCGGCGGATTTTCCGGTTTATCGGGGCATTCCCTTCGACAGCGAACACGTGGGCGTCGGCGGGAATTTGCCGACGGCGGCCTATATTTCCACCCGGCTCGACAACGGCCTGTTCGATCTCATCCAGCCCAGCCGCGGGTTGTACTACCGCAACATCGGCGAAGCGGGCAAACCCGCGTTTGCGGAGCCTTACACGATCAAAATGGCCGACCCCGCGAAGGAGGGGAGCTATTGGGTCGCGGATCTGGACGGCGACGGCGTTGTGGATCTGCTCGTGGGCGGCATCGCGGCCAAGGGCGAGACCTTTGACCAATATCCCGACGCCAAGACCGAGCGCGGGCCTTGGTCGGGAAGCGAGCATCCCAACATGGGCCCGTTGCCCGACACCGACATCCAGAGTTTTCGCGGCTACGACATCGAGGGCAACTGGATGGGCTTGCCGGTGCGCAAATATCTGTGGTGGGCCAAGGGCGCGCTCGACAAGGACGGCAAACTTTCATTCGGGAATTATAAGCCGGTGCGCTACGGTCAGACGGATTACAAGGTGCAGTGGCACGGCTTCGGCGGCAATCTCTCACCGGTCGTGATGGATCTGGAAGACGGCCAATTCATCATTGTGTTTTCGGGAACCGACAAGGTGCTGGCGCTCCCCCTGCGCGGCGCGGGCGCCGACGGCGAGTTGCGCGTGGGCAAGGCCGTGCCGTTGCTCAAAAACGGCGCGCGCACCCTGCAATCCGTGAACTTGCCAATGGTCATCGGCACGGGTGATTTCAACGGCGACGGCTTTGACGAGATCGTCCTGGGCTCCGGCGCCAACGGGCGACTGACACTGCTCTCGGGCCGCAAAAGCGGAGAATTTACGGAAGAGGGGAACGTGTTTGAAATCGGCGGTCCCGTCGCGGGCGACACCCTGACGGTGCCAGCGCGCGCCGACTGGGACGGCGACGGTTATCCCGACCTTGTTTTGGGTGACGCCTCGGGCTTTTATTCCCTCTGGCGCGGCACGGCGGACCCGACCGTCTACCAGTCCTGCGATTTTTTCAAAACGCAAGACGGCGTCATCCGCCACCGTCCGACGGACGGCAACATGCAGGGCGAAGTGGAGGCCGCGTGGAGCTACACGCAGCCGACGATTTTTGACTGGGACGGCGACGGCAAGCCCGACCTGATTTCCAACGACAACACGGCCAAGCTCGTTTTCTACCGCAACACGGGCGAACCCATGCTGTTGGAAAAACCGCAACGCTTCATGTGGGGCGACAAGCCGCTTCCCGTCGCGTGGCGCACGCGCGTGGGCGTCGTGCCCGCGTCCTACAATCTGGCGGACAGCGCCCGCAACTGCCTGCTGTTCATGACATGGGACCGAAAAATGGCCTACGCCGTCCCCGAAAAGAACGGCAGCCTCAACATGGAAACCGTCGTCGAGCTGTGCTACGAGGACGGCTCGCCGATCATTCTTTCCGGGCCCGTCGGGCTGGGCGGCCGCGTGAAATTCTCCGTTGCGGACTGGGATGGCGACGGCAAGTGGGACGTCGTCTTCGGCGTGCAACAGGCCCTTCACAAATATTTCCGTGTGCCCGGCACAGAGTCGCGCACGGCGGCTCCTTTCTGGCTGCGCAATGTCGGCACCAACGAAAAACCGGTGTTCGAACCCGCCCGCCAAATCACCTTCAAAGACGGCAGCAACATCGACGTCAAAAAACACGACTTTTCCGTCTTTCCGACCGATCTGGACGGCGACGGCAAGCTCGACATCATCTTCGGCGAGGACGAGGGATTTATTTTCTATCTCAACCGCAGCGAATTGGCATGGAAGGAGTCCGTCGACACTTTCAAGAAAGCCCGCGCCGAAATCGCAAAGGCCGAGGAGCAAATGGCAAATCTCAAAACGGGAACGCTCGCGACCGAAAATTTCGACTACGAGGCGGGCCCGTTGGCGCGCGTGAGCCGCGATGGTGGCGGGCAGGGATGGAGGGGAGGCTGGCGCGTGGACGGCCCGCAGGCGGACGCCGTCACGCACCCCATTTCCAGAGAGGGGATTTTTAAGGATATCAGCCGCGGCCCATACGCCCGCCTCTCTGGCAAGGGTGCCCGTACGGTGCATATTCGTCGCGATTTCGAAAAGCCCTTCAATCTCGCCCAGCAGCAGCGCCGCACGCTTGTGTTCTCCGTCGTCTTCAGCCGTTCCGACAGTTCCAACAACGCGGGCAACGAGGAACTCGCCTTGCTGCAACTGTGCGACGCCGCAGGAGAACCCTTGCTCAAGGTAGGCTTCGACGCGCAGGAACGCCTCGAATTGCGCGTGGGGCAGGCGGTCTTCCGCTCGGAGAAGGCTGCCATGGACTTTAACGGGCAGGGGGCGTTGCGCGTCGAGATCGACCTCGCCCCCGCGGGCGAATTGACCAAAATGCGCGCAAAATACTTCCCCGACACCTTCGCCGAGCCGATCGCCCGCTGGGACATGGAGGTATCAGGCCGCGCCGAGGGCCTTGTCCATTCCATGTCGCTCAGCGCAGGCAAATTCGCAGGAGAAATCCTCATCGACAGCTTAGACATGCGCGTGCAGTGAGCCTAAAGAACCCTCAAAACCTTCCATATCCCTTTCATCCATCTGATTATAAAAAAATCACACCTTTATTTTTATTGTTGCACTTCTGGTATACTACTATATTTTTTTAGATATCCCAATTACCCTTAAAACTAGTTCCCCATGAAAAAATCATCTATCCTGAAAGCGTTCCTGTTTGGTTCCGTCCTGTGCGTGTCCGCCGTGACAGCGCAGGCCACATTGTTGGTCTATGACGACTTCAGCTACAGCGTTCCCGATCAAACTTCCATCGCGGGCCTCAACGGCGGTACCGGTTGGGGAGGGGCTTGGGTCACTAATGCTTATGGTACGCCGTCTGTGGCTTCGGGGCAAATCAACATTCGCAACCTCGGTGCTGCCAAGCTCGAAGGCTATAAGTGGGATATTGGTCCGAATTCTCTGCGTGTGAACGCACAAGGCGCAGGTGGCAATGCCATCGTCAGCCGCGCGCTTGGCACCGCTTTGGCGGTGGGCGACCGCAGCGGTTCATCTTACTATTTGAGCTCCGCTTTTTACCGTATCGACAGCGATTCTACCAATGGCACGGAGCAGGTTGAATTTGCCTTCATGCAGGGCTCGACGCAGCTTCTCAATATGGGCTTCAACAACTTCGAGGTTGCGAAGATTCAATATGGTGCGGAAACGGCGCTCGACCCCAATGGGACGATTTATCCCATCAACAATAATTATCTTCTGATCGGCCAGATAACAAACAACACCGACGGCACGGTAACGCTGCGTTTTGCCTGTTTGGGCGTCGGGGACGTGCTTCCGACCGACGAGGCTTCCATGGTATGGAATGTTGAAGTGGAGAATGTGGTATTGACCGGTTCGGTTGACAAGCTCGAAATTCGGGTGGGCCGTTACGCACAGCAGGGTTATTTCGACAATATCCTAATTGGCACCAGCTTCTCCGACATCGCCATCCCTGAACCGAGCATGGCAGCGCTGGGTCTGGGCCTTTTAGGCCTCATGGTGGTGGCCGTGCGCCGCCGTCGCTAGGATTTGTCAAAAACTTTTCTCTCCAAAAGCGGGATGCCTCAACGGTCTTCCGCTTTTTTACGCGCAAAAAAAAAGGTTTTGTCGAAAAGCGCATTTGGCTTGCGCGTGCTATTTCGAAAGGTGTTTTCGCCTGCCTTCGATTATGGGTGTCTTGCGCGGCCGTATTCTGAGTTGCACTGAATCATCTTCAATTTCCAAAATTATTTTTTTGTTGCACCATTGGTATACTACTGTATTTTAAAAGTATCCTCAACCTACTCTGAACTAAAAACCCCATGAAAAAACTACCTCTATTCAAAACGCTTCTGCTCAGTTGCTCTCTGTGCGTCTGTGCCGCGACGGCGCAGGCCAGCTTGCTTATAACCGAGACCTTCGATTACGCGCCGCCCTATGACGTGCCTGTGGACGGCCTCAATGGCGGCACCGGTTGGAAAAGCGCTTGGCTCGCTACGGAAAACAATGGCACTGCCCGTGTGGTGGATTTCAGAATGAGTGCCCCGACGGGCTACAACATTCCCATTGCAAGCCCCGCCTTGCGTTTGAGGCCTGCAAACAACGCGACAAGGGATGCAGTGAGGAGCCTTTCCACAGGGATCAATCTCAATCCAACGGCACAAACAGACTGCTACTTCAGTTATCTTTGGATGCGCGTGGACAATCCGGACGCTGGTGGCGAGGCTTCTTTCTTTTCTTTGCGTTCCGCCAGCGGCGTGCAGTTGATTAATTTCGGCGTTCAGGGCGATGAAAAGCTGTATATCGGAGTGGGTGCCGACGCCAACGGCGGGACGGCAGTCGCCGCGACGGGTTCCTACACGCTGGATGTGAAAACCGACATCAACACGACGGGAAAATATCTGATCGTCGGGAAAATGGAGCTCAATGCCGCCGGTGAAGCCGACACGCTCTATCTTTCGGCCATCAAGAGCGACCAGACACTGACCGAGATCACCGATTGGGACGTGATGCTCACGGGAGATTTCAGCGGGAGCGTTGGTCGCTTGGTGGTGACGGTCAGCGCCTATGGTCAAGACGCCTATTTCGACAACATCCTGATCGGCACGACATTTGCCGACGTCACCGGCTACATCCCCGAACCCGCCGTGTCCGCGACGCTCTTGGGTCTGCTGCCACTGGCATTGGCGCTGCGCCGCCGCCGTCGCTAAGACAATTGCCAATTCTTTTAACTACGGTTGCCATCGTATTGCGGTGGCAGCCGTTTTTTTGTACGCTCACCCAATCCCCATGCAAAAAAAATCACATATCCCCATCGCGATCCTCTTTTTCGTTCTTTCATTTTCCGCTGTTTGCGCCCAAATGCCTAGGCCTTCCACGCCCAATCCGGGCTTAAAACACTATTATCCTGTCGCACCGCTCAAAGAACCGCAGACGATCAAGGTCGATATCTGCGTTTACGGCGGCACGCCCGGCGGGGTGGCGGCGGCCGTGCAGGCCGCGCGCATGGGAAAGTCTCCCGCCTTGGCCGTATTCCGTCGCCACGTGGGGGGTCTCACCTCGGCGGGGTTGACGGCGGTCGACTTGGGCAAATCCAAATCCATCGGCGGCATGGCGGCGGAATTCCTCAACCGCATGGGCCGCTGGTCGGGTTTCCGCGCCGAGGCGGCGGAGGAGACGTTTAGAAAAATGCTGGGCGAAGCCGGGGTCCCCGTCTACTACGAGCACCGCTTGGATCGCGTCGAAAAAGACGGTAGCCGCATAACAGCCCTTGTTTTTGAAAACGGCAACCGCATCGAGGCCGGCATGTTCATCGACGCCACCTACGAGGGTGACTTGCTGGCCCGCGCGGGCGTCTCCTATTTTGTGGGGCGCGAGGACAACGCGCGCTACGGCGAGACTTACAACGGCTATTTTATCGCCGACAAACACCAGTTCCGCTTCGACGTCGACCCCTACCGCGTGGCGGGCGATTCCACCAGCGGACTGCTGCCCGGCATCCGCCCCGAGCCGCCCCGCAAACGCGGCAGTGGCGACAACTGGGTGCAGGCCTACAATTTCCGCATGTGGCTGACGGACGCGGCCCAGGGTACGCCGTTCCCCAAGCCCGCCAACTACAACCGCGACGACTACGCGCTGTTGTTGCGCACCATCGAGACTAAACCCGACTTCCCGTGGGACTTCACCTACAAATACGGCCCCGTCAAGCTCAACAAGGGCGACTGCAACAGCGCGGGCCCCGTTTCGACCGATTTTGTGGGCGGCGCCAACCGCTGGCCCGAGGGGGGCTACGCCGAGCGTGAAAAAATCTTTCAGGCCCATGTCACCTACCAGCAGGGCATGATGTACTTTCTCGCCAACGACCAAGCGGTGCCGGAGCGCATGCGCGCGCTCGTCAACCGCTACGGCCTGCCCAAAGACCAGTTTGTCGAGACGGGCGGTTGGCCGCAGGAGCTGTATGTGCGCGAGGCGCGCCGCATGGTCTCTGATTATGTGATGACCGAACACAATTGCCTGGGGCGAAAAACGGCTGAGGACAGCGTGGGACTTGCCAGCTACACGATGGACTCGCACCACACCTCCCGCGTGGTGGTCGACGGCAAAGTCTTGGCCGAAGGCAACGTGGAACAGGGCATCAAAAAGCCCTATCCGATCAGCTACCGCGCCATCGTCCCCAAGCGCGCGGAGGCCTCGAATCTCTTTGTCCCCGTCGTCCTCTCCAGCTCGCACATTGCATTCGGCTCGATCCGCATGGAGCCGGTATTCATGATACTGGGGCAGTCCGCCGCCACGGCCGCCGCCATCGCGATCGACGACAAAGTGCCTGTGCAAGACGTCAACTACGCCAAACTCCGCGCGCGCCTGATGGCCGACGGACAGAAGCTCGAATGGACGCCGGAACTCGCCAAAGAACAGGCCGCGATCCAGGCCAAAGCCGCCGCCGCAAAGGCAAAGGCGGCTTTGGGCGGCAAGTGACGGAATGGATTTGAAGATCAGAGTATTTTTAGTGAAAAAAAGTTCACTATGCTTGCCTAAGCGTCCAAAGTGCGCCAAAGTGTCTGCCGAACACTCATCACTATGCTGCAATTCAAATCCACAACGGTTGGTCACATCGGGATCGAAGCAGTGGACGGGCGCATCACGCGTCTGTACCTGCCCGGAGAAACAGGGAAGGGCCGCTACCCTCAGCACAAGACCGCCGAGCCCATATTAAAAGAAGCGTTCGCGCAGATCGACGCTTACTTGGCGGGGCGACTCAAGGCGTTTGATTTGCCGCTCGACACCGGCGGCACCGCCTTTCAGCGCAAGGTATGGGATGCCTTGTGCGCGATTCCCTACGGCGAGGCCGCCAGCTACGCCGACATCGCCCGCGTGGTCGGCTGCCCCAAAGGCCCGCGCGCGGTTGGCATGGCCAACCATGCCAACCCGATCGCTCTCATCATCCCCTGCCATCGCGTCATCGCCACGGGGGGCGGGCTGGGTGGCTACGGCGGTGGCCTCCCGCTAAAGCGCAAGCTGTTAAAGCTCGAGGGCATTCACTTTTCGGAAAAAAACTGACATGGCCGCACGCACATCCAAAAAGAAAACCTACGTTTCCTGCACGCCAAAAATAAAAACCCATCTCGGTGCAAAAGACCCGAAAATGGCCGCGTGGATCGAGGAGGTGGGCGTCATTCGCCGCGAAATTTCGGGCAACCTGTTTGAGGACATCTTGCGCAGCATCGTCTCGCAGCAGATTGCGGGGGCCGTCGCTGAAGCCATCTGGGGCCGCCTGCGCGCGCTCTGGGGCGGCAAGCCGCCGACCCCCAAACGCGTTTTGGCCGCCGAGATCGAGGATTTGCGCCGCTGCGGGCTTTCCCTGCGCAAGGCGGAGTACGTGCGCGGCATCGCAGAGGCGGCGCTGGAAAACCGCGTGGACTTCAAAAATATGTACCGCATGGAAGACGCGGAAGTGATCCGTCAGCTTTCCTCCCTACGCGGGGTGGGCGAGTGGACGGCGCAGATGTTTTTGTTGTTCTCGCTCGGCCGCCCGGACATCTTAAGCTTCGGCGACTACGGCATCCGCAAGGGGCTCATGCTGCTCTACGGCAAAAAGGAGATCACCGCGAAGGATTTTGAGCGCTACCGCCGCCGTTATTCGCCGCACGGCTCCGTGGCCTCCTTCTACCTGTGGGCCCGCGCGGACGAGGGGTAAAAAAGCCCTTTCCGCTTGTTTCAGGGCGATAAATGGGCGACGATGAAACGACCCCGTCGTTTTCAGCCGTATGAAATTTTTGGAGAGACTCAAGCGCAACCACCGCCCCGTTTCGGGGGCGTTAGAGCTACTCAAATACATCGGGCCGGGCCTGCTGGTGACGGTGGGCTTCATCGACCCGGGCAACTGGGCGACGAACTTGGCGGCGGGTTCGCAGTTCGGCTACGCGCTGCTGTGGGTGATCACGCTTTCGTGCGTGATGCTGATCATCGTGCAGCATAACGTCGCGCACTTGGGCATCGTCACGGGCCTGTGCCTGGCGGAAGCCACGACGCGCTACCTGCCTGCGAAACTCAGTCGCCCCATCCTCGGTTCCGCCATGATGGCAAGCGTTTCCACCTCCTTGGCCGAGATCATCGGCGGGGCGGTCGCGCTGCAAATGCTCTTTGGCATTCCGGTCAAAGTCGGGGCGATCATCGTCACGATCGGCTGCCTCACGATGCTTTTTTCCAACACCTACGTGAAGATCGAGCGCTGGATCATCATGTTCGTGTCGATCATCGGCCTGTCGTTTCTGTACGAGCTGACGCTGGTGCACGTCGATTGGGCACAGGCGGCCAAGGGCTGGATCGTGCCGTCCTTCCCCGAAAACTCGATGCTCATCATCATGAGCGTGCTGGGCGCGGTCGTGATGCCGCATAACTTGTTTTTGCATTCCGAGGTCATCCAGAGCCGCAAGTGGAATTTGGAGAACGAGGCCGTTATCCGCAAGCAGCTCAAGTATGAATTCTTTGACACGCTGGTCTCGATGGTCATCGGCTGGGCGATCAACTCCGCCATGATCCTGCTGGCCGCCTCCGTCTTTTTCGGGCGCGGGGAGGTTGTCGAGGAACTGAACCAAGCGCAGGCGCTCCTGGCACCGCTTGTGGGGAGCAACGCGGGCGTCATCTTCGCAGTCGCGCTCCTGCTGGCGGGCGTGGCCTCCACGATCACCTCCGGCATCGCCGGGGCCTCCATTTTCGCCGGCATGTTCAACGAGGCCTACCAGCCCAAGGACATCCACACGAAGGTGGGCGTGCTCTGCTCCTTCGTGCCCGCGCTCGTCATCGTGTTTTTAATAGACAACCCCTTTCGCGGCCTGATCATCTCGCAAATGTTCCTGAGCATCCAGCTACCCATCACGGTCTTCACCCAAGTTTACCTGACATCCTCGAAAAAAGTGATGGGCAAACACGTCAACACGCGCGGCACAACGATCCTGCTGCTGTTTCTGGCGACCCTCGTCACCGGCATGAATCTGGCATTGCTGATCAGCGTGTTTTAAACGCAAAAAACGCCGCCCCATTTCGAGGCGGCGTTTTTCGTGAGGCGCGTGCAACCCTACTTCAGCTCCCGAATCATCTTGGTCATGGCCTCGAAGTCGAGGATCGAATAGGTGTGGATGTCGCAGGAGATCACGTTGTCCTTGGCCTGTGCGGCGAATACCATGTCCATCTGTTTGATGAGATTCGAGAAAGTCTCAAGAATGGCAAGTTGGAAGACTTCCGGCGGGAGCGCCCCGTCGGGCATATTCGCGAGGAGTTGCCGCTGATAGGCGGCTTGGAATTTCATGACGCTTTTATAGTTCTCATACCCCGCGAACAGCGCGTTTTTCCCCAGTTTTTCGCCCAAAACCGCGATGTCGTTGTTTTCCAAAAGCGACATGCCGGTGCCGTTGATCAGGGCCGCCGCCTGTTTGGCCTCGGGGATGTTGGTGAGCACGAGGCGCTGGTCGGCGGTCTGGATCAGGTGGATGGGCGACATCGTGAGCGGCGGGAGCATCGGGGCGGTGTTCACTTGGTCTTTCCCGATGGTTTCTTTTTGGGAGAAGACATTGGCGATTACGACTTGGAGTTCGGGGAACGCCGCCATTGCCTTGCCGAGATCTTCAAACGACAGGGCGAGGCAGACGGTGGGAGGCTGGCTTTGCAGCACGTTGT
Source organism: Opitutales bacterium (assembly GCA_031556275.1). Taxonomy (GTDB): domain Bacteria; phylum Verrucomicrobiota; class Verrucomicrobiia; order Opitutales; family JAKPNF01; genus JAKPNF01. The sequence goes on from JAVBTG010000153.1 coordinate 12,420, forward strand.
CTATTTTCGAGATCGACAGGTCGACCTGCTTCGCATTGCCGTTGATTGCCGTGAATTCAGGCGCGGTGAGGACGGCCGCGAATTTGGCGTTGTCCGCGCAAAGCAAACTCAGTTGTTCAAGCGTCTGTTTCGAGAGCGTCGGAACGGCGTACCCCATGGCGTAGTCGGCGCCGGGGAGCGCCCGCGTCAGGACAGATTGGGGGTTGAGGCTTTTCTGCGAGGCCAGCGCATAGATGAGGCTGTCGCCTTCAAACAGCAATCCCATGCTCGCCTTGCTTTGGCGGAGCGACTGGTTCGCGCCGAAAATACCGAACGCCTTGGCGGCCGAGAAGCCGAAAATCTTGTCAAGTTCTGCAAGTTCGGCGCGGTCGGTCTTGCTCAGTTTCAGCGTGATCGCGGAAAAATCGCAGAACACGATGTTCGTGCTGTCGGGGCAGCCCTTGGCGAGTTTTTGGAAGCGCGGGTTGTCGGGCAGCGCGGAGGCGGGCAGCTTGCCGTCCAAGGCCTCGAAGAGCGCGGCGGCCAGCTTTTCGGAATTGGAGAACACCACGCGCTTGCCAGCCACGCAGATGAAGAAATCTTCGCACGCGTAAGCCTGCTTGCCCGCGACGGTTTTATGCTCAAATCCTTTGATCTGGTCGAGGATTTCGGGGATTTTGGAGGTGTGGCGCAGCGTCAACACCCCGAGGAACTCCGGATCGTCGTCCTTGGAAAAATCGATGGCCGGCATATAGAAGGCGGCCGCCACGAGGTTGTCCACCGTCATTTCCAAAACCGCGCCGACGGGATTTTTGGGATCGACGATCGAGTCTGTTAATTTTTTGGCCTCGGGCGGCAGCGCGCCGAGAAATTGTGAAAATTGTTGGGTGATCGCCGGAGACGTCTTCAGGGCGTCCACGAAATCCGCGTATCCCTTGTCGGCCTTGAATTGGCGCAAAATGGTTTCGTCCTGAGCCACACCGACGAAGATGGCGGGCGCGGTGGGCGCGCAGCGCGTCAGCAACGCAAGCTCCGTTTTGCCGCAAACCTGCGCGGATTTATTCTGGATCATGAACCAGGCCGCGGCGGCAACGAGCGCCACAACCACAATGGCTGCGAATTTTTTCATAGCTAAATTAATGACTTTTGGGGCAAGAAACTCAAGAGGAAACAAGGCCGCGGCCTAAAAACACAAAAAAGCCCCGTTCACGCGAACGGGGCTGCTTGCTTTATATGCCCAATCCTACTTCAATTCGCGGATCATTTTGGCCGCGGCGGGGAAGTCGAAATCCGGATAAATGAGGAAATCGCAGGAGATGGTGCTGCCATCGGCGTATCCGGCGAACACGATGTCCATCTGCTTGAGCAGGTCCGCGAACGTGTCCAAAAAGGCGGCGTGGCGAACTGCCGGCGGACATGACCCGGGGGGCAAATCCGCGGCGAGCTTTTTCCGGTAAGCCGCGTGGAGTTTCATGATGTTTTTGTCATTTTCATATCCCGCAAACAGCGCGTTTTGGCGTAGTTTGTCGGACAGAACCATGATCTCGTCGTTTTCCAGAAGCGACGCGCCCTTGCCGTTGAGCAGGGCCAGCGCCTGTTTGGCGTCGAGGATGTTGGTGAGCACGAGCCGTTGGTCGGCGGTCTGGATCAGATGGACGGGCGACATCGTGATCCCCGGGATCCCGGGCGTGCTGTAAACCGTGTTCCCGTCGATGGTTTCTTTTTGGGGAAAGAATGTGGCGATTAAGGTTTGAAGGTTGGGGTAGGCCCCCATCGCTTTGCCGAGGTCCTCAAATGACAAGGCAACGCAAACCGTGGGGGTTTCTTCCTGCAAGATGCCGATCAAATTTGAGGCCGACAGGTCGATCTGTTTCAGGTTGCCGTTGAGCGCCGCGAATACCGGCGAATCGACGGCGGCGGCAAAATTCGGTTCGTCCGCAAAAAGGGCCGTGAGTTGCTGGAGGGTGTCTTTCGAGAGGGTCGGCACGGCACATCCCACTGCGTAGTCGGCCTGCGGAATCGCCCGTTTGAGCACGGATTTGGGATGGAGGCTTTTTTGAGAGGCCAGCTTGCTGATGAGGCTCCTGCCTTCGAATACTACGCCCATCTTCGCCTTGGCCGACCGGTATCCTTGATTTGAGGCGAAATATCCAAACGCTTTTGCGCCGGAAAAACCGAAAACCTTGTCGAATTTTTCAAATTCGGCGCGTTGGGATTTGCTCAGGTTCAGCGTGATGGCGGAAAAATCGCAAAACACAACCAGCCCGCCGATGTCGAAGAGGGATCCCTTGCTGAGCCATCTGAAGCGCTGATTGTCGGGCAGGGCGGACGCGGGTAGCTTGCCGTCCAAGGCTTCGAAAAGCGCGGCGGCCAGCGTTTCGGAATTTGAAAGCACCACACGCTTGTCCGCCACGCAGATAAAGACGCCTTCGGAAACGTAGGCCTGTTTGCCTGCGACGGTTTTGCGTTCGAATCCTTTGATCTGGTCGAGGATGCCGGGGATTTTGGAGGCGTGGCGCAGGGTCAGCACGCCGATGAATTCCGGCGTTTCTTTTTTTGAACAGTCAATCGTCGGTATGCAGAATGCCGTCGCCACAAAGTTATCCACCGTCATCTCCAAAATCGAGCCGACGGGATTTTTGGGATCAATGAGCGAGTCCGTTATTTTTTTGGCCTCGGGCGGCAACGCGTCGAGAAATTGCGAGATTTGGTTGGCGATCGTCGGGCTCGTCTTCAAGGCATCCATGAAGTCCACGAACCCTTTGTCGGCATTGAGTCCATACTGGAAATCCTCGTCTTGGGCCAGACCGATGAAGACGGCGGGTGCCAAGGGCGCGCAACGCATCAGCGACTGGAGTTCCGTGCGGCCTGAAACTTGCGCGGGTTTACCCCGGAATGACATCCAAGCCGCTGCGATAAAAAGCGCCACAACCGCAATCCCTGCTAATTTTTTCATGTGTAGACTAATGACTTCTTGTGCCTGCGAACTCAAGGCGAAACAGGGTTCTGACCTAAAAACACAAAAAAGCCCCGCTCATTTCGAACGGGGCTTTTCGCGGTTTTACGGAAGCTCGGGCATCGGCTCCTCGCGGTAGAGGCCGGGGGCGTTGGAGCTCGCCTGTTCGGCGTCCAGCTCGCTCACGCGCAGGCTTTCGACGCCCGCGCTGCCGCCCTCGGAGATGAAGTCGAGCTGCGGGGTGTCGGTCTGCGGGTAAACGAGCATCGTGGTGCGGTAAATCCCGTTGTTGATTCCCACTTCGATCGAGGAGTTGTCCACCAGCACGCGCAGTTGGATTTTTCCGTCTTTCAGGGGGACGGGCGTAGACTTTTCAATCCATTTGTCCTGCTTCGGGTCGTATTCGCGGAAGGCGTAGAGCTTTTGCTCCCTCACGTCGTAGACGATCTTTTCGCCTTGCACGACGAGGCCGAATTTCTTGGCCGTGCCCGCGTCAAAAGTCACGTCGATATCCAATAAATTGGTCTGCACGACCAGCGGGTTTTGCGTGAGGCCTTCCTGCAGCGCGATCTTTTTGGGATTATGGGTTTTTTTGTAAATCTGCTCGATTTCCTTCACCGGCACGTGCTCCAGCACAAGGCCCTTTCCGGTGTCGCGCAGGGTGAGTTCGACGGGGAAACTCAGCACGCTTTCAAAGGGAGAGCCCGGCATGTTGTCGGCCAGCTTGCCCTCCGAGAGCCAGGAAACTTGCACATTGCGCCCGTTGGGGGCGTCGGCAAACATCTGGGCCGCGTAGCAACCGGACTTGAAATTCACGCGGCGCAAAAAACGGTCTTGCTCAAAATTTGGGTCGTCGAAGGCGAGTTGCTCATAGGGCTTTTCGGGATCATTGGCGGAAAACGGTTTGAACTCCTTGCCGTCGAAGGTGCCGACAAAATAGTTCACGCCGCCGCGCGCCACGATCCAGTATTTTTTGCCCGTGGAGCGGCCTTTTGCGTCCACCGCTTCGATTTCAAAGAAGTCCGGGCATTCCCACATGCCCGGAATCGTCTGGAAAAGCTCCCATTTCTTCAGGTCTTTGGAGCGGTACAATCCGAAGGCCGTGTTTGGCCGGTCGTTGTTCTGCGACAGATGCCAAATCATGATCCATTCATTGGCCGGCGCGTAGTAGATAAACTTGCCGTCGCGGTCGTTGCGGTAGCCGCCCGCGCCGAGAAGCGGGGTAGGGTCGTCCACCCACGTCTTGCCGCCGTCGAGCGTGTATTTACGCCCTTTCTCGTAAGTCAGCATCTCGGGGTTGTCGTACTGGAAAAGCGGGGTGGTGTCCTTCGTCCACGTCTTACCGCCGTCGGTGCTGTAGGTGATGGCGGGGTAGAACCTCAAATCATCCGCCTTGGGCACCTTGCTAAACGGCGTGTCGGGGTAGCCGCCATTGCCCGGAGGCAAAAGGGTGTAGCACAAAAGAATGGGGGGATGCTCGCCTTTTTTCAGGCCGCTGGTGTTGTTCCAGTCGATCGCGGCTCCGCCCGAAAACGCCTGGCCCGTCAGCCCCACGGGGACGGTCTCGCCGCTGACCGTCCAATGGATCAGATCCTTGCTGACGGTGAGCCCCCAGCCCGTGCCGCCCGCGTCCACGTAGTTATGCTGGAAGCCGAGGAACCACTGCCCGTTGTAGTAAAACATCCCGTTGGGATCGTTGAGCCAGCCGCGCCCCGCAGTGGCGTGGTAGGCGGGGCGGTACATCTCGCGAAAACGCTCGGTGGCGTCGGAGCGAAAGCCCTTTGGCGTGTCGCTCTGGATAAAATCGTCGGCCCCGACGGAGCCGTAGGGCGTGGCGTCGTTGAAAACGAGTTTGCCCTTTTTACCCTTGAACGCCTTCACGTCCCAATTCAGCGGGAGCATTTTGAAGGAGACCCCGGGGCGCGATTCGCGGCCCGTGGAGCTGCGCACCACTGTGCCGTCCACGACAAGCTGCACGCCGAGGCGCTCCGGCCAGCCGCGTCCGCCGCCGAAGATGAAATTGATATAATCGCGCTCGATCCTAAATTCGGGCGAAGTCAGCGCGCCGACAGGATGGTTGTTGCGCCTGTTCGGATTCGGATCCGGATAGAAGGAGTACAAAAAGTGCGCTCCTTCCACGTTCTGGACGGTGATGCGGCCGTAGTAGGGCGCGCTTTTTTCCACGACATTAAAAGCGTCGCCGTCATTCGTCCATCCCCTGAGCGGGTCGGCCCCCTCGAAATCAAACAAGACGATATCGGGCGCGCCAAAAAGAGTAGTTGCGCCCATGGCGCAGGCGGCGACCCAAAGGCAGTGTTTTTTGAAGAAATGCATGGGGAATATGTGAGGAGGGTTACGAAAACACAGCCTAACGAAAGAGGGCGGTTTATCAATTCAATAATTACGTTGTTATTTCACTTGGTGGAGCATTAAGACACTGCTCGCAGGGAGCTACAGCTCGTCCCCAAAGGAAGCAATGATTTTGAGAAAACTCGGCAACAGCGTCTTGGCTTTCTTTTCGCCGATGCCCTTGATGCCCATCGCTTCCTCCGCCGTCCGTGGCTTGAGAACCGCCAGCTGCCGCAGCACGCTGTTGGGAAAAATCGCGTAGGCGGGGACGTTGCCGCGCAAAAAACGCAATTGGTTGCGCTTGGCGGAAAGTTTATTAAAAAGCGCCTCGTCGTCGTCGTCGAGTTCCTCGTCGGGATCGAAGTCGGCTTTTTCCTGTTTTTTAGGCGACTTTTTCTTCGCGACAACGGCCAGCTTCGACAACTCGCGCGGATATTCCATGCGAATATCGCCCCCGTCGAGCATGGCGGCAACCCCCGCATCGGTCAGGCCCATGACGGGATACTCCCCGTCGTCCACCGCCACCAATCCGCCATCTTCCATCGCGCGCAACAGCGCAGAGACAAAGGGTTTGCCGTGCGCCTTCAAAATGCCGTGGGTCGTCAGCTCGTGGAGCCGCGCGACGATGATTTTTTCATCCTTGCTGCCCATGAGCGATTTGAGGATCTTGTCGCGGCCAAAACGCGCCGCCCACCGACGCGGTCCCGCGTAATACGACAGCCGCGCGATGCCGCTGAGGGCCTTGCGCACCTCGGTCGCCTCTTCTTCAGAAAGCGTTTCCACGACAGCAGCCGTCACGCCGCGCCGCGCGCAGCGGTCGCATTTATCGCACGGCTCCGCGTCGGCCTCGCCGAAATAATCCAAAATCCACGATTGGCGACAGCTTTTTGTGTAGGCGAATTGGATAACCGCCTTGAGCTTCGACTCGTCGCGCGTTCGTTTTTGCTCAAGCGCCCCGGGCGGGAAATGAATGTCGCGCCCGGCCATGTCCGGTTGGAGCAGCCGCGTGCCGCGCACGCGCTTGTTGGGGATGTCGAAGCGCTCGATCAACCCCTGCCGCCGCAAAAGGGAAATTACGCTGGAGACGGCCATGCCGTTGGCGGCGGACGCGCGGCGGTCTGGGGCCGCCATTTCGGCGATGTCGTCCGTCGTCATAAAAACCTCGTTGTCGTGCCCCGCGTTTTGGCGCAGCACGTCGTACACGCGGCGGATCAGCGTCAAATCGGGGTTGGCCCCGTCGATGAAAAAATCCTGCACGCGCTTGTCGGCGTACATAAACAGCACTTCGCAATGCGCGGGCAACCCGTCGCGCCCCGCGCGTCCGGCCTCCTGATAAAAGGCCTCGACGCTCCCCGGCATTTCATAATGGCAGACAAAGCGGATGTCTGAACGGTCAATGCCCATGCCAAAAGCGTTGGTCGCCACGGCCACGGGATAGTCGCCGTTCATAAACTGCTCCTGCGCGCGGTCGCGCTGCTCAGGCGTCATACCGCCGTGGTAAAGAACGTGGCGCACCTTGTCGTGCCGTAAATCGTCGGACACCTGTTCGGCGGTCTTGCGCGTGGCGCAGTAGACAATGCCGGTTTTATGCGTGTCGATAATCTGGCGGATGCGCGATTGCTTTTGCGCCTTTTTCTCCACCGTGCGGATGTGGAAACTCAAATTCTCCCGCGCAAATCCCGAAACGAAAACGGCAGGCTCGCGCAATTTCAACTGGCTGAGAATATCGGCCTTCACCTCCGGCGTCGCCGTCGCCGTGAAAGCGGCGCAGGGCGGCCGCCCGACCATGTCCAACGCCTCGTTCAACCGCATGTAATCCGGCCGAAAATCGTGCCCCCACTGGCTGATGCAGTGCGCCTCGTCCACCGCGAACAAAGACACTTTTACCCCCGCGAGCGCGCGCAGAAAACTGTGCGCGCGAAACCGCTCGGGCGCGATATAGGCGAGCTTCAATTCGCCGCTCTTCATCCGGTCGAGCGCCAGCTTTTGCTCGTCCCAACTTTGCGAGCTGTTAATCATGGCAGCCGCCACCCCTCGCGCGCACAGCGCGTCCACTTGGTCCTTCATCAGCGCGATCAACGGCGAAACCACCAGCGTCACCCCGTCCTTCAACAACGCGGGCAACTGGTAGCAAAGGCTTTTCCCGCCCCCCGTGGGCATGATGGCGAGGGTGTCGCGCCCCTCCAAAATCGAGGCGACAACCTCCCGTTGCGGCTTACGGAATGCCCCGTGTCCGAAATGCTTTTTTAAAAGACTTTCTAAGGAATCGCCGCTCATGCTGCAGAAAAAAGGGCAGTGTACCCGATCCTCCCGCACAGTGCAAAGAAATAGTGTACAAAATTCTACTATTTTAGCACCGCATCAAGGAATAGCTATCAGCGCCCCAACTCCAAAATCCGCATGACATCCTGCCAGCGGATCGGCTTCACTCCCTCTAACGGAATCTCCTTGCCGCCCTCGCATTTCGTGGCCTTTTTGGACATCAGTTCAAACGGCGCGTCTTGGGGAATCCCCAATTGCATGAGCGTCAGCGGCAACCCCATCCGGCCCCAAAAAGTCCGCAACGCGGCAACGCCTTCGCGCGCGCACGCCTCCACGTCGCGCGAGCCGCCGTCCAGCCCCATGACATTGACGGCGAACTGCGCGAACATCGGCAAGTTTTCCCCGCGCACATAGTCCATCCACGCGGGCATCACAACGGAGAGGCCCGCCCCATGCGGCACGTCGTAAATGGCGCTCAGCTCATGCTCGATACGGTGGGCGGCCCAGTTTTGCGCGCGCCCCACGCCCAAAAGCCCGTTGTGCGCGAGCGTCCCCGCCCAAGCGATCTCGGCCCATGCGTCGTAATCTTGGGAATTTTCCTTCAACCGCAAGGCATTGCGCATGATGGAGCGCAAAACGCTCTCGCACAACCCGTCCACCACGTCGGTGTGCGCTGTTTGGGTGAAATAGCGCTCAAAAATATGGCACATCATGTCGCACACCCCATAGGCGACCTGCTCGGGCGGCAGCGTGAAATATAGCTCCGGGTCCACCACGCTCAACACCGGCACGAGGGCAGGGGAGCCGATCGCGAGCTTTTGCTGCGTAGCCTCGTTGGTGACCACGCTGTTGGGGCTAGACTCGCTCCCGGCCGCCGGAATCGTCAGCACGCTCGCCACGGGCAGAGCGCGTTCCGGCGAACGGCCTTTGGCGTAAAAATCCCAAATATCCCCCTCGCAAAACACACCGGCGGCGATCGCCTTGGCCGAGTCGATGACGCTCCCGCCACCCACCGCCAAAACAAAATCCACGCCCTCCTTTTTGCACAAAGCGATGCCTTTCTCAATAAGCGCGAGCCGGGGGTTCGGCTTCACCCCGCCCAACTCGACAAAATCGACCCCCTCCTTTTTGAGCGAGCCGACAATCGCGTCATACAGCCCGCTTCGCTTAATACTGCCGCTGCCATAGTGCAACAGCACCTTTTTGGCGATCGGCTTTAACAATTGCCCGACATTTTTACTGGTGTCTTTCCCGAAGACAATGCGGGTGCGGTTTTGATAATCGAAATTGAGCATGGCGTGTTTTGAATTTAAGCCCGAGTGAAAAAATAATGCGTGTGCGATGCCGTCCGTCCGTCACTTTTCCTGCGTGATGGAAAGCACCAGTTCCTTCTCCCTGTTCCCCGTGCTCCATTGGAGCTTTGCCCGATACCCGGGGCTAAACCCCCTCGTCTGAAGCTGGATGCCGGCGTCGCGCACGGCCCCCGCGCGGATCAGTTTCAACGTGCGCGCGCCGCCCGTGTAATCGGTGCCGTCCGCGATAATCTTCGCCGATTTCTGGAGCCATATCCCGCTTTTGGAGTAATCCAGCGTCGACACCCCGCCTTCTTTGAGAAAAAAGACGACCGTGCCGGAGTCATTGATCCAAAGGCGCTCATTCTTGTTCGATCCCGTGATAGAGGCCTTGTCTCCGACAATGGAGAGCGTCGCCACTTGCGTCTTGGGTATCACGTTGCCGATTTGCAGGGAGCCCGTGAACGTCCCTGCGCTGAAAGTCGCAAGAGCCTGCCCTGAATAGGTTCGGCCCGTGCCGAGGGCGAGGCCGCCGTAAATATCGTCCGGA
>JAVBTG010000216.1:0-6175 GCA_031556275.1 Opitutales bacterium
TCATGATCTTACGATCGAGCCTATATGAATGCAAGCGTTTTACATACAAATTTTTCCAAAAAACGTTAACTATTTGATAAAGAACAGAATAAACTTCAGAAAATTTTCCCTAAAACTAAAAAAATCACTGTGCGCCCTCAAATTCCCCCGCCATCCCGTCTCCCCCGCAAAAAAATGGGAACAAGCCAGCATCCCGCGCGGGCCTTGTGGGTAGTCAGATAGGTATGGTTCGCGGGCTGGTGTGGCCCGCTCGCCTGCGGCGCCCTAATGCGGATGGGGGCGCCGCTCTTTTTAGGCACCCCGCCGCCTGCGCGCGACGGCCAAGAACGCCGCGAATCCCGCGATCAACACGGTGAAAGCCGGTTCCGGAATCAGCGCCCACGCCAGCCCGAAGGCTTCGGCCCCGAGATAATCCCCATACGTCATGCCGTCGTGCACCACGCGCACGGCGTATTGCCCGCCTTCCTGCACGTCGTAAACAATGTGCTCGACGGTGTTGTAAAGCGAGCGCGAGGCCGCCACGGCACTGATCAGGGATGATCCCGTTTCGTCGAGCCGCCACAGTTCAAGGTTGAGGTCGGTCAACGCCAAATCGGCGAGCGCGTAGTCCTCGTCCGAGGCTTCCAGCAGCGATACGTCCTCGAGTTCCGTATTGACCGTGCGGTCGGCGTACCACGTCAGCGTGACGGTGAGGGTCTGCTCCGCCGCGAGTTCGCCGATTTCCCTAAAAACGCCGTAGTCATCCATCGCCACCTCGCCGAAGGCCCACCCGCCGTTGTAGAAAAGATAAGTGTCCAGCGCGCGCTCCAAATTCATGGAGCCGGCGCCCTGCGTCCAGTCGAGCGCCTGCGTCGTTGTCGTGACGGCGTCGAATTCATACGTCATCACCCCGAAATCGGACCGCAGCGAAAACGGCACCGCGTCCTCGGCGCTTTGGCCGTTGTCCCATCCTTGCAGGCGGTCGGCCGTCGCCATCAGTACTGCCTTGATCACGCGTCCGTCGCGCGCATTTTCAGACCATCCCTCCACTGCGCTGTTTTCCAACACGCGGCTAACTTCGTTGAGTAGAGCGGCCCCTCCGGACACTTGCGGTGCGGCCAAACTCGTGCCGTTGGCGATGGTGTACATGTCAGTCACGGAAGTATCATCGGGGTTGTAAAATGGCCCCGCGATCGACTCGCCTGGCGCCACAATGTCGACCTGTGCGCGCACCCCGACGACGGTCTGTCCCGTCACAGGATTATAAAAATCTCCCGGCCCGCCGCTACTGAGTTGCGACATTTGCGCGAACGCATGCGGCCCGCCGGAGGCCCCCACGCTGATAGTGTTGTACCCATTGGCGGGGGAACGCACGTTGTTGGCGCCATAGCCGTCGTTGCCGGCGGCCACGACAAAAGTGGTGCGCGTGTCCTCCCGCGCGAAAGCGTCGGTCATGACGGCGATCCAGTTTTCAGAAGCGGGAATACCCCAACCGCCCCAGCTGCTGTTGATGACGTCGGCCATCCCAAAAAAATGGCGGTAAGTGCTGTAGAAAGAGGCGGCGGAAAAATTGAACGCGCCGTCGGCGTACAGTTCCGTGGCGAACGCGCCCGAATGCAGCGTGACGGCGGGCGCAATGCCGAGCGAGAGGTAGTCGTACTGCCTTGGTGCCACCTCCGGCCCGATGCCGCCGATGATGCCGGCGACCATGGTGGCGTGCCCGTCGATCGTCCCTGCCGCGCCGACGCCGGTGTAAAAGTTGGCGGTGTTCATGTGGTTCAGGGCCTCATGCCCCGTCCAGATATGCCCGGCCTCCACATTGGCCACAATAACCCCTGCCCCGTAAATTCCCGGATCGAACATCTCCGAGTAGTAAAACGCGTCCGCCCCCACGCGCAGATTGACGGGGTAGAGATCAAAACCCCTGCCCGTCGGAATCACCGAAACAACGGCGCGCGCCGGAAACACACTGGCGATCAAAAGCAACGCGCAAGAAACGATATGACGCAACATGAGCATGGGGTGTTCTCGTCATGCTAGCAAAAGCCCTCCAAAAAGCAAAACGATTGCGCCCCTTTTTGCCGCCGCGTTCCCGCCTGCCAAAGTTTCCTTGCCCGCCCGCCGCGCGCGCATTACAGTGGCGGTCTGCGTATGCCCGAATCCGACGCCACCCAACCCGTCTCACCGCCGACCTTTGTTGAAAAGCTGTTCGTCGCCCTCAAGGAGCTGACGGTTGCTCAGCGCGTGGCCGCCGCGTTGCTGTTCGCGATGGCGGCGTTCGTCATTTCCGACCAGCTGTACTACTGGCTCAACCGCGAGGACTACGAGTTCGGTTTTCTGGTGCCGGTGTTCGTGCTGTACGTGGTCTACGACCGCTGGCCGCAAATCCGCGCGCTGTTGGTCGGCACCGCGGGCGAAACATCTCCGGACTCCGCTACCTCCCTATGGGGTCGTCTGGTGGGCGCCGCCATGTATGCCATGGCATTGCTTTCGATGCTGATGTTTGCCCTCGGCGTTTTCCTGCGTATCGTCACGGGCATCAACGAATTCAGCTCGGTTGGCATCACGCTGGGCTTCGGCCTTTTCTGGCTGGCGATCGCCTACATCGCCGGGGAGACCTCCGCGCAGGGCACGCCGCGCTCAGTCTCCCAGCGCCTGCATTTGTCGGGCCTGTTCTGCTTCCCCGCGTTGTCATGGATGATCGCGGCTCCCATGCTCATCGTGTTTGAGACGCGCGTAAAACTCTGGCTCTTGGCGTTGGTGACGGCCGTCGTATTCACCATTTTCGACTTTTTGGGCTACCCCATTTCACAGGAGGGCAACGTGCTGCAACTGCCGCTGGGCGCGGTGGGCGTGGCCGACGCGTGCTCCGGCATCCGCTCGTTGACGGGGTGCCTGTTCGCGGGTTCTTTTTTGGCGGCGATTTATTTCAAAGACTGGGGTCGCAAGATATTCCTGTTGGTCATGGCCGGTATTTTGGCGATTTTCACCAATATCCTGCGCAGCCTGTTTTTGACGGCGTGGGCCTACGCCTACGGCCCCGAGGCGATCGAGGGAACGGTTCACGATGTCACAGGCTACGCCGTGCTGGGGGTTACTTGTGTTTTGCTTTTGGTTCTGGTAAATTTGATCAACCACCCATGGATTCCGGTTCCCGAAGACGAGGAGCCTTCATCCCCCTCGGAATCCTGACCGCCCAACATTGTTTTTGCATATGAAAATTTTAATGGTTTCTCCCGAAGTGGCTCCTTTTTCGAAGGTGGGGGGTTTGGGCGACATGGTGGGCTCGCTCTCCAAGGAAATGGCGCGCATGGGCCACGACGTGCGCGTGGTGACGCCGCTGTACGGCTCCGTGAAACCGTCGGCCGAGCGCCGTCTGGCGCGCGAATCCTTGGCGGCCAATCTGGGGGGAGGGCACAGGGAATACGCGCGGGTGTGGGAGGAGTCCCTGCCGGGCGCGCCCACTTCGCGCGTGTATTTTTTGGAGCACGCGGGCTTTTTTGACCGCCACGAGATCTACGCGGGCCCGTGGGGCGGCCATGCCGACAACGCCCAGCGCTTCACCTTCCTTTCCCGCGCCGCGCTCGATCTGTGCCACGAGTTGCAGTGGTACCCCGACGTCGTGCACTGCCACGATTGGACGACGGGTTTTATCCCCGTCTACCTCAACACGACCGACCGCAACACGCCGTTGGGCCGCACGGCCTCGGTGATGACGGTGCACAATCTCCAGCATCAGGGGATGTTCGGCAAGGAGACATTCGGCTTTTCCGGCCTGCCGTGGGACGTTTTTCGCGCGGACGGTCTCGAGGCTTTGGGCAACGTCAACATGCTCAAGGGCGGCCTGTACCACGCCACCAAAATCACGACGGTCTCCCCCAATTACGCGAAGGAGATCCAGACGCCCGCCTACGGCTGCGGGCTCGATCCGGTGCTGCGCATGCGCGCGGGCGATCTCGTGGGGGTCGTCAACGGCATCGACACCGAGGTGTGGAACCCCGCCAAAGACCGCTATTTGCCGTTCCCCTACGACGCCTACGAGATGGACGGCAAGACCGTCAGCAAGGAAATGCTCCAGAGCCATTTCGACCTCGAGCAAAACAACACCATCCCGATTTTCGCCGCGGTCGCCCGCCTGTACGACCAGAAGGGGCTCGACTTGTTGGCCGACATCGCGCCGGGGTTGATGAGCGACATGCGCTTGCAGCTGGTGCTGGTGGGCTCGGGCGATCCGGCCGTCGAGGAGCGCTTCCGCGAGCTGGCGGCGTACTACCCGGGCCGCATAGGGGTGCACATCGGCTACGACGAGTGCCTGTCGCACTTGGTCGAGGCGGGGGCGGACTTTTTCCTGATGCCCAGCCGCTTCGAGCCGTGCGGGCTGAACCAGATGTATTCGATGGCCTACGGCACGCCGCCCATCGCGCGCGCCACGGGCGGCCTTGTGGACACGGTCGAGCAGTATGTGGAAAACAAAGGGGAGGGGACGGGCTTCCTGTTCAGCGATGCCACCCCGGGTGCCCTGTACTACGCGATCGGCTGGGCCAATTCCACCTACTACGACCGCAAGGACGACTATCTCGCCCTGCGCCGCAACGGCATGGCGCGCGACTTCTCATGGGGCCAGTCGGCCCGCACTTACGAGCAGGTCTATAGTTGGGCCTCGGCCCAGCGCGTCGGCGCGTTTTAAGCGCTCGTCAACCACGCTTGGTTTGCGTGCCTGGGTTAGGGTGTGTCTGAAAATTCAAACACATCGGCTGCTTGGCCGATTTTGGCCCCTTTTCCGGTTTCTCACCTCGACGATGTTCTACATCGCCTCGGCTCGAAGCCCGAAAAATTGACTCAAAATCGTCTGTCGCATCCTCGGTTTCAATTTCCAAACACACCCTACGGTGTATGTTGTTTTTTACGGAAAATAACACACATTAGGGTGTGTCATGGGTTTGCGAATCTAAAAAAGGCCATTTTCGCGCTTGCGCAGGATAGGGCTTGGGGTGTTGAATAAGCCCTTAGGCGTATTAAAAACGCATCTTGGGCAAGCTCACGGTGTTGTTTTACGCCTGTTTCGACCTCATGGCGCACCGCACCCCCAAACGCATTTACAGCAATCGAGCCTTGGAATCTTGGTTCGAGAAGCTTGCGTGCGGTTGGGAGCGTTTCTTCAGCCCAGAAATATTGGAGATGGCGCGCGAGCTCTACAAGCGCGACGAGGTGCACACGCTCGAGCTGACGGAGCAGGGCGCGGGCGTTTACGCCCGCCACGAAGCCGCCGAATGCTATGCGATGGTGGACTGGCCCAAAGACGGCGCGTTTCAGGTGCGCAGCTCCACCGATCGCGAAACCTACGCCCACGCGCTCGCGGCGGCGGGCCTTTACGAAATCGAGGAACTTGTTTCGGAGGAGGTATCCGCCCTGCCTTCGGACGAGGCGCCCCAGCGCAAGCCTTCCGCCAAAAAAGCCCGCCAAGCGCCCTCGGCCAACCCGCCCGCGTTGGCGCGGCGTTTGCGCTTAAAATTTGAACCTTCCCCCGCGGGGCTGGTAATGGACGTTTTCTGGGAGGGCTCCGGCAAGTTCGTTTCCGCGTTGAGCCCGTTGAAGGCCAAGGAGGAAGTGTCGGCCCACGAGCGCGAAAAAATCATCCGTCTGGCGAGCCTCGCGCGCAAGAGCGGGTTCGGCCTCGACGCCGCCAAGGGCCGCTACCGCACGGAAGGGTACGACCGCGTCCCCGAATTCATCCTGCACGAACTGGACAACTGGCGCAAATATTTCGCCGTCGACGAATGCGCGGAATTCGCCTTCCTCGCCCGCGGCGTGCGCGACGTGCAGGTGGCGGGCAAGGCCTCCGTCAAGGATGCCGACCATTTGAAGCTCGACTGGACGCTCTCGATGGGCCGCGAGCGCCTGAACCTGACGGAGGGCAAAAAGCTCCTGCGCCAGCCGGACGCCCCTGTCTACCTCAAGGGGCGCGGCCTCGTCCGCCTGCCCAGCGAGCGCGCCCAATGGCTGCTCGACTGGAAGGATGTGCTCAAAAACCCGCTTTCGGGCATCCTGCCCAACTACATGCTGTTCTCGCTGTTCGGGCAGCCCTCGCTCAAGCTCAACATCGCGGCGGGCTTGCTGCAATGGCGCGAGCGGCTCTCCGCGACGGAAGGCGACGAAACGCCCCTGCCGGACTTCCTGCGCCCCTACCAGCGGCAGG